>JBHWSH010000178.1:0-17827 GCA_043427135.1 Marmoricola sp. | reverse complement strand
TATGTGGGCCCAGTTGGTCTTGACGACGTTGGGAGCCACCACCAGCAGCGGGTAGGCGTTGGCGGCCTTGGCGGCGAGCAACGCCTGCGCGGTCTTGCCGAGCCCGGGCTCGTCGGCCAGCAGGAACGTGCGGTGTCCCTTCTTGGCGGCCGCGATCAACTGCGCCTGGTGCGGCATCAGCTCGCGGCCCCGCGGCAGCTTGAGGTCGCCAGGGTCGGGCAGTTGCATGCTGGTCGCGGCGCCGTCGGCGGCGTACTCGAAGGAGCGGAAGAGCGGCCCGAGCAGCTCCCATCCCGCGAGCCGGTGCGTCCGTGGCTTCTTGATGTCGAGGATGCTGAAGTCGGGCGCCAGGAACGGGTTTGCGAGCTGGCGTGCCCGCACCGACTGCGGCACGACCCGCCGCTCGTGCAGCACGTCGTCGTCCGGTTCGGTGTCCGGCTCCTCCTCGACCTCGAGACCCGCGGCCTCGATCATGCGCTTGCGCAGTGCCTTCGCGGCGTCACTGACCGCGGCGTTCTCGTCGAGATGGCTGAGCAGCGACGGCTCCTGCGCGGCCGTCTTGGCCAGGATGGTGGCGATCCCGTCGAGGCGCTTGAGCTCGGCGGCGCGGTGCGTCTCGGAGGCAGTCGTGTCGTCCTTGATGCGCGCGCGCTCCTCGCGGACGAGCAACGCGATGACCTGGAACTTCGTCCGCGTGGACTGCAGCACCGCACGACGCTGAACAGCGTTCTCGACCTCGCGCACGGCGCGAGCCAGGACCGGGATGATGCCCTCGTTGTCCCGTGCTTGCCCGTTGCGCTGCTGATCGCGGGGCGGGTTGCGTCGTGCCGAGCTCTGGCGTTGGCCTCGTCGAGCCAAGGACTCCTCCTCAGGAGTGTTTCCGCGTCCGCGGCGGACGGCGTACGCCGGTCGAACCGTCGACCAGGAGGCGTCGTATCGCCGTGACGGACATGCTCATCAGGTCCCGGGGGCTGGGGGATAGCCGTGTCACTCGGCCGGTGTCGGCCCACCACCTGCGAGACCACGGTCACGGGGTGACCGCTTCACAGATCCGGAAGGCAGAAGCGCGATCCTGGATCAGTGCTGGCTCCATCCTACCGCGTGTGACGTCCATCTCCGCACCGACCTTCGCAAGACGCGTCTCGCGTAGGCTCGACGCACGTGTCTGCCCAAACTCCGGTCCCCGTCCACGTGCCCGAAGTCGACGAGGATGAGTCGTTCTCCGTCCGTGCGGCGCTGAGGTCGCCGCGCCGGCTGCGGACCGAGGTGCTCGCCGGTCTCGTCGTGGCCCTGGCGCTCATCCCTGAGGCGATCTCGTTCTCCATCATCGCCGGCGTCGACCCGAGACTGGGCCTCTTCGCGTCGTTCACGATGGCGGTGACGATCGCGTTCCTCGGTGGCCGCCCGGCGATGATCAGCGCTGCCACCGGCGCCATCGCGCTGGTGATCGCGCCAGTCGTGCGCGACCACGGGGTGGACTACTTGCTCGCCACCGTGATCGTCGGCGGTGTCTTCCAGCTCGCCCTCGGACTGCTCGGCGTCGCCAAGCTGATGCGCTTCCTCCCACGCTCGGTCATGGTCGGCTTCGTCAACTCGCTGGCGATTCTGATCTTCATGGCACAGCTGCCGCACCTGGTCGACGTGCCCGTCGTCGTCTACGCGCTTGTCGCGGCCGGTCTGGCGATCATCTTCCTGCTCCCCCGGCTCACCGACGTGGTCCCTGCACCCCTGGTCGCGATCGTCGTACTCACCGCGCTCACGGTCGGCGCCGCGATCGCCGTACCCACCGTCGGCGACGAGGGCGAGCTGCCCGAGTCGCTGCCTTCACTGCTGATCCCCGACGTCCCCTTCACCTGGCAGACGCTCGAGATCGTTGCGCCGTACGCCCTGGCGATGGCGCTGGTCGGGATCCTGGAGTCGCTCCTCACCGCCAAGCTGGTCGACGACATCACCGACACGCACTCCGACAAGACCCGCGAGACCCTCGGCCAGGGCGCGGCCAATGTCGTCACCGGCTTCTTCGGTGGCATGGGCGGCTGCGCGATGATCGGCCAGACGATGATCAACGTGAAGGTCTCGCGCGCCCGCACGCGGATCTCGACGTTCCTGGCCGGGGTGTTCCTGCTGATCCTGGTCGTGGGTCTCGGCGACCTAGTGGCGGTGATCCCGATGGCCGCTCTCGTGGCGGTGATGATCGTCGTGTCGATCGCGACCTTCGACTGGCACAGCGTGCACCCGAGCACGTTGCGGCGGATGCCTCGCGCCGAGACCGTCGTGATGGTCTCCACCGTGGTCGCAGTCGTCGCCACGCACAACCTCGCGATCGGCGTCGGGGTCGGGGTGCTCGTGGCGATGGTGCTGTTCGCCCGCCGGGTGGCGCATCTGACCGAGGTGGCGCAGGTCGCCGCACCGGACCCCGACACACACGTGTACGCCGTGACCGGCGCGCTCTTCTTCGCCACCAGCAACGACCTGTACTCACAGTTCGACTACAACGGCGCCCCCCGCAACGTGATCATCGACCTGTCGAACGCCCACGTCTGGGACGCCTCGACGGTCGCCGCCCTCGACGCGATCCAGCACAAGTTCGAGTCCAAGGGCCGCAACGTGCAGATCGTCGGCCTCAACCAGGCCAGTGCCGCGATGCACTCCCGCCTGAGCGGGCATCTGGGCGCAGGCACCTGATCGGCGCCGCCGCCAGGTTTACCTGGGTATGCAGGAAGACCTGCACTCCCCCAGCGTTGCAACCCGGGGGAAGTGCAGGAACGCCGACATACCCAGGTAATCCGGCCGCGGCCATCACCAGACCACGGGCAGGAACTCGACGGCGAGGAAGACGGCCGCGAGGATCAGCAGGACGCCGGCGCCGAGGAGTGCTCGGCGGTAACCGGTCTCGCCGATGCGCTCGCGGCCACGCGCGACCAGGATGGCGATGACGGCCTTCGAGCCGACGATCGTGACGTAGAACCCGGCCACGAGCGCGACCGCGCCGAGCCGCTGGTCCGCCCAGGTCGTGACCACGAGCGGCCCCAGCACGGTGCCCCAGAACACCCACGGGTGCGGGCTGAGCAGGTTGACGACGCCGGCACGGGCCAGAGCCTGACGCGCCACGTCCCGGCCGACCGCGTCCGTGGGGACCAGGCGCGCTTGGGGTGCTTCGCGGACGGTCTGCACGCCGGCCCAGGCGACGAACGCCGCTCCGGCCAGCGCGACGTAGCCGAGTGCCTGATCGGGCAGCCGGTCCAGCACCAGCAGGGTGCCGGCGATCACCAGCGCGTCGGTGACCAGCGGTGCGCTGGCCGCGAGTACGCCGGCGGGCCAGCCTCCGCGCAGCGCCGAGCCGATCACCAGGAACAACAGGGGTCCTGGGCTGATGCCGGCAGCGAGCCCGAGGCCCAGACCGACGACGAGTGCCTCCACCCGGCGCAGCGTAGTGACCGGACGCCCTCCTAACATCGGCGCGGTGACCAACTCCACGCGCGTGGCTCTCGCCCTCGGCAGCGGCGGCGCCCGCGGTTACGCGCACATCGGCGTGATCCAGGTCCTCGAGGAGCGCGGCTACGAGATCGTCGGTGTCGCGGGCACCTCGATGGGTGCGCTGGTGGGCGGCCTGCATGCCGCCGGCAAGCTGCCGGCGTACGCCGAGACCGTGGCCGCGATGACCCAGCGCGACGTCTTCCGACTGCTGGACCCGTCGTTCCGCGCGCCGGGAGCGTTCCGCGGCGAGAAGCTGATGGCGCGGGTGAGCGAGCTCCTCGAGGGCGCCACCTTCGCCGACCTCGACGTGCCGTTCACTGCTGTCGCCACGGATCTGCTGACCCGCAAGGAGATCTGGTTCCAGGACGGCCCGGTCGAGACCGCGATCCGGGCCTCGATCGCGTTGCCCAGCTTCATCACTCCCGTGATGCACAACGGCCGGCTGCTCGCCGACGGCGGCATGCTGAACCCGATCCCCCTCGCGCCCCTGTCGGCACTGCAGGCCGACCTGACCGTGGCGGTGCAGGTCTCCGGCGACCCGGTCGACCCCGAGGAGGAGCGCGCCAAGTCGCCGGTGCGCGAGTCGGCCGAGGAGCAGCCCGAGCAGGAGTGGCAGGGCCGCTTCCGTCGCGGCCTGAGCCAGGTGCTCGAGTCCGACGCCGTACGCCGCGTGACGGCGCGGTTCGAGACCAGCCGTGGCACCGCAGCGGAGGAGGCGCCGCCGGAGCCGGTCGACGACTCCACGCTTCCTGCCGGCCTCGGCATGCTCGACGTGATGCAGCTGTCGATCGAGTCGATGCAGAGCATGATCGCGCGCTACCGGATGGCGGGCTATCCGCCGGACGTGCTGGTGACGGTCCCCCGCAATGCCGCGCGCACCCTGGACTTCCATCGAGGCGCGGAGATGATCGCGCTGGGACGCGAGCTGACCGAGCAGGCCCTCGGCTCCGCCACGCCCGACGTACTCTCGAAAGAGTGACGCTCACCCCCACGATCCCGCTGCAGACGGTGTACGCCGACGCGCTGCCGGAGCTAGCCAAGCCGTGGCAGGCCGTGGAGCACCCCGAGCCCCGGCTCCTGCTGCTCAACGAGCCGCTGGCCGACAAGCTGGGCCTCGACGCTGACTACCTGCGCACTGACGAGGGCGTCCGCCTGCTCGTCGGCAACCACGTGCCGTCAGGGGCGGCGCCCGTCGCGCAGGCCTACGCCGGGCACCAGTTCGGGCACTACAACCCCCGCCTCGGCGACGGCCGCGCCCTCCTGCTCGGCGAAGTTCACGACCGCGAGGGCGGGCTGCGCGACGTACACCTCAAGGGATCGGGGCGTACGCCGTTCGCGCGCGGCGGGGACGGGCTGGCGGCAGTGGGGCCGATGCTGCGGGAGTACGTCGTCAGCGAGGCGATGCACGCGCTTGGCATCCCGACGACGCGGTCGCTGGCCGTCACTGCAACGGGCTCGGCGGTCCATCGCGAATCACTGCTGCCAGGAGCCGTGCTCACCCGGGTAGCGGCCAGCCACCTGCGGGTCGGCACCTTCCAATACGTCCGGGCGACCGGCGACGTCGAGCCGCTGCGTCGCCTCGCCAACCACGCCATCGAACGCCACTACTCGGATGCTGCCTCCGCGGAGCGGCCCGCACTCGCGCTGCTCGATGCGGTCGTCGCCGCACAGGCGTCGCTCATCGCGCAGTGGATGACGGTGGGCTTCATCCACGGCGTAATGAACACCGACAACATGACGATCTCCGGCGAGAGCATCGACTACGGGCCGTGCGCGTTCATGGAGGGGTTCGACCCGGCGACGGTCTACAGCTCGATCGACCACGCCGGCCGCTACGCCTACGGCAACCAGCCGCCGATCGCGTCGTGGAACCTCGCTCGCCTCGCCGAGGCGCTGCTCCCGCTGATCGACGACGACGAGCAGAAGGCGATCGAGCTGGCCACGGAGTCGGTGACCGCGTTCCAGAAGACGTACGGCGACCACTGGACCGAGGCGATGCGCGCCAAGCTCGGCCTGCCTGCTGCCCTGGAGTCCGAGACGGTCGTCGCCCTCAGCACCGACGTGCTGGCGCTCATGCAGGGCAGCCGCGCCGACCACACGCTCTTCTTCCGGCACCTCGCACAGGCCGCCCGCGGCGACGCCGAGCCGGTCCGCGGCATGTTCCTCGACCTGCCCGAGATCGACGCGTGGCTCGAGCGCTGGCGTGCCCACTCCCCCGACCCCGACGCGATGGGCCGGGTCAACCCGATGTACCTCCCACGCAACCACCTCGTCGAGGAGGCACTGGAGGCAGGCTCCGCCGGCGACCTCGAGCCCGTGCGCCGGCTGCTGGAGGCAGTGACCCGGCCGTACGACGTACGCCCGGGTCTGGAGCGGTACGCCGAGCCTGCGCCCGAGGAGTTCGGCCGCGGGTATCAGACCTTCTGCGGCACCTGATTCGTTGGTCTCTTGGGTGGTTGAGGAGCCGAGCCCCCAAGGGGCGAGGCGTCTCGAAACCACCGGGACGCCGGCGCCTCGACCACCAACCGCCGTCAGGTCAGCTTGCGGACCACCGACAGCGGCAGCGCCTTCATCGCCACGCCGAGCGGCACCCACGGCCACGGCGGCACGTGCGCGTTGGCCGAGCGCTTCTCGATCGCCTCGACCATCGCCTTGACGCCGGTCGGGGTGTCGACCATGAAGCGGGTCTTCTGCTGCACGTGCTCGTTCATCTCCGAGCGGATGTAGCCGGGGTAGATGACCGACACGTCGACGCCGGGGATGTTCTCCGAGCGCAGGCCCTCGGCCAGGTGGGCGACGCCGGCCTTGGTAGCGGCGTACGTCGTCATCGACTTGCGCATGCCGCGCAGCGCCGACATCGAGGAGATCATCACCAGGTGCCCGCTGCCCTGGCGACGGAAGATCTCGAGTGCGGCCTCGGCCTGCGCCAGTGCGCCGACGAAGTTGACCATCGCGGTCTCCTTGTTGGCGTCGTAGCGGCCGGTGCCCAACGGCGCGCCCTTGCCGAGCCCGGCGTTGACGATGACGCGGTCGATCCCACCGAGCTCCTCGTCGAACTCGCGGAAGACGCGGAACACCGCCTCGTCGTCGACGACGTCGAGGGTCTTGACCGACACCCGCCTCTCGGGGTTGTCCGTGACGATCTCCGCCTGCAACGCCTCGAGCCGTTCGGTACGCCGCGCGCAGAGTGCGAGGTCGTAGCCGAGTCCGGCGAACTGCCGGGCCATCTCCTCGCCCAGTCCGGAGCTTGCACCGGTGATGAGGATCGTGCCGCTGGGCATGAGGAGGTCCTGTCGTCGTGGGAAAGGCTTGCGGGGTCGATCTCAGTCATCACGTGACTGAGATCGACCCCATAGTGAAGCAGCAAGTCACTCGGGACCGGCGCCGGCCTCCATCTGCTGGGCGAGGTAGGCACTGAGACCGACGCGTTCGATGGCGTCGAGCTGGCTCTCGAACCAGTCGGCGTGCTGCTCTTCCTCGCGCACCATCTCCTCGAAGACGGCGGCGGTGCCGTGGTCCTTGAGCGCGCGGCACTCTTCGGCGCTGGCATTGAACTGCGCGACCGCCGCCTTCTCGCTGCCCAGAGCCAGTCGCAGCATCTCCTCGGCGTCCTCGCCGACCTTGATCGCGCCGAGGCGCTGCAGGTTGGGGTGGCCGTCGAACATCAGGATGCGGTTGATGAGGGCATCGGCGTCGCGCATCTCGTCGATCGACAGGTCGTAGAACACCTTGCCGAGCTTGGCGAACCCCCAGTTGTCGAGCATGCGGGCGTGCAGGAAGTAGGTATTGGTGACGGTGAGCTCAAAGGTGAGGGCGTCGTTGAGGAGCTCGACGACGCGGGGGTCAACTGGCTGCACGGACAGGCTCCATTCGAGGCGCGAGATCGCGGGAGAGGTGGTCGGTCACAGCCTGCCTCACGGAGAACACACATGTCCCGCAGGCGCGAGCGGCGCCGGTCCGTTTGCACACCTCGGCCAGCGTCCGCGCCCCGCAGTCGAGGGCGTGGCCGATGTCGGAGTCGGAGACGACTTTGCAGTGGCACACGATCACAACAGGTGAGGCTAGCCTTACCTCCGTACGCCGCGCCAGGGGTCGTGCCGCCCCAATCTCGTGTGAGGTGCCTCTCAGCGGCGGGCGCCGTACCTGCCCAGCTCGAGCCGGGCCACCATGCCCAGGTGCACCTCGTCCGGCCCGTCGGCCAGCCGCAGGGCACGGGCTGTGGCCCAGGCCGCGGCCAGCGGGAAGTCCTCACTCAGTCCCCCGCCTCCATGGATCTGCATCGCGAAGTCGACCACCTGCTGCGCCATGCGCGGGGCGGCGACCTTGATCTGGCTGACCTCGCTCAGCGCGTGCATCGGTCCGCCCGTGTCGAGCTTCCAGGCCGCGTCGTGCACGAGCAGTCGGGTGCTGTTGATCGCGATGCGCGCCTCGGCGATGCGCTCGCGGTTGCCGCCGAGGTTGGCCAGCGGCTTGCCGAAGGCGACGCGTGACAGCGATCGTTCGCAGGCCAGCTCGAGCGCCATCTCGGCCAAGCCGATCAGCCGCATGCAGTGGTGGACCCGGCCGGGACCGAGGCGGCCTTGGGCGATCTCGAACGCGCGCCCTGGCCCGAGCAGGACGTTGGCCAGCGGCACCCGTACGTCAGTGAACGACACCTCGCCGTGGCCCAGCGGCTCGTCGTACTGCCCCATCGCGGTCAGCATCCGCTCGACCTTCACCCCCGGGGTGTCGGTCGGCACGAGCACCATCGTGTGGCGCGAGTGCCGATCGGCGTCGGGGTCGGACAGCCCCATGAAGACCAGGACCTCGCAGTCGGGATAGCCGGCACCGGTGGACCACCACTTGCGGCCGTTGATGACGACCTCGTCGCCGTCGACGACAGCGGTGGCGGCCATGTTGGTGGCGTCGGAGGAGGCGACATCGGGCTCGGTCATGCAGAACGCGCTGCGGATGCGGCCGTCGAGCAGCGGGTCGAGCCAGCGGTCGCGCTGCTCCTGGGTGCCGTACTTCAGCAGCACCTCCATGTTGCCGGTGTCCGGCGCGTTGCAGTTGAACACCAGCGGAGCCAGGAACGAACGTCCCATCTGCTCGGCGATCGGCGCGTAGTCGACGTTGCTCAGGCCGGCACCGCCGTCGGTGCCGTAGCGCTCGGCGTAGGGACCCTCGTGACCGGCGGGGAGGAAGAGGTTCCACAAGCCTTGCTCGCGAGCCTTGCGCTGCAGCTCGGGAAGCTCCGGCAGGACCGCCCAGGAGTCCTCGCCGGCGTGACGGCGACGCATGATCTCGTGGTGGTACGCCGCCTCGACCGGAGCGATCTCGGTGTCGATGAAGGCGCGGACGCGTGCGGTGAGGTCGGCTGCTCGGGGCGAGGGGGCGAAGTCCATGGGCCGACCCTACGAGAGCGCTCAGACCAGTCCGAGGGCGACGCGCTCCTCCCGCAGCCAGTCGCGGGCGCGCGGGTCGGCGGCCTCCTCGATCAGTCGGCCGGCGACCGTGCACTGGTCGGCGCCGATGATCTCGGCGGTGCCGTGCTCGGTGACCACCGCGCTGTGCATGAACGACGTCACCGGCTCGGTCAGCATGGGCACGATCGTGGAGACGTCGGCCTTGGGATGCCACGAGCGCAGCGCAAGGATCGCCTGGCCGCCGGGCGAGTGCAGCGCTCCGACGATGAAGTCGGACTGGCCGCCGAAGCCGCTGTAGATCCGTTTGCCCACACGGGACGCATTGGCCTGGTCGAAGAGGTCGACCTGCAACGCGGAGTTGATCGAGACCATCGCCGGCTGGTTCGCGATGCGTCCGGGGTCGTTGCACTTCTCGGTGCGCACCAGACGCACGCGCTCGTTGCCGTCGACCCATTCATAGAGCTCGGGGCTGCCGAAGAGGAACGAGGCGCGGATCGGCGTCTGGTCGTCGAGGGACCGGGCCCGTTCGAGGGCGAGTACGCCGTCGCTGATCATCTCCGACCAGACCCGCAGTCCCCGCCGGCCCAGGAGCCCGCCGAGGGCAGCGTCCGGGATGGCGCCGATGCCGGCCTGTACCGTCGCGCCGTCCGGCACCCGCGCGGCAACCCGCTCGCCGATGATGCGTGACGCCACGTCGGGTGGGATGTGTGCCGGCGACTGCAGGGGCTGATCGATCTCGACGAGCAGGTCGACGTCCTCGAGCGGGACGACGGCGTCGCCGTACGTGAACGGCATATGCGGGTTGACCGCAGCGATGACGAGTCCACCGGCGGCACGCACCGCCTCGATCGCTCCGGGCAGGATGTTGACCTCGATGCCCAGCGACACCGTGCCGTCCCTGGGTGGCGTCGTGTGCAGGACGACGACGTCCGGCACGAGGTGGCGGTGCAGCAGCATCGGGACCATCGAGAGCCGGCTGGGGACGTAGGCGAGGTTCGGCGCCTTGCGCGCCCCAAGACCCACGAAGCACGTCTCGACGGTGGCGCCCTCACGAGTGGGTACGCCGGGTTGCGGGTTGAGCAGGTGCAGCGTCCATCGCTCGAGTGCGGCATCGAGCGCGTCGACGACCTGCCACGGTGTGGCGAAGTTGCCCGGGACCACGACACGGGGCTCGGGATGGGCTGCAGCCACCCGGTTCGCGAGCTGGTCGAGTGTCACGGTCGGCGGCTGGTGCGTCGTCGTCACGGTCACTCCTTTCGCGGTTCGGCGGAGCGGCCAACCGTCCCTGGCGTCGGGCTCATGCGTCGAGCCGGAAGTGATGGGAGCTGATGCGATAGCCGGAAGCGAAGTAGAGCCGGTGAGCAGCCGCGCGGTCCGCGCCGACGCCCGAGTCCAGGTGCACCTGACCGCAACCGAGCCGGCGTGCCTCGTCGCGTAGCCAACCCAGCAGCGCCCCTGCGTGCCCTCGGCCACGAGCATCAGGAACCGTGGACAGATCGTCGACGTAGAGGTGGCGACCCCAGGCGAGGTTCTCGCCCATGCGGAAGCCCGCCACGGCGAGAGCCGGGCTGTCGTAGTCGGCCACCCAGCCGACCAAGCGATAGCCCGCTGAGCGCTGGCGCTCATCGACCTGGGCGACGAACGCCGACTCCTCCCGGACCGCGGGCCGCAGCGCGCGCATCGCTGCAAAGGCGCGACCGGTGTGGGGTGGAAGCAGCTCGACGATCATGCGCTCATCGTGCCGCAGCCCCTCAGAGGGACGCCGGGTCGAGGTCGAGCGTCAGCCGGTCGGCGGACGCCACGACGTCGAGCAGCGGATGGATCTTCGGCAGCTCGCGGCTGAAGAAGTACGCCGTCGCGGCGCGCTTCCCGTCGTAGAAGGCGCCCTCGCGCTCCACTGCGACGAGCCACTGCTCCACCCAGAGCCAGGCCACCACGACGTGGCCGGTCGCCTCGAGGTACGCCGTCGCCTCGGCGGTGATGGCCGCCGGATCTCCCAACTCTGCAAGGGCTCCGGCCACCTCCGCGAGCCGGTCGGCCGCCCGCGTCAGCGCCGCGGCGTACTCCTTGCCGAGGCCCTTCGCGTCCGACGCCCGGGTCGTGGTCGCGCGGATCCGGTCGAGCAGCAAGCCCAATGCGACGCCGCCGTCGAGCATCACCTTGCGGCCCAGCAGGTCCATGCCCTGGATGCCGTGGGTGCCCTCGTGGATCGGGTTGAGTCGGTTGTCGCGGTAGTGCAGCTCGACGTTGTGGTCGCGGGTGTAGCCGGCGCCGCCGAGCACCTGGATCGCCAGGTCGTTGGCGGCCACGCACCACTGCGACGGCCAGCTCTTGGCGATCGGGGTAAGCAGCCCGAGGAGCCGCTCGGCATCGGCGGCTGCGGACTCGTCGAGGGTGGCGATGTCGTCGACGAGCTGCGCGCAGTAGAGCTCCAGTGCGAGCGCACCTTCGACGTACGACTTCTGCGCCAGCAGCATCCGGCGTACGTCCGGGTGCTCGGTCAGCGGCACCTGCGGTTCGTGAGGAGGTACGCCGACGGGCCGGCCCTGCAGCCGTTCGCGGGCGTAGGCGAGGGACTCGAGGTAGCCGGTGTAGCCGAGTGCGGTCGCGCAGAGACCGACGCCGATGCGTGCCTCGTTCATCATCGCGAACATCACCGGCAATCCGCGGTGCGGCTCACCGACGAGGTAGCCGACCGCACCCGCCCGGCCGCCGGGCGTGTGCGCACCGTCCCCGAACACGGGCGCGGTGTTGACGGTGCCGCGGAAGCCCATCTTGTGGTTGATGCCGGCGAGCACCACGTCGTTGCGGTCCCCCAACGCACCGTCGTCGCCGACGAGATGCTTCGGCACCAGGAACAGCGAGATGCCTTTCGTGCCCGGAGGCGCGTCGGGAAGCCGAGCCAGCACCAGGTGGACGATGTTCTCGCTGAGCTCGTGGTCGCCCGCGGAGATCCACATCTTGCGACCGAAGATCCGGTAGCTGCCGTCGTCCTGCGGCTCGGCGCGGGTGGTGATGTCGGCGAGGTTCGACCCGGCGTGCGGCTCGGAGAGTGCCATCGTGCCGAAGAAGCGGCCCTCGGCCATCGGCCGGACGTAGCGCTCGATCTGCTCAGGCGAGCCGTGCTGGCTCAACGAGTTGGCGGCAGCCAGAGTCAGCAGCGCATAGCCGGTGGTGCCGGTGTTGGCGGCATGAAACCACGCCATGCAGGCGCCGAAGACGGTCTGCGGCAGCTGCATCCCGCCGACCGACTCGTCCAGCGGAGCGGCCAGGAACCCAGCGTCGGCGAACGCCTTGAGCGCAGGCGCCACGTCGGGGTGGACGTGCACGGTGGTGCCGTCGAAGGTCGGCTCGGTCAGGTCCGCAGCGCGGTTGTGCGGCGCGAACAGCTCGGTGGCGATCTCCTCGGCCAGCGCCAGAACGGACGTGACCGTGTCTCGGTCGTGGGCGGCGTACCGCTCGCGCGCGAGCGTCGACTCCACGTCGAGCCATTCGAACAGCAGGAACTCCAGGTCGCGGCGCGACATGATCGTGCTCATCGCGCCAACCTACGCGGCGTCCTGGGCGGTCGAGCCTGCCGCAACCCCGGCGGTCGGTGGTTTCGAGACGCCTCGCCCTTGGGGGCTCGGCTCCTCAACCACCGAGAGCACCTTGGTGGTTGAGGAGGAGCCCTTCGAAACCACCTTGTGCATAAGGCGAAACCTGCCACGAAATTGTCGGAGCCAGGTGATGGAGTGGGTTCATGCCAGCCACCCGCGCCGCCCGCAAACCGACCCCGACAACGGGGCCGGCTGCGGTGCGCAAAGCCGAGCAGACGGACGTGTTCGGTCTCGGTCCGGGTCCAACGCTTGCGTTCGTGACCGAGCAACGCCGACGTCAAGACCACGCCGCCGCCGAGGAGCTCTGCGGACTAGCTGCGTGGGCTGACCACCACCGCGTCACCGACCTCGGCTCGGTCGACCCCGAGCTGATCGAGCCCCTGCTCGACTCCAGCGCCAGCACCGGCGAAAGCGTGCTCGGTCTCGAAGGCGAACTCCGGCTCGCCGGCCAGGGGGCGTTCAGGGTCTGTGAGTTCGCGGTCTGGGGTGTTGCCGGCGTGGAAGGCCCGCAAGATCGCCGCCGAGACCATCCCGCTCTCCGCGGCAGCTGCTGATGAGGTCGACCGGCATCTCGCGCCGTTCGCCCACAAGCTGTCCTTCGGACGGATCCTGAATGCCGTCGACGCAGCGGTCCTGCGTCACGACCCCGACCTGGCCGCGGCTCGTGCATCGGATGCAGCGGAGAAGCGGGGCGTGTGGGTGGAGGACCACCTCGACGGCACCTCCACGATCAACGCCGTCACCAACACTCCCGACGCCGCAGCGTTGGATCAGGCCCTCGACACCGTCGCTTCTGATCTCGCCGCGCTGGGTGACGCCGACTCCAAGGACGTCCGCCGCTCCAAGGCTCTCGGTGTCCTGGCCGACCCCCAGCTCACTCTGGATCTGCGCAGCTACGCCCAGCGATCCAACGGCGGGATGACCCCCGGCAAGAAGCGCGACGGCCGCAGTGGCCCGACGATCCATGTGCACCTGCACACCGACGCCATCGACACCAAGACCGGCACAACACCAGTCACTGGCTTATCCCGGCTCGGTCCACTCGCGGGTCACCGAAGACGGGTGGACGGCACGGCGCGGGGCGCCGCGTGAAAGAGGCGTGGCGTCTCGTCGCCAAACGCAACCACGCTGGGAGTCCCGGACGACACGGCGACAAGCGCCGACTCGTGCCGGGACGGCCGCCCAGGCACCGGGGTCTCGACAAACTCGACCGTCGATTGCGCTACGACCTCGACCACATCGACCCCTACGTCCCACCTGACGACGGCGGACCCCCGGGCCAAACGAGCACCGCCAACCTGGCAAGGCTCTGCAGGTTCCATCACCGGGTGAAAACCCACGGCGACTGGACCTATCGAAGGACCGGACCCACCGAACTCCTCTGGACCTCACCGCTGGGCAAGACCTACTCCGTCGACGAACACGGCACACTCCCGCGCGCCTGATCCTCGCTCGAAGTACTACGGCGCGGTGTCGTGGACTCGTCGATTCCCGATTGCTCTACGGCCGGCCGGCGAGCGCATCGATGGTCCCGGCGCGGGGTACGTCGCGTTCATGAATCGACATCTCCTGGGCCGCCTGACGGTGTATCGAGCCCGGGACCGCTGGACAGCACTGGGTGCGGCGACGTCGTACGTAGCCGTGGGGGCAGTGGTGCGACGAGCGCCTACGTTCAGTGAGCGGCGGCTCTTCGAACGGATCAACCACCGCTCGGCGGACCTCCGGTTCCTTCGGATTCCTCAGCAGTTCGGGACGCCGTGGGTGCTACCCGCCTTGGCTGCGGGCGCGCTCGTCGCGCGGCAGCCGCACCTGGCCCTCGCCGCAGCCCTCGCGCTGCCCTGGGAGAAGGGACTGGAGATCGGTGCCAGGAAGGCGTTGCCGCGGTTCCGGCCCGCTCAATCCGATCCTGCCGTCCGGCTCCGCGACGACGCGCCTACCGAGGGACCGTCGTACCCGTCTGGGCACGGCGGCATTGCCTTTGCCGCTGTCTTCTTGCTCGCCCCCTGCATTCCCGGGCCGGCGGCCGGTGCCCTCGCCGCGCTGGCGACCGCGACATCGTTCGCCCGCGTGCAGCAGGGCGCGCATTACCCGGCCGACGCCGTGGGCGGGCTGCTGCTCGGCCTCACCGTGGCGTCCTCACTTCGCAGCTTGGTAGGGCACCCCGCATGATCGTCGTCGGAAGAACCAGAAGCGCGTCTCTTTGAGCTGGGCGAGAACCGCTACCCAGCACGTCCGGCGCGGCCAACTTGCCGGTGCCTGTCCCGTCTTCCTGAAGCGACCGCAGCCGAGATGGCGAACATCAGCAGGAACACCGCCCCTACGACCGTGCCGCCCACCCCGATCCAGAACTCGACGGTGCGCGACATGCCGACTCGGTCATCCGCGGTCCAGAGCGTGAAGGTACCGAAGGACGCAGTGAGAATCAGGCCGATGCACAGGTAGATCGTGCGTTCCATGTCGTCCTCCGACGGTTGCGAGATGCGAACCCGCCTGTGGCGGGCAAAGCCGATGTGACTTTGTCCATGGTCGATGACCGCGGGTGATGACTCAAGTTCCGTACTCGAGAACTCGCGAGCCCGGGTCGCCGCAGCGACGGCGCTTCGATACGGTGACAGTGACCGCGCCGTGTGGCCCCGGTCACACGTCCAAGTCACCCTCGCCTCACCCCGGCGACTCGATGAGGACGACTTCCCAGCCGGTCGCGGGGACCCCGCAGCCGACCCCGAGAAGGAGTGCACGTGAACGCTGATGCGACGCCCGGCGGCTTCGGTCCGCAGGCCAGCGAGGTCTTCGGGCACTCGTACGCCGACGGCGGCCCCGACCTGGTCCAGCTCCTGACCCCCGAGGGCGAGCGCGTCGAGCATCCCTCGTTTTCGTTCGGTGATGGCATCTCCGCCGACGAGGAGGCCGAGACCGTCCGCGGGTTCTACCGCGACATGGTGCTCACCCGTCGCCTCGACGTCGAGGCCACCGCCCTGCAGCGGCACGGCGAGCTCGGTCTCTGGGCGCAGCTGCTCGGCCAGGAGGCCGCGCAGGTCGGGTCGGGTCGCGCGCTGCGGCCGCAGGACTTCGTCTTCCCGACCTACCGCGAGCACGGCGTCGCCTGGTGCCGCGGCGTCGACCCGATGCGGCTGCTGGCATTGTTCCGCGGCGTCGACCAGGGCAGCTGGGATCCGGCCGCGCACAACTTCGGGCTCTACACGATCGTGATCGGCGCCCAGACCCTGCACGCCACCGGCTACGCGATGGGCGTGCAGCGTGACGGAGCCGTCGGCACCGGCGACCCCGATCGCGATGCCGCCGTAGTGGCGTACTTCGGCGACGGAGCCTCCAGCCAGGGCGACGTCAACGAGGCGTTCATCTTCGCCGCGTCCTACAACGCCCCCGTGGTCTTCTTCTGCCAGAACAACCAGTGGGCGATCTCCGAGCCGATCGAGCGTCAGAGCCGGATCCCGCTCTACCAAAGGGCTCTCGGCTTCGGCTTCCCCGGCGTACGCGTCGACGGCAACGACGTCCTGGCGACGTACGCCGTCACGCAGGCCGCGCTGCAACGGGCCAGGGACGGCCAGGGGCCGACGTTCGTGGAGGCATACACCTACCGGATGGGCGCCCACACCACGACCGACGATCCGACGCGCTACCGGATGAACTCCGACCTGGAGAAGTGGCGGCTGCGCGACCCGATCGAGCGGGTGCGGGTCTACCTGCGCCGCAACGGGCTGGTCGACCAGGAGTTCCTCGACGCAGTCGACGCCGAGGCCGAACAGCTCGGCGAGCATCTGCGCGAGGGCTGCCGGTCGATGCCCGACCCGCACATCCTCGACATCTTCGACGGTGTGTACGCCGAGCAGTCGCCCGAGCTGGCCGAGCAGCAGGCGCAGTACGCCGCCTACCTCGACACGTTCGAGTCCCCGGTGGTCGAGCTTGTCGAGACCCAGGGGGCCCGATGACCGCGAAGCTCACCCTCGCGAAGGCGCTCAACGCCGGCCTGCGCCGGGCGATGGAGGCCGACGACAAGGTCCTGGTGATGGGCGAGGACGTCGGCAAGCTCGGCGGTGTCTTCCGGATCACCGACGGTCTGCAGAAGGACTTCGGCGAGGACCGGGTCATCGACTCCCCGCTCGCCGAGTCCGGCATCATCGGCACCGCCGTAGGCATGGCGATGCGCGGTTATCGGCCGGTGTGCGAGATCCAGTTCGACGGGTTCGTCTACCCGGCGTACGACCAGATCGTCAGCCAGGTCGCCAAGCTGCACTTCCGCAGCGGCGGCAACGTCCGGATGCCGATGGTCATCCGGATCCCGTACGGCGGCGGCATCGGGGCGGTCGAGCATCACAGCGAGTCGCCCGAGGCGCAGTTCGCGCACACGCCGGGGCTGAAGGTCGTCACCTGCTCCAACCCGGTCGACGGCTACTGGATGATCCAGCAGGCGATCACCCACGACGACCCGGTGATCTTCTTCGAGCCCAAGCGGCAGTACCACGCCGACAAGGCCGAGATCGACGTCGACGGCGACCTCGCCTCGGCGTACCCGCTCTTCTCCTCGCGCATCGTCCGCGAGGGCGACGACGTCACGGTGCTGGCCTATGGCCCGACGGTGAAGCTCGCGCTGCAGTCGGCCGACGCCGTCGCCGCGG
Organism: Marmoricola sp.; assembly: GCA_043427135.1. Classification (GTDB taxonomy): domain Bacteria; phylum Actinomycetota; class Actinomycetes; order Propionibacteriales; family Nocardioidaceae; genus Marmoricola_A. Next base: position 709 of record JBHWSH010000178.1, on the reverse strand, counting down.
AGGGACGCAGCCTCGAGGTGATCGACCTGCGCACCCTGTCGCCGCTGGACCTCGAGCCGGTCTACGACTCCGTACGCCGCACCGGCCGCGCCGTCGTCGTGCACGAGGCGCACGTCAACCTCGGCATGGGTGCCGAGCTCGCCGCCCGGATCACGGAGCAGTGCTTCTACTCGCTCGAGGCGCCGGTGCTGCGCGTCGGCGGCTTCGACACTCCCTACCCGCCCGCGCGGGTCGAGGAGGAGTGGCTGCCCGACCTCGACCGCGTGCTCGACGCCGTCGACCGATCGCTTGCGTACTAAGGGGATTCGCGTGACCGTCAACGAGTACAAACTGCCCGACGTCGGCGAGGGCCTGACCGAGGCCGAGATCGTCTCCTGGAAAGTCAAGGTCGGCGACACCATCAAGGTCAACGACGTCGTCGTCGAGATCGAGACTGCCAAGTCCCTGGTCGAGCTGCCCTCGCCGTACGCCGGCACCGTGACGGCCTTGCTGGTGGAGGAGGGGGAGACCGTCCCCGTCGGCACCCCGATCATCGCCGTCTCGTCAGGCTCGGCGCCTGGCTCGTCGGCGGTCGAGCCTGCCTGTCCTGAGGAGGGAGCGCAGCGACCGTCTCGAAGGGTCGAGACCATGGACCTCTCCAACCCCTCGGCCGGCGCGAGCAACACCACGCTCGTCGGCTACGGACCCAAGTCCGGCCCGGCTCTGAGGA
>JBHWSH010000177.1:0-6972 GCA_043427135.1 Marmoricola sp. | reverse complement strand
CGAGTGTCACCCAGCGGGCGATCGCGAGACCGAGCCCGGTGCCGGCGCCGGTGCCCGTGGGGGCGCCGGCATCGGCCAATGTGCCGAATCGCTCGAAGACCCGCTCGCGATCCTGCGGCGCGACACCGGGGCCCTGGTCCTCGACCTCGAGCGTCCAGCGCTGTTCGGTCGCTCGGGCAGTGACACGTACGACGCCTCCGCCCGGGCTGTGCCGCACGGCGTTGTCCAGCAGGTTGCCGACCAGCTGCTGGAGGCGCGCCGGGTCGGCCTGCACGACGAGCCCCTCGGGAGCGACGTCGACTTCGATGCGTACGGCGCGTTCGGCGCCGCGCGGCTCGGCGGCGGCTTGGGCGAGCAGCGCCTCGACGGCGACCGACGTGGGCACCAGCGGAGCCTTGCCGGCGTCGACGCGCGCCAGCTCGAGGAGGTCCTCGACGAGGCGGCCCATCCGCTCGGCTTGCGCCAGCGGGGCAGCGAGGTACGCCGGGTCGGCGGGGGCCACTCCGTCGGCCAGGTTCTCCAGGACCGCCGTCAACCCCGCCAGCGGCGTACGCAGCTCGTGGCTCACGTTGGCGACCAGCTCGCGGCGCTGCCGGTCCACGCCGGCCAGATCCTGCGCCATCGTGTTGAACGCGCGGGCGAGCTCTCCGACCTCGTCGCGCGAGGTGGCCTCGACCTGCACGGCGTAGTCGCCGGTCGCCATGCGGCGCGCGGCGGCGGTCATCTGCCGCAGCGGCGCTGTCATGCCGCTGGCCAGCAGCTGTGTGACTGCCAGGGCCAGCGCGATCGTGACCGGGATGCTCAACCAGACCGGCACCCCGGCGACCCGGCCGACAGTGCCGACGACGGCGGCGACCACGACGCTCGCGCCCACCAGCACGCCGAGCTTGACCTTGAGGGAGTTCAACGGTGCGAGCGGCTGCGCGGTCATGACTCGGCACCTGCCTCCAGCGCGTAGCCGACACCGTGCACCGTGCGCACGAGGTCGCCGCCGATCTTGGCGCGCAGGCCCTTGATGTGGCTGTCCAGCGTGCGGGTGCCGGTGGCGTCGGGCCAGCCCCAGACCTCGGCCATCAGCTTCTCGCGGGGGATCACGGCTCCGGGTGCGGCTGCCAGGCACAGCAAGAGGTCGAACTCGGTCGGCGTCAGGTGCACCTCGACCTCACCCACGGTCACCCGGCGAGCAGCGACGTCGATCCGCAGCCGCCCGAGCTCGAGGACGGATCGCCGGGTGGCGAGCTCGGTGGCCCGGTCGACGCGTCGCAGCAGGGCGGCCACGCGTGCGACGAGCTCACGCATGCGGAACGGCTTCGTGAGGTAGTCGTCGGCGCCCACGCCGAGCCCCACGAGGATGTCGGTCTCGTCGGCCCGGGCGGTCAGCATCAGCACCGGCACCGGCCGGGTGGCCTGGATCCGACGACACACCTCGTGCCCGTCGTATCCGGGCAGCATCACGTCGAGGACCACCAGGTCCGGCTCCTGCTCGGCGTACGTCTCGTCGGCGCCCGGGCCGTCGAAGGCCCGCACCACGTCGTACCCCTCGGCGCCCAGTCGGTCGCTGACGGCCTGGTTGATCACGGGGTCGTCCTCGACGACGAGGATGCGACGGCGCGGGTTGCTCATGCCACGAAGGCTAGGAGGCGGCGAGCGCAGGCCCGGCGTACGCCGTGTGGAGGTTTGGTGGAGATCGGTCACCGGGATCCGCGGTCGGGACGATGGGCCGGCGTTTTCGGCGCTCCACTACCTTGTTTCCTGGGCCCGTACGGCGGGCGGACAGCACCAGGGACGCAAAGGCAGAGATCTCGATGAGCAAGCAGGGCCGGATCAGGACCCAGGAGATGCGCAAGGCGCAGGCGGAGGCGGCCGAGCGCGACGCGCGCCGACGCCGGATCGTCACCATCATCGGCGGGGTCGTCGTCCTCGCGCTGGTGGGCGCCATCGCCTTCGGGGTCTACCGGGCGGCACAGAGCGGCAGCGACGACACCTCCTCGGGCGAGGTCGTCACCCCGGACAACGTGAAGGACGACGGCTCGATTCCCGTGGGCGACGACGCCGCCGCCACCACGGTGGCGGTCTACTTCGACTTCATGTGTCCGGCGTGCGGTCGCTTCGAGATGGCCAACGGCGCTGACCTCGACCGGCTGCTCGAGGAGGGCGAGGTCAAGGTCGAGCTGCGGCCGTTGTCGTTCCTGGACCGCACGTCGGGCGGCACGAAGTACTCCACCCGCTCCGCCAACGCGCTGGTCACCATCGCCGACGGGTCCCCCGAGCACGTGTGGGACTTCTACCGCGCGCTCTACGCCAATCAGCCCCAGGAGGGTGGCACCGGCCTGAGCGACGACACGCTGCGCGACATCGCCGACGAGGTCGGCGTGCCGGAGGAGGTCGTCGACCGCTTCGCGGACCGCACGTACGACGGATGGGTCGCGGAGAAGACCGAAGAGGGCTTCGACACCGGCATCACCGGCACGCCGACCGTCTTCATCGACGAGGAGGAGTTCACCGAGCTGTACACCCCCGGTGCCCTCGCGCAGGCGATCGAGTCCCAGTGTCAACTGGCGCCACTGACGGGGGGGTCTCGACAGGCTCGACCGCCGGCGCAGGCTCGACCGCCGGCGGCGGCTCGGCCGCCGGCGGGTTGGAGCGGCGCCACGTCGCGGTGTGGACGACCATGCTCGTGGCCTCGATCGCCAGCCTGGTGGCGTCCTTTGTGCTGTCGGTCGACGCCGTGCGGCTCGCCGCCGACCCCACGCTCGACCTGGGCTGCGACATCAATGCGGTGATCAGCTGCGGCACGGTCGCCGGGGCGTGGCAGTCGTCGCTGCTCGGCTTCCCCAACGCCTATCTCGGCCTGGTCACCGAGCCGGTGGTGATCACCTTGGCCGTGGCGGGGCTGGCGGGGGTGCGGTTCCCACGCTGGTTCATGTTCGCGGCGCAGGTGGTCTACACCGTCGGCCTGGCGTTCGCCTACTGGCTGTTCCACCAGGCGATGTTCGAGATCGGCGCCCTGTGTCCGTGGTGCCTGCTGGTCACGGTCGCCACCACGCTGGTGTTCTTCGAGATGACGCACATCAACGTCATCGACAACAACCTCTACCTGCCCGATCGGGTGCAGGGGTTCCTGGCCGGACTCGTCCGTGCCCGGCTGGACCTGCTCGCGGTCGTGGTCATCGTGCTGTCGCTCGTGCTCGCGGTCGTCCTGCGCTACGGCGAGGCGCTCTTCGCCTGACCAGTCCTGCGGGTGTCGGGGTGGAGGTGGGGGGTAAGCGCTAGTCCATGACTACCTACCGCGTCGGCTACTTCGTCGGCAGCCTCTCCGCCAGCTCCATCAACCGCACCCTGAGCAAGGCATTGATCCGCCTGGCTCCCGACGATCTCGAGCTCACCGAGATCCCGATCGGCGACCTGCCGCTCTACAACCGCGACCTCGACGGCGACTACCCGGAGCCGGCCCGGGCGCTCAAGGACGCCATCGCCGCCAGCGACGCGGTGCTGTTCGTGACGCCGGAGTACAACCGCTCCATCCCCGGTGCGCTCAAGAACGCGATCGACTGGGCGTCGCGGCCCTGGGGACAGAACTCCTTCGACCACGTGCCCGCTGCGGTCATCGGCGCCTCGCCCGGCGGCATCGGGACCGCGGTCGGCCAACAGAGCCTGCGCGCGGTGCTGTCGTTCTGCAATGCCCGCCAGATGACGTCCCCTGAGGCCTACATCTCCTTCGACCCCGAGGTGTACCGCGAGGACGGGTCGGTCTCCAACGAGAGCAACGAGGAGTTCCTGCGCACGTTCATGCAGGAGTTCCGCGACCACATCGAGCGCGTCCTCACCGTCCTGCCTCGGTCCTCCTGAAACGCGACAGCCACCTGAGGGGGCTTACCCCGCAGGTGGCTGCACGGTGTTGCTCACCGGCCCGTCAGCCGCCTCTCGGCGAGTGGCCGCTCGTAGCGGCAGATGGTGAGGCCCGGGGGCATGATGCAGGCCGGCTGTCCTAGATAACCACATCCTGCAAGGTCTTGTTCCAGTCCCCGTGAAATCTGTGTACGGCCCGGCGCTACCGTGCGCATGTGGAGACCGACGATGTCCTGACGATGCTGCAGCAGGTGGCCGAGGATGTCGTCAACCCGCGCTTCCGGCGGCTCGAGTCGGCTCAGATCATGAGCAAGGCCAACCCCGCCGACCTCGTCACCGTCGCGGACCGCGAGGCCGAGGTCGCGATCACCGCGGCGCTGCGGGCGGCGTACCCGGATGCGCTGATCCTGGGGGAGGAGGCGGCCCATGCCGACCGTTCGCTGGTGGAGAAGTTCCGTGCCGCCGAGCACGCGTTCACCGTCGACCCCGTCGACGGGACCCGCAACTTCGTCAAGGGGTCGCCGGATCATGCGCTGATGGTCGCCGAGACCCGCGGCGGGGAGGTCGTGCGGTCGTGGATCTGGCAGCCGCAGCACCGCACGGCGTACGTCGCGGAGCGCGGTGCCGGCGCCTGGCGCGACGGGGTGCGCCTGCACCGCCCCCCGATCGGGGACGACCTGCGCGGCATCACCTCCCGGATCAACTGGCTCAACCGGGCGCTGGGCACGCTGCGCCGCCTGGAGCTGACCTGGGTCTGCTGCGGCGTGGACTATCCCAAGCTGGTCGAGGGCGCTGCCGACTACGCCCTGTTCTGGGGCAACAAGGCGTGGGACCACGCGCCGGGGTCGTTGCTGCTCACCGAGGCCGGGGGGTACGTCGGCACGTTCGACGGCGCCACCTACCGGCCGGGTTCGCCGCCCGCCCGCGGCCTCGTCGCCGCCGCCGACCGTCCGACGTACGACCTGGTGCAGGGGCTGGTGCACGCCCTCCCCGGCCTTTGACGCGTCCTCACTCAGTCTTCGACGCGGAGGTGGGAGCCACTCCACTGCACCAGATCATCCAGGTCGTCGTCGGACGAGCCGTTCTCGCGCAGGATCTGTGCGTCCTGCTCGGCCGCCTGACGCCGCCTCTCCCTCGCTAGCACCATGGCGTGACTGGCTCCCGCTTTGGGACACGACTGCTCCGGGTTCACCAGGCGTAGGACTCCGGGGCCGGACCGGGGCCGGGGAAGATCTCGTCGAGCCGCTGCAGGGTCGCGTCGTCCAGATCGATCTCCAACGCGCGCAACGATCCGTCGAGCTGCGCCATCGTCCGGGGGCCGATGATGGGCGCGGTGACGCCGTCCTGATGCAGCAGCCAGGCAAGCGCCACGTCGGCGGGGGACTCTTCGAGCTCGTCGCAGAGGTCCTCCCACTGCTGCAGCGCCTCGCGGTTGGACTCGAGGTCCTCCGCGGCACGGCCGGTGAGCCGGCGCTTGCCCTCCTCGGTCTTGCGCAGGATGCCGCCGAGCAGGCCGCCGTTGAGGGGTGACCACGGGATGACGCCGACGCCGTACTCGCGGCAGGCCGGAAGGACCTCGAGCTCGACTTGTCGCTTGAGCAGGTTGAAGATCGACTGCTCGCTGACCAGTCCGAGCATCCCGCGGCGGCGGGCTGCCTCGACCCCCTGCACGATGTGCCAGCCGGCGTGGTTCGAAGAGCCGAAGTAGAGCACCTTGCCCTGGGTGCGCAGCACCTCGAACGCCTCCCAGATCTCGTCCCACGGTGTGTCGCGGTCGACGTGGTGCATCTGGTAGAGGTCGATGTGATCGGCCTGGAGGCGTCGCAGCGACTCGTCGCAGGCGCGCCGGATGTTGCGGGCGGACAGGAACGTCTCGTTGGGCCAGTCGCCCATCGATCCGTAGAGCTTGGTCGCGATGACGGTCTTCTCGCGGCGGCCGCCGCCCTGGGCGAACCACCGGCCGATGATCTGCTCGGTGATGCCCTGGCCCTTCTGCCAGCCGTAGACGTTGGCGGTGTCGAAGAAGTTGATGCCGGCCTCGAGCGCGCGATCCATGATCGCGTGCGAGTCCTCTTCGGAGGTCTCGGGACCGAAGTTCATCGTGCCCAGGCAAAGCTTGCTGACGGAGAGACCGCTGCGGCCGAGGTGGGTGTAGTCCATGCCGTGATCCTCACCGGGGCGGCCGGCACTCAATCCGCGTCGGCGTCCTCGAGTGCCGCCACCACCTTGGAGGTGATGGCTCCCAGGCTGCGCAGCTCGTCGTCGGTCAGCCGGTCGAGGAACAGCTCGCGTACGGCGCGGGCGTGGCCGGGCGCCGCCTGCTCGATCGAGCGCCGGCCGTGCTCGGTGAGCACCACGAAGGAGCCGCGGGCGTCGTCGGGGCAGTCCTCGCGCGCGACGAGCCCCCGTGCCTCCATCCGGCGGACGTGGTGGGACAGCCTGCTGCGCTCCCACTGGAGGGCGCGGGCCAGATCGCTGACGCGGATGCGGCCCTCGCCTTCGGATAGCGGGACGAGCACGTCGAGATCGGGGAGCGACAGCTGCGAGTCGTCCTGGAGCTGTCGCTGCAAGGCGGCGGGCAGGAGGGCCGTCATGCGCAGCCAGCCCCGCCAGACGGCCTGCTGCTCGGCGCTCAGCCACGGCCGCTCTGTGGTCTGCGTCACGATCGCTCCTTCATACTTGACGCTTCATGTGTTCTCTGCCAGTATAGGTGACATATCACGGACCTACTCCAGAGGAGATTCGCATGACCACCACCCCCAGCGCCACCCCCACGACCGTCAACGACCTGACTGGCACCTGGAACCTCGACCCGTCGCACACCCGGATCGGCTTCGTCGCCCGGCACGCGATGGTGACCAAGGTCCGCGGCTCGTTCAACGAGTTCGAGGGCACCGCCGACGTCGACGGCGCCAACCTGGGCAACTCCAAGGTCACCGTCACCATCCAGACCGCGAGCATCGACACCCGCAACGAGCAGCGCGACGGTCACCTGCGCAGCAACGACTTCATCAACCCGGAGGACCACCCGACGATCAACTTCGTTTCGACCTCCGTCGTCCCCACCGGCGAGACCACCTTCAACCTGACCGGTGACCTCACCATCAAGGGCACCACCAAGTC
>JBHWSH010000176.1:0-2980 GCA_043427135.1 Marmoricola sp. | reverse complement strand
CGCGCAGCGCCTTCTGCATCGATTCCGCGAAACACCGCCCGATCGCCATGACCTCGCCCACCGACTTCATGTGGGTGGTGAGGGTGGAGTCGGCGGTCGGGAACTTCTCGAACGCGAAGCGGGGGACCTTCACGACGACGTAGTCGAGCGTGGGCTCGAACGACGCGGCGGTCGAGCCGTGGGGGCCCGAGGTGATGTCGTTCTCGATCTCGTCGAGGGTGTAGCCGATGGCGACCTTGGCGGCGATCTTCGCGATCGGGTAGCCGGTGGCCTTCGAGGCCAGCGCCGAGGAACGGGAGACGCGCGGGTTCATCTCGATGACGATGACGCGGCCGTTCTCCGGGTTGACCGCGTACTGGATGTTGCAGCCACCGGTGTCGACGCCGACCTCACGGATGACGTCGATCGCGATGTTGCGCAGCTTCTGGTACTCGCGGTCGGTGAGGGTCTGGGCCGGGGCGACGGTGATCGAGTCACCGGTGTGGACGCCGACGGGGTCGAAGTTCTCGATGGAGCAGATGATGACGACGTTGTCGTTCTTGTCGCGCATCACCTCCAGCTCGTACTCCTTACACCCGAGGATCGACTCCTCGATCAGCACCTCGGTGGTCGGCGAGGCGGAGAGGCCGGCGCCGGCGATGCGGTGCAGGTCGTCCATGTCGAAGGCGATGCCCGAACCCAGGCCACCCATGGTGAAGGAGGGACGGATGACAGCCGGGAACCCGAGGTCCTCGACGGCCTTCTCGACCTCTTCCATCGTGTGGCACACGTGCGATCGGCAGACGTCGCCGCCGACCTTCAGCACGATGTCGTTGAAGAGCTCGCGGTTCTCGCCGCGGTGGATCGCCTCGAAGGAGGCGCCGATCATCTCGACGCCGTACTTCTCCAGGACGCCGTTCTCGTGCAGCGCGGTCGCGGTGTTGAGGGCGGTCTGGCCGCCCAGGGTCGGCAGGATCGCGTCGGGGCGCTCCTTGGCGATGACCTTCTCGACGAACTCCGGGGTGATCGGCTCGACGTAGGTGGCGTCGGCGAACTCCGGGTCGGTCATGATCGTGGCCGGGTTGGAGTTGACGAGGATGACCCGCAGGCCCTCCTCCTTGAGGACGCGGCAGGCCTGGGTGCCCGAGTAGTCGAACTCGCAGGCCTGGCCGATGACGATCGGGCCGGAGCCGATGACGAGGACGGACTTGATGTCTTCACGCTTCGGCATGGCTCAGGCCTCCTGGGTGGTGCGGGCGGCCATCAGGTCGCAGAAACGGTCGAAGAGGTACGCCGCGTCGTGCGGTCCGGCGGCCGCCTCCGGGTGGTACTGCACTGAGAACGCCTTGAGCCGGTCGTCCTGCGGGTCGCGCAGCTCGAGCCCCTCGACGACGTCGTCGTTGAGGCAGACGTGGCTGACGTGCGCCACGCCGTACGGCGTCTCGGTGGGCTGGTCGAGAGGGGCGTCGACGGCGAAGCCGTGGTTGTGCGCGGTGATCTCGACCTTGCCGGTGGTGCGGTCCATCACCGGCTGGTTGATGCCGCGGTGGCCGTACTTGAGTTTGTAGGTGCCGAAGCCGAGGGCGCGACCGAAGAGCTGGTTGCCGAAGCAGATGCCGAAGTACGGCAAGTCGCGCTCCAGCGCCTGCTGCAGCAGCCCGATCTGGTCGACGGTTGCGGCGGGGTCGCCGGGTCCGTTGGAGAAGAACAGCCCGTCCGGCTCGACGGCTAGCACGTCGTCGATGGAGGCGGTCGCCGGCAGGACGTGCACCTCGATGCCGCGGTCGGCCATCATCCGCGGGGTGTTGGCCTTGATGCCGAGGTCGATGGCGGCGACCGTGAACCGCTTGTCGCCCACGGCGTCGACGACGTACGGCTCGGTCGTGGTGACTTCGTCGGCGAGCTCGAGTCCCTTCATCTCGGCTGAGGAGAGCACCCGCTCGAGCAGCGCTTCCGGGTCGGTCTCGACGGTGGAGATGCCCACGCGCATGGCCCCGCGCTCGCGCAGGTGCCGCGTGAGGGCCCGGGTGTCGACACCACTGATGCCGACGACGCCTTGCTCGCGCAGGGACTCGTCGAGCGTGCGCTGGGAGCGCCAACTGCTGGGCACGCGCGCAGGGTCGCGGACGACGTACCCGGCGACCCAGATGCGGCGGGATTCCTCGTCCTCGTCGTTCATGCCGGTGTTGCCGACGTGCGGGGCAGTCATCACCACGACCTGGCGGTGGTACGACGGGTCGGTAAGCGTCTCCTGGTAGCCGGACATCCCGGTGGAGAAGACCGCCTCGCCGAAGGTCTCGCCCTCGGCGCCGAACGACTCGCCGCGGAAGCTGCGGCCGTCCTCCAGCACGAGCAGCGCTGGGCGGGGCGGGGCCGGTGTGGTCCTCGGCGTCATCGGAGGTCCTCCTTGGTGGTGACGAGTCGATCGATCGCCGCGATCCAGCGGTCATGGGTCTCGGTGACGCCCTGGGCTTCGGTGGTGATGTCGCTGAGCCGGAAGCCACTGTCGAGCGAGAGGTCGCCGTGTTGCCAGGTGACGACCAGCAGGCCGTGCGGCGGCACGACCTTGCCGGCCAGCCCCTGGTCGTGTCGTGCCGCACGCAGCGCGGCGGTGCGGATGCGGAAGGAGGTACTCGGGCGCAGGACGTCCAGGCCGTCATCGGAGAGGCGGAGGCCGGCGGGGCTGCGCGTGCCGAGCCCCCGGGCGCTGACGCGTTCGAGCCAGCTGTCGGCGACGGTCGTGCCGTAGTAGCGGCCCTCGTCCTCGAGGATCGCCGCGGACGCCTTGTCGGGCACCGGCACGAGCTCGGGCAGGGCGTGCCGGTCGGCGCGACGGCGCCAGCCCCACCACATCAGTGCCCAGAAGAGGACGACGACGGCGAGGAGGACCAGCCCGGCCTGCAGATCGCTCATGCGAGGTCACCGTCCAGGACGGTGGGGCGTCCGCGCAGGAAGGTGTGCAGCACCCGGCCCGGCAGCTCGCGGCCGGCGTAGGGGACCC
>JBHWSH010000175.1:0-2859 GCA_043427135.1 Marmoricola sp. | reverse complement strand
GGAGTGCCTGCGCACGCTGCAGTTGGCGTTCCGTGAGGCTTCTCCCCTGCCCGACGCTCCCGGGGAAGGGCCGGGCGAGAAGCTGACCGGCCCCGTGCTGCCGACCGCCCCGCGCGGCACCTGACGGGTGGGTCCTCAGTCACCGGGTGACTGAGCTCCGACCCACAGACTCATCACTCCACCGCGCGGACCCAAGCAGCGCGGCCGGCCAGGTCGACCAGCGTGTCCCCGGCGGCCAGCGAGCGCAGGTCCTCGCCCTCGACGACGAAGAGCACCGGGCCGGCCACATCCACCAGGAGGGCCTCGGCTCCGTCGTGTAGGGCCGCCGCGGCCGCGTCCTTGGCGCTGACCGGGACCGGCCGCGCCTGGGGGTCCCACTGCTGCAGCGAGTCGTTGCCGGTGAAGGCCAGCAGCGCCATCCGGCCGTCACGTCCCCGCATCAGCACGGTGGCCATGTCGGAGGTCTTGTCGTGGGCGAGGCCCTTCTCGTCGTGCTCGACCTCGCCGAGGACTGCGACCACCGGCACCAGCAGGCGGGTGTGCTGCAGCACCGAGAGCACCGGAGAGGCGCGTCGCGCGCTGTCTGCGGCGTACGCCGTGAGCGCCGTCCGCAGCGCGGGGTCCGCGCTGCCGTCGTCGCCGGCGAAGCCGGGGTCGGGGATGCTGCGCACGCCGTCATGGTGTCATGCAGGACATGGCCGACGAGACCCCCGGCACCGCCGACGACCTCGCAGCGCTGGTGCTGCACCAGCCGGGACGGCTGGCCGGCGGGAGCCGGCTCGTCTGTCTCGACGGTCCCTCTGGATCGGGCAAGACCACGTTGGCCGACGATCTCGCGCGGTCGCTGCGCGAGCGTGGGTGCGAGGTCGCGGTCGTGCATCTCGACGACGTGTACGACGGGTGGCAGGGGCTGCCCGGCGTGGGGGCGGTGCTGCACCGCCGGGTGGTCGATCCCCTGGCGCGCGGGCAGGTGGGGGCCTACCGCCGCTACGACTGGCACCAGGGCCGGTTCGCAGAGACCCGTGCGGTGCCCCTGGCCGACGTGGTCGTGCTCGAGGGCGTGGGGGCCGGCCATCCGGCGTACGCGCCCCTGGTCTCGATGCTCGTGTGGGTGGAGGTCCCGGACGACGTCGGGCTGGCACGCGCGGTCGCCCGCGACGGGGCGGGACTGGCCGAGCGGTTGCAGGACTGGAGAACGAGCGAAGCAGCTCTGCACACGGCCGAGCGCACCCGAGAGCGGGCCGACGTCGTGGTCGACGGCCTGACCGGTCAGATCACCAGCCGCGCCAGCGAGGCCTGACCTCCGGCCGAGCTGCCGGAGTGGACCGCGCGGCGAGCTGGACGCGCAGCTCCGCGAGCTCCCGCGCCTGGTCGTGGTGGCGGGCGAGCAGGTCGGCGACCGCCTGCACCGCCACTTCGGCGACCTTGCCGTCCGACACGTCCGGGACGGCCGGACCGAAGTCCTCCTGGCGAGGCAACAGATCGTCCGGATCGCCCACCACGTGGTAGCCGCCTCGGCGCAACGCCTTGACCTGGCGGTACCCCTCCTCGAGGCACCAGTCGTTCAGCTCTCGGGGAGTGCGAGCCGGGGCCGAGCGACGCGGGGCCAGGATGTCGGTGACGAAGTAGTTCTTCACGGTGTCCGCGCGCTGGCGCCGGCCCTGCACCGGTTGGAGCCGGTTGACCCGGCGCAGCAGCTCCACCTGCACCGGGTCGAGCGAGTCGTTGGCGCGCACCTCGTCGCTGCGCAGCTCCTCGAAGTCGACGCCGAGCACCGCGCCGAACCGCTCCGGCAGCAGTCGGCGGTCGGCGTCGCGCGCCGGGACGGTGACCACATGGACGCGTTGCCGCGTGACGAGCTCGGACCAGCGGGCGAGGACCGCGACGAGGTCCTGATGCTCCCAGAACGCGCGGCCCGCGCCCCCTCCCTGAGCGGCATCGTCCTGCGCCTCCTGCACCTCACGCAGGTAGTCCTCGAAACCGATGTCGAAGCCGGCCTTGACGCGCTGCTGCCACGCCGAGGGCAGCTGGCGGGCGATGTCGCGCGCCGTGACCACGACGTGCACCTCGCGCCCGACGAAACTCTCCAGCAGGGTCGCCGCCTCCTCGGTCGTCGCGCCGGCGAGCGACTCCTGCGTCATGAGCAACGTGGGCTCGGGGGCCTCCTGTGCGTCGCGGCGGAGCTGGGCGAGGGCTCGCTGGATCCGAGCCGCGTCGTCCAGCCGACCGCGGGCGGCGCGCATCGCGACCACGGCGCGCTCACGGGTCGAGGGCACGAGACGGATGCCGCGCTCGCGGAGGAGGTCCGCGCTGCCCCACAGGTGGCTCTGCAGGAACGAGGTGCCGGTCTTGCGCAGCCCGATGTGCACGAACACCCGTCGTACGTCGCCCGCGTCCTGCACCTCAACCCTCCTCGGCGATCGACCGGGTGGCCACGAGGGCGCGCAGCTGAGCGGCCTGCCGTCGGGCTCGACGACCGTCGGATCCCTGAATGCCCATCGCGGACCTGGTGGTGCCGTCGCTGAGGTCGAGGACCGCCCAGGGATCACCCGGCTTCAGGTGTACGCCGACGACCTGCTCCCAGCGGTAGCGCCGGGAGCGGTAGCCGTTGACGACGGTGAGCCCGTCCTCGTCGGCGGCGACCCGGCAGCGGGACAGCGCGTGGCCTATGACCGCCAACATCAGTCCCAGGCCCAGGACGGTGGCCTTCTGGAAGGCGGTGAACTGGTCCCGGATGTCCTGCGGGAACGCGAACCACAGAGCCGCGACGAGGGCCACCAGGGCAACCCCCACTCCCACCGAAGCGACCCGCACCCCCTGCGGCCGGAAGGTGTGCGGGAGCGCGATCGGCTCAGACAG
>JBHWSH010000174.1:0-11432 GCA_043427135.1 Marmoricola sp. | reverse complement strand
ACCTCGGTCAGCAGGGTGTCGCCGGCGCCGCAGTGGGACTCGATCCAGTCGCGGACCTGCTCACGGGTCTCCGCGTCGTACCCGGCCTCGGCGACGGCCAGCCACGCCTGCGGCCGCGCGTCCCCCGGCACGACGCTCGCCTGGCGCAGCAGGCGGTGGTGCAGGCCAGGCGGCGCTTCCGGCGTCGGTACGCCGAGCCCGCCCAGTGCGGTCGTGAGGAACTCGCTCTGGCCGACGAGGAGGAGCAGTCGACGCGCGGGGGACGGCGTATCGGACGCGCTGACGCTCATGTTCGGATCGTAGATCCGACGCGGATCGCGACGTCGAGTGGCACGAAAACGACATGCGTCGCGTGTCGGACGACCGCTCGGATTCGAGGGACGCAGAGGCGCGTTGCTAGGTACAGTCGAACGCATGACGTCGCGGACTCGCTTAGCGTTGACTGCCGCGCTGTTCCCGGCACTGACCCTGACGGCGTTCGGTGCCAGCGGTGCTCCGGCGGTGCAGGGCGCTGCGTTCGAGGGGACGACCACCTCGGAGTTCGGGCCGACCGATGCGCAGCTGCGCATGGTCGCCAAGAAGCAGAAGGTGAAGCTGACGGTCCACCCCCAACTCGCCCACACCGGCAAGAAGCCCACGTCGTCGGCGAAGGCCAAGTCGGTGCTGTCGGCGACGGTGAAGCCGAAGCAGAGGAACCGTCCGGTCGAGCTGCAGCGCAAGCAGGGCAAGAAGTGGGTCGAGGCCGGCTCCGCCCGCACGAACCATCGAGGCATGGTCGACTTCGTCGCGCCGGCGAAGAAGAAGGGCAAGTGGGCGACGTACCGCGCGGTCAGCAAGCCGTTCAAGGGCAACAGCAGCGCGTCGAGCAAGTCGGTGTCGACGTCGAGATGGTCGTCTGCCGACTTCGTCGACGAGTTCGACGCCAAGAAGCTCGACCGACGCAAGTGGGGTCACCGCGGCCCGGACTACCAGCCGACGAGCAAGCGCAACTGTGCAAGGGGCTCGGCCCGCGCGACCGACGTGTCTCGTGGCACGCTGAAACTACGCGTGATGAAGGACCCGTCGCGACGCGGTGACCGTTGTTCCTACGTCGCGGCGCTGGACGGCAAGAAGCGCACCACGGTCTACCGGCTCAACGGGCACGTCGGCACACAGCCCGGTATCGCCCGTCAAGGCTATTCCTTCCGCTATGGGTACGCCGCTGCGCGGATCAAGTTCCAGCCGTTGCGCGGCCAGCATGGGGCTTTCTGGTTGCAACCGGCTTCGAGGGCCAGCGCCGGGTCGTCGCCGGCACACACTGGCACCGAGATCGACATCGTCGAGTACTTCGGGACGTCGAAGAAGCACCCCAACAAGAAGCCGCTGACCAGCTGGATCTACCACTACGCAAGCTCTGACAAGGTGGGTGCCGGGGGCGGTGCAGTCGGCAACCTGCCCAACCCCAACGCCTACGGCAACAACTGGTCGGGCAAGTACCACGTGTTCTCGGTCGAGTGGGCCCCGAAGAAGTACGTCTTCCGCATCGACGGCAAGGAGGTCTGGCGCACCAACAAGTTGGTGTCAGGCCAGGACCAGTTCCTCATCCTCAGCCACCTGAGCTCGGACTACTACCTCAACTACATGGACGAGTCCAAGCTCCCGCAGACGATGAACGTCGACTGGGTCAAGGTCTGGGAGCGCTGACACCCGCCTGACTTCCTGATCGTCGACCGCCGAGCCCTCTGGGAGAGTGCTCGGCGGTCGCGCGTCCGGGGTCTGCCACCATGTGTCCCGTGACGACGGCAGGTGCAGCATGAAGCTCGGGATCCCCGAGGACGTCCCGTGCGTCGAGTACGCCCCCGACGCGCCGCCGTCCTCGGGCAATGAGGAGGTCCCGCCCTCTTGGTGGTTGAGGAGGAGCGCTAGCGACGTCTCGAAACCACCCGCCGTAGTCGTGCGACTCGACCCGGTGGACCTGCCGACGTTCGCTCGAGAGTTGGACCCCTCGATGCCGCTGGCCGGCATCGCCCGCTGGGACGGTCGCCTCTACGCGTGCCTGACCCGCGACGGCGTACGCCCTGCGTGGTGGGAGCAGGTCGAGGATGCCGAACTCGACCAGGCACGAGCCCAGGCGCAGAAGCAGGTCGAGAAGGCTCAGCGAAAGCTCGCGCGGTTGAGGAAGAAGGTCGGCTCGCAGGACGCGATGGGTGGCCCGACCTCGGCGCCGGACAAGCCCGCCGACCCAGACGCGCTGATGTGGAAGATGGGCGACGTCCGCCGTCGGCTGAACCATGCGCGGATCTATCAGACTCAGCAACTCGAGGCGATGATGAACCTCTACGCGCTCGGCCGACCCGAGGGGATCATGCCGCCGCTCGGGGGATGGGCGGTATCAGCTGACACGCTCCGGCTACTCATCGAGCAGCTGCTCGAGGCCCGGCCGCGGCTGGTGGTCGACTGCGGCAGCGGCGCGTCGACCATCTGGCAGGCGCTCGTAGCCCAACGTCACGGCATCCAGGCCCGGGTCGTCGCGCTCGAGCACGACGCGGCGTACGCCGAGAAGACCCGCCGCGTGATCGCTCAGCACGGTCTCGGAGAGTTCGCCGAGGTGCGGACGGCTCCGCTCGAGCCGGTGGAGATCGGGGGCTACGACGGTCTGTGGTACGCCGCGGAGTCCTACGCGGACCTCGACGGGATCGGACAGCTGTTCGTCGACGGCCCGCCGGGGACGGTGTCCTCCGACGTGCGCTTCCCGGCCGTCCCGATGTTGCGGGACCGGTTCGCCGACGACTGCCTGGTGGTGCTCGACGACCTGCGCCGCAAGCCCGAGCAGAAGGTCGCGCGTCGCTGGACCGAGCTGCTGCCCGACTTCGAGCACTTCACCTGGGACGTCGAGAAAGGCGCCGCCTGCTTCCTGCGGCGATAACCGGCGGTCGAGCTTGTCGAGACCCCGGCCTGTGAAGGTGGTTGAGGAGGAGCGCCCCGCGGTGGTTGAGAAACGTTGGTGGTTGAGGAGGCGCGCCCCGCGGCGGTTGAGAAACGTTGGTGGTTGAGGAGGAGCGTTAGCGACGTCTCGAAACCGCCCCGAGACAGTGGTGGATCCGGTCCATGGGGTGGACCGAGAACACCACTATCGAGCCAGTTCCGGCGATCGAGCGGGTCGAGACCCGGGTTTCGACAAGCTCAACCAGCGGGGCCGCTCATGAGTGCCACCGTGGGATCGCGCGCAAGCGCGACGGCGGGCCGACCTCATCGGCCGGCACGAACCCGACGTCGACGGCCTCCAGCTCAGCCGTCGGATACACCTGCCGCAGCACGTCCGCGCCAGGTTCGCCCGAGCCGCCGATCAGTCGCGCCCGAGCGATCGCGGCCGTCCGATCGAGCGTGGCGACCACAACGCCCCGGTCGTCGAGCGACACCCGGCCCAGATGCCGCCGCTCCATCTTGGTGAGCAGCTTGGTCAGCGCCTTGCCTGCGGGCAGGAAGCTCGGGTCGCGCAGGTCGAGGCGGTACGTCGCGGGGCTGCTGGCCGGGGCGGCCGCGGTCGCCAGCCGCAGCCGGGGCTCGCCAGCGCAGTGGGCAGCGAGCAGTCGGAGTTCGAGCAGCTCGTCGTCGAGCACGGGTCGCCGCTTCTCGTGCAGCTCGTCCCAGGGCCCGAGGACGGTCACGACGCTGTCGGGCACGGGACCGGCGAGCAGGTGGTCGAGCACCCCGCGCACGGCATCGGCGTCGGGGCGCGCGGGCATGGGCAGCACGATCTCGAGGTACGGCACCGCGTAGCTGCGCGGCGTACGGCTCCGCAGGCCACGGAACTCCGGCACCAGTTGCATGAACGCCGGCCGGTTGTAGCGCTTCACCGCGGCGTCGGCCCGCATCACGGTCGACTCACCGAGGTGCAGGGCACGCGCCTCCCGGTCGGGGATGAACACGGCGCCGGCCTCGCGCAGCCGGTAGCCGAGCACGATGTCCTCGCCGAGCCGCAGCTCGACCGGCATGCCACCCGCGGCATGGAAGAGGTCGCGGCGTACGGACGCCGACGCTCCCGTGTGCACTCGCATCGCCCGCGGGCCGGCGCGGCGCAGGTCGTCGGTCTGCGCGAGCATCTCCTCGATCCAGGGGTGCGGCGCGCAGGGGTCGGCAGCCAGCTCCTCCGGGTCGCGCCCCTCGCGCAGGGCGGCGGCGAGGGTGGTGGGCGAGTGCTCGCGGAGCGCGTGGTCGGTGGTGAAGATCTTATGGCCGAGTACGACGGCGTAGTCGATCGCGTGGTGCCAACGCAGCTGGGCCTCGACCTCGGTGGCGGCGGGCACCATGTCGGCGTCGAGCCAGTGGATGACGTCGCCGGTGCTGTGCTCGACGCCGGTTTGGCAGGCGGCTCCGCGACCCCAACCCTCGGCGACGCGGACGAGGCGCGTGTTGTCGGGCCGGATGTCCGGCAGGGTCAGCGGCGGCTCGGACCCGTCGTCGGCGACGACCACCTCGAGCAGGTGGGACGGATACGTCTGCGCGGCGAGCGATGCAAGGACGAGGGGCAGGTGCCGCGGCCGGTGGGCCGGTACGACGACGGTCACGCTGAGCTCCGGCGTCCAGTCGCCGAGGGCCGGGACGTCCAGCACCCCCCAGTCGTTGGCGCTAACGACCGGCCGGCTCACGACTGCTCCTCGACCAGCCGGCTCGGGCGGAACCCGTCCCACTGCTGGGCGAGCCGCTCAGCGTCGAGGAAGTACTCGACGCCCGCGTCCCACGTGTGCCCGCCGGCCCGCCGCCGCAGCACGTAGCCGAGCCCGTGCACCCGATACACATGCGCCCCCTGACCGATCGCCGCATCCAGCAGCTGCCGGTCGACGAAGCGGCGTACGGGCCGGAACCCGCCGATCGCCTGCAGGAAGTCGCGCCGCATCATCATCGTGCCGCCGGCGACGAACTTGCCGTACGTCTCCGACGGGTCCGCTCGCCGGATCGTGCGGTCGATCTGCTCGAGGTAGACGTACTCCGCGGTCGTGCCCACGATCTCCGCGCCTGAGTACCGCTGCGCCATCACCAGGTCGGTCAGGAAGTCGGGCCCGTACCAGTCGTCGTCGTCCATCTTCACGACCAGGTCGCCCGACGCCGCGGACAGCCCGGCCTGCAACACCTCGCCGAACAGCTCGTCCTCAGGTCGGGATACGACGACCGAGTTGGCCACCCGCTGCCTGACGACCCCGAGGTCGGGCGCGAACCCGTGCGCCACCAACACCAGCTCGATGTCGGCCCCGTGCTGCCGGGCGACCTGCGCGAGCGCGAAGTCCAACAGCTCGGGCCTTTTCGTCGCCAGTAGCACGCTCACCGTCGGCTCGGCGGGCACGGGCAGGCCAGAGGCGAGGGCAACCCTCCGCTCCCAGGCGTACGACGCGTGGTGGCCGTGGGCGGCCCGGCGCAGCAGGACCGACTGCTCCTCGCGCACCAGGAGGTCGTCCGTCGCCTGCGCGTCGGCCAGCCGGCGGTGCAGTTCGCTCCCGAGCCACGGCTCCGCCGATGCTGGAGGAACACCGACCATCGGGATGCCGGCCATCGTCAGCCCCGCGACCACCCGGCTGAGGGACGGCACGTCACCGGCCCAGTCGACCTGCACGCAGGAGTGCTGTCCCGCGCGCGCGACCAGAGCAGGCGTGGCGCCCCGAGAAACGTCACCGAGGTCGGCGAGCGCGACCGGTCCGAGGGGCGGTCGCTGCACGAAGCCGACGGGATTGAGCAGGCGTTCGTCGAGCGGCCCCGCGCGCAGCACGGGATCGGTGACGACGACGGCCGGCCGCCCGGTCACGCCGTACGAAGGGGAGGACACGTCCGAACGAGACAGCAGCACGTCGGGCGGGACTTCGACGTCCTCGGACGGTGCGTCCGGCCCACCGACCCGGAGAGCCGGTCGGAGTGCCGCGCCTCCGGGAGCGAGCTGTCGGGCGAGCTCGGCAAGCACCGGCGACACGAGCACCGGCCGGTCGAACTCCAGCAGCAGCAGGCCGCCCCCGTCGCCGGAGCGCTTGGACACAACGCTGTCGAGAACGGGCCACTCCGGTCGCGGCCGCAGCACGGGCGCGGTCGCCACCTCGTCGAGCCAGACCGCGACGTGCTTGCTGCGGCCTAGGGGCGGCAGGGACCCGGCTGACCGGCGTACGTCGGTCGCGTCGGCGAACCGCAACAACACCGCGCCGTGCCGACCCGGCACCGGCGAGGTGTCGCCGGCGACGACCTCCTGCGCCCCATCCAGGGGGGGCTCGACGAGACCCGAACGCACCACGAGCACGTCGGTGTGGCCGCGCAGGAAGCGCTCCAACGGGCGGGGCAGCGCCGGCGAACCGGTGGCCAGAGTCATGGCCTACGCCACGCGTTCATGCGGTGCACACTCCCTCGCTCCGGGCGGTCCCGAGGCTAGCACCGTGCCGCCGTCGTGGGGCCCCGTCGTACGCCGCTGTTGCGGGCGGGCGCCGATCCGGACGGCGTACTGCATAGGCTGCCGCGGGTGAGGATCTCGGTCATCGGCTGCGGCTACCTGGGATCGGTACACGCCGCGTGCATGGCGCGGCTCGGGCACGAAGTCGTCGGCTACGACGTCGACGCCGGGAAGGTGGCCGCGCTCGGGCGGGGGAGTGCGCCGTTCTACGAGCCCGGCCTGGACGACCTGCTGTCCGAGCAGCTCGAGACGGGCCGACTGCGCTTCACCGACGATCCCGCCGCGGCGGCCGGAGCGACGGTGCACTTCGTCTGCGTGGGCACCCCGCAGCGCGCCGACGGCCACGCGGCCGACCTGTCCTACGTCGACGCGGCGGTCGAGAGCCTGCTGCCGCACCTGCGGCCCGGCGACGTCGTGGTCGGCAAGTCGACGGTGCCGGTCGGGACGGCCGAGTCGATCCTGGCGCGCGTACAGGCGGCCGAACCTGCGGTGACCGTGGTGTGGAACCCGGAGTTCCTGCGTGAAGGCTTCGCGATCAAGGACACCCTCGAACCCGACCGACTGGTCTACGGATTACCGCCTGGCCCCGAGGCTGAGCAGGCGCGCGTCACGATCGAGGAGGTGTACGCCGGCCTCGGCTCGGAAGTGCCCACGGTCGTGACGGACCTGGCGACGGCGCAGCTGGTGAAGGTCGCGGCGAACTCCTTCCTCGCCACCAAGATCTCCTTCATCAACGCGATGGCCGAGCTGTGTGAGGCGACCGGTGCGGACGTGGTGGCGGTGGCCGACGCGATCGGCCTCGATGCGCGGATTGGGCGGCGTTTCCTCAACGCAGGCTTGGGTTTCGGGGGCGGATGCCTGCCCAAGGACATCCGAGCATTCATGGCGACTGCAGACGAGCTCGGGGTCGACCAGGCGCTGAGCTTCCTGAGGGAGGTGGATGCGATCAACCTGCGGCGCCGCAGCCGGATGGTGGAGCTCGCCCGGGAGGAGTGCGGCGGCTCGGTGGCGTGCCGGCGGATCGCGGTGCTGGGCGCGTCGTTCAAGCCCGAGAGTGACGACATCCGCGACTCCCCCGCCCTCGACGTCGCCCGCCAGCTGCAGCGCGAAGGCGCACGCGTGGTGGTGACCGACCCCAAGGCGCTGCCCCAGCTGCGGCGGGCACACCCGGAGCTCGAGCTGGCCGAGACCGTCGACGAAGCGGTCGCCGGAGCAGGACTGGTGCTGCTGCTCACCGAGTGGCGCGACTACACCGGCCTCGACCCCGACGAGCTGCGTCCGATGGTCGCAGAGCCGCGCATCCTCGACGGCCGCAACGCGCTCGACCCGGCCCGATGGCGTACGGCGGGCTGGACCTACCGCGCCCTCGGCCGCCCCTAGCTAGCTCGCCGGTCGAGCCTGCCTGCCCTGAGGAGCGAGCGAAGCGAGCGTCTCGAAGGGTCGAGACCCCGACCCCGCCGGTGGTTGAGCAGCGCGGGCGACGTCGGTGGTTGAGGAGGAGCGTTAGCGACGTCTCGAAACACCCCACCCCCGTAGGAGGAACCGGTGGTTTCGAGACGCCTCGCCTAAGGGCTCGGCTCCTCAACCACCTTCGATGAGATCATCGACCCCATGCCCTTCGAGCTCCCCGACAACCTGCACCCCAACTGCGCGCCGCTGGCGTGGCTGCTCGGCACGTGGGAGGGCGGCGGCGAGGGCGACTACCCGACGATCGAGAAGTTCCGCTTCAGCCAGGAGCTGATCTTCACCCACGACGGGCGGCCGTTCTTCCACTACATGTCGCGCTCCTGGATCATCGACGAGGACGGCAACAAGCTGCGCGATGGCGCGCTCGAGACCGGCTTCCTGCGCTGCGTCGGCGACAACGTGCTCGAGCTGATGCTCAGCCATCACAGCGGGATCACCGAGTACTACCACGGCCGCGTCGATGGCGCCCGGGTCGAGCTGTCGACGGACGCGGTGATCCGCACCGAGACAGCCAAGGAGTACACCGCTGGCCAGCGGCTCTATGGCCTGGTCGAGGGCGACCTTTGGTTCGCCATGGACATGGCCGCGATGGGCCAACCGCTGCAGCCGCACCTGTGGGGCAAGCTCCTCCGCCGCTGAGGCGTCCGTGCCTGTCCACGCCCTTCAACGCTCCAGACTCGATGCATATCCTTGAAGGCAAGGCGTCAGACAGGGGGATGAGTGACAATCGATAGGCCGGTTTCGCACGACCGTCCCTGCACGCTCCATGAGTCACACCCGACATCGGTGGCCTTTTTCGACGAGACTGGCGCCATCGCGTCTGATCGTTTCTTCACGGTCGGGCTTCTCCGCGTCGATGACCACGCGACACTCCTCAAGGGCGTGAAAGCACTTCGCAAGCGGCGTCGGTTCCAAGACGAGTTCAAGTGGTCCGGCATCACCGGCGCCAACAAGCGCGCCTACATCGACTTGATCGACCTGCTCATCGCCTCACCGGCGAAGTTCAGCTGCTTTGTGGCCGACCGGCATGTGGCAGATCCCGTAGCCCGCTTCGGAAGCACGTTCGAGGCCTATGAGAAATTGGCGACGCAACTTCTCATCGGCAGCATTCGCCCCTACGAGTTGACGTCTGTGCTCGCGGACAACTATTCGGCCCCCGACAATCGATCTTTCGAGAACAGCGTTCGGCGCGAGTGCAATGCTCGACTCAAGCGCCTTGCCGTGGTATCGGTGGTGCAAGTGGACTCGGGAGCGACCGAAGGCTTGCAGTTGGTCGACGTGCTGACTGGCGCAGTCGGGTTCGGATTCCGGGCGGACGCTGGTCTCGCATCTCACACATCGCACAAGGGCGAGGTCGCCGAGCACCTTCGATCTCTTTGCGGGGTCAACGACTTCAATGCGGGCCATGACGACGCTGACTTCAACGTCAAGATCTACGAGCATCAGCAGTGGTTACGTCGCCAGCAAGCGGCGCTCACAAGAGACGGTCAGGGCCAACGGCGACGACGCGGGCGACGTGGCGGTCGACACAGAGGTTCCACTACCTGAGTTTCCAATTGATTTTCGGCACCCACTTCGTCATCATGGATGGGCACGTGGACTTCGGGTCTGTAGTGCAGCGATCTCTAGATCGTGGTTCTGCGCCGCGCGGACTTCGGGTCTGTAGCGGCAAGCAGGCGGATTGAGCGCCCGGGGCATGCCCTGTGGCGCTCTCTGTCTGTGGGGGCAGGGGTGAGAGGACGGAGGCTCGAAGTGACCCTCTCGTTTCGCAACGTCGAAGTGAATCCGTCGCAACCCGTCGAAGAATGGGGCTTCGAAGGCCTGCTGGCGGCCGTCGACCGGGGCGGGGTCCGCGACTGGGTCAAGATCGCCGATGCAGTACGGCGCTGCCCGTGGGGCCCGATCGCCCGTATCTTGGAGGACGAGGTGCTCCCGGTGGCGGAGGACTCCGGCGTCGTCGGCGCGATGCGCGGCATGATCGACCTGCAGCGAGCTCGCGCGAAGCAGGCCGAACGGGACGAGGTCCGAAGCGAGCTGCAGTCTCTCCTGGCGGCCTCCGCCTGACCCAAGGTGAATTTGCCCAGCGTCTCGGCACCTCTCGCACCCGGCTCAGCACCTATTTGTCCGGCAAGGTCGTCCCCTCTGCCACGTTGCTCGTGCGTGCGCGCCGGGTGTCCAGCACGGCCGGTCGCTGAGAGGCCAGCGCCGACCACCACTCAGCTCAGACAGGAGCTGGTTGGCTCCCGCCCGCCTCATGAGGCACTTCCGCCGACCATCTCCTGTCCGGGTGGTGGCGTACTCGGAGGGCAGCGCAGCGACCGTCTCGAAGGGTCGAGGCCCGGCGCTCACATCGGACTGAGCGTCTCCAGCCCCACCTCGCGAGCAGCGTCGAGCAGGCGGTGGTCATAGGCGATTACGGTGCTGTCCAGACGCAATGCCGTCGCGACGTGCAGTGCATCCAGGCTCCGCAACGTGCCAGGGAGGAGCCCTGCTTCGCGCCACAGGGCCAGATCAGGGATCACGAGACTTACCCGATCCAGCAGCGCGGTGACGGAGAGCTGGGGGATATCGAGGCGATGGGCGGCTCGCCGCAGCTCTGTTTCCAGCAGCGCGCACGACATGACGTCGTCAGTCGCACGCTCCTCCAGCAATGCGCGCAGGGAGACGGATTCTCGCTCGACCCGCAGCAGCTTGAGGGCGGCGGAGGTGTCGAGGTAGAGCGTCATCGGTCCTCGCGCAGGGCGGCCAACACCTCTTCGCTAGTGGGCTCTCCCTCCGTCGCCGGGACCTGGTCCCAGTGGCCACGGATTCTCGCCGGGCGCACCTGCAACTTCCCCGGGGCCCCGGCGACAGGCACAAGGCGGGCAACTACCTCGCCGTGATTCGTGATCTCGTATGACACTCCGCTGGCCACGGCGCGCAAGATCTCCGAGCTGCGGTTGCGCAATTCTCGGTGTGCCAGTCGCTCCGCCATCTCGACCTCCTCGCCCCTACTACGTAGCAATCGTAGCAACGCCTACCTCCCTACACTTAACCCGTGACCGAGCCCCGCCCCGACCAGGAATGGCGGACGGTGCTGCGGGAGAAGGGCTACCGTCTGACCCCGCAGCGCGAGCTGGTCCTCCGCGCAGTCGATGAGCTCGGCCACGCCACCCCCGACGAGGTGCACGCCAAAGTGCGCGAGTCGTCCTCGGCAGTGAACATCTCGACGGTCTACCGCACCCTCGAGCTCCTCGAGGACCTCGATCTGGTGCGCCATACGCACCTGACAGACCGTGCGCCGACGTACCACTCCAAGGCGACGCCGGACCACATCCACCTGGTCTGCCGCTCCTGCAGCGCCGTGCTGGAGGCGCAGCCCGAAGAGTTCGACGATGTGTTGCAACAGTTGCGGGATCGGCACGGGTTCGAGGCCGACCTTGGTCACCTGACGGTGTTCGGCACCTGCCGGGCGTGCGTCAGCGCCTGACGAGCAACGACGCGTACGCCGCTCGGCTCAGTCGTGGCGTTCGACGTGCGGGCAGCCACCGGGCCCGTACTTGGCGTGGCAGCGCCGGAGAAG
>JBHWSH010000173.1:0-6949 GCA_043427135.1 Marmoricola sp. | reverse complement strand
CCTGTGACCTCACGCACCGCCGGGCCGCCGCGCACCAGCCACCAGGTTGTGCCGAGCAGCCCGGCGGCCACCACGAGCGCGACGACCGCGAACTGAGCGGGGCCGAGTTGCACGAAGCCGTGCAGGGCCGGCGGCAACCGGTCGCCGACCCATCCACGCACCCGCTCGACGACGCCCACCGATCGGCGTGCGTGCCGGCCCGGCGCGTGGATGGTCGGGTGGGTGGGCGGCTCGTCCGTCGAGACCTGGTCGGCGGGCGTGAGCACGTCCGGCACGAGGTCGGGGCGCCTGGGGAGGTCCTGCGTGAGTGCCTGCAACCGCAGCCGGGCGATCTCGGCGGCGTGCTGGTCCTGACGACGGGGGGTGCGCATGCCGGCAGGCTAGGAGCGTTGTCCGGCACAGAGGCCCGAGACAATTCGGACCTGTGGAGAAACCGCAGGACCGGCCGCCCTGGGGACAGGATCAGGCCAGGACGGGCGCCATCACGACGCCGACTAGCCCCGGACCCACGTGTGCACCGATGACCGCACCGACTTCCGCCACCTCGATCTCGCGCTCGCCCACCGCGTCGCTCAACCGCACGCGCAGCGAGTCTGCCAGCGAGGACGCCCCCGCCTCGTTGGCGAGATGGCACACGGTCACGTCCACGTCCCGGCCCTCGACGCCGGCGACCACCAGTTCCTCGAGCTTGGCCAGGGCGCGACCCGAGGTGCGGACCTTCTCCCGTGTCTCCACGCGGCCGTCGCGGACCTCGAGGATCGGCTTGACCGCGAGCGCGGAGCCGACCAGGGCAGCAGCGGCACCGACGCGGCCACCACGCCGGAGGTACTCCAGGGTGTCGACGTAGAAGAGCGTCAGCGTGCCCTCCGCGGTACGCCGGGCGGCCTCGGCGGCGTCCGCGCCGTCCGCGCCGTCCGCCACTGCCTGCGCCGACCGCAACGCGGCGTACCCCGTGCCGGCACCGATCAGCCGGGTGTCCACGGTGTGCACCGGCACCGGCGACTCCTTGGCCGCCAGCAGCGCGGACTCGTAGGTGGCGCTGACGTCTGCGGACAGGTGCACCGAGACGATCTCCTGCGCCCCGGCAGCGGCCGCGGCTCGATACGTCTCGAGCACCTCTCCGGGACTCGGTCGCGAGGTGCTGACCGGGATGTACTCGCGCAGCGCTTTCGCGATGCTGTCCGGAGCGGCCTCGGGGTCGACCCCGTCGGCGTACGACTGCGACCCGATCACCACCTGGAGCGGCACGACCGCGATGCCGTGCGCTTGCGCGACCTCCGGC
The DNA here is from genome assembly GCA_043427135.1 of Marmoricola sp. GTDB lineage: Bacteria > Actinomycetota > Actinomycetes > Propionibacteriales > Nocardioidaceae > Marmoricola_A. The sequence goes on along the minus strand of JBHWSH010000173.1, from coordinate 5,667 downwards.
CGCAGCGAGGCGGTGGAGTCGGTGACGACGGCGACGCGGGACGGACCGGGCATCCTCGCAGGATAGCGAGGGGCCCGTTCAGCCGGCGACGACGTTGACCAGGCTGGGCTCGCGGACGATCACCTTGCGGACCGTCTTGCCCTCCAACGCCCGCACGACCGCCGGGTCGGCCAGCGCAGCTGCCTCCAGGTCGGCCGCGCTGATCTGCGGCGACACCTCGAGCTTGGCGCGCAGCTTGCCCTGCACCTGCACGATCGCTGTCACCGACTCCTCGACCAACAACCCCTCTTCGACCTGCGGCCACGGCATCGCTGCGACCGTCGGCTCGTGGCCGAGCCGTTGCCACATCTCCTCCGCGGTGTACGGCGCGACGAGGCTCAGCAGGATGGCCACGGTCTCCGCCGCTTCGCGCACGGCCGGATCGGCCGGACCGCAGCCAGAGTCGATCGCCTTGCGGGTGTGATTGACCAGCTCCATGATCCGGGCCACGACGACGTTGAAGCGATAGCTGTCGAGAAGCTGCGCCGACTCGTGGAGGGTCCGGTGCGTGGTCCGGCGAAGGGAGGCGTCGCCGGTCGCAGGGTCGACACCGGGCTCGGAGGTGACGTCGCCGGAGAGCCGCCATGCTCGCTGAAGGAACTTCAGGGAGCCGCCGGGCGAGACCTCGGCCCAGTCGATGTCGTCCTCGGGCGGACCTGCGAAGACCAGCGTCAGCCGGACGGCGTCGACGCCGTACAAGTCGATCATCTCGCCGAGGTTGACGCCGTTGCCCAGGGACTTGCTCATCGCCTTGCCCTGGTTGATGACCTGACCCTGGTTCATCATCCGCGAGAAGGGCTCGACGAAGTCCACCATGCCCATGTCGTGCAAGACCTTGGTGAAGAAGCGGCTGTAGAGCAGGTGCAGGATCGCGTGCTCGACGCCACCGACGTAGATGTCGGCCGGCATCCAGCGGCGCACCATCTCCGGGTCGAACGGTCCCTCGGTGTAGTCCGGGGAGCAGTAGCGCAGGAAGTACCACGACGAGTCCACGAAGGTGTCCATCGTGTCGCTGTCGCGCTTGGCCGGCCCGCCGCAGCTCGGGCAGTCAGTGTCGACCCAGCCCTCGGCAGCGGCCAGCGGGGAGACGCCCTTGGGCTTGAGGTCGACGCCGCGCAGGTCGGGCAGTTGGACGTGCAACTGGTCGTCGGGGACGGGAACCTCCCCGCACCTCTCGCAGTGCACGATCGGGATGGGGCAGCCCCAGAAGCGCTGCCGCGACAGCAGCCAGTCGCGCAGCCGGAAGTTGATCGAACCCTTGCCGTGCCCCTCCGCCTCGAGCCGCTCCACGATGCGGTTGATGCCGCTTGCCTTGTCGTTCAGGCCGTCGAGCTCGCCGGAGTTCACGTAAGTGCCGTCGCCTGTTGTGGCGACGAAGGTCTGGGCAGGGTCGCCCTCGCCGGTGTCGACCACCATCCGCACCGGCAGATCGAAGGTCTTGGCGAAGTCGAGGTCGCGCTGGTCGTGCGCGGGCACCGCCATCACCGCGCCGGTGCCGTAGTCGGCCAGCACGTAGTCGGCCGCCCACACCGGGATGCGCTCACCGCTGACGGGGTTGACGGCGTACCTGCCCAAGAAGACACCGGACTTGGGTCGGTCGGTCGCGAGACGCTCGATGTCGGTGGCCTTGCGGACTTCCTCCAGATAGGCCTCGTACGCCGGACGCTGCTCGTCGGTGACCAGCTCGCTCGCCAGCTTGGCGTCGGCGGCGACGACGAAGAACGTCGCGCCGTACAACGTGTCGGGGCGGGTGGTGAAGACGGTGACCGGGCCGTGCCCTTCGATCTCGAAGTCGACGTGGGCGCCCTCGGACCGGCCGATCCAGTTGCGCTGCATGGCCAGCACCCTCTCGGGCCACACGCCTTCGAGCTGCGCCATGTCGTCGAGCAGCCGTTGGGCGTAGTCGGTGACCTTGAAGTACCACTGCGACAGCTCGCGCTTGGTCACCTCCGCGCCGCACCGCTCGCACATCCCCTGCACGACCTGCTCGTTGGCCAGCACCGTCTGGTCGTTGGGGCACCAGTTGACCGGGCTGTGCTTGCGGTAGGCCAGGCCCCGCTCGCGGAAGCGGAGGAACAGCCACTGGGTCCAGCGGTAGTACTCGGGGTCGGAGGTGTGCAGTCGGCGCGACCAGTCGAACGAGACCCCGTAGCGACGGAACGACTCCGCCTGGGTCTCGATGTTGGCGTAGGTGAACGTCGCCGGGTGCTCGTCGCGCTTGATCGCTGCGTTCTCGGCCGGCAGCCCGAAGGAGTCCCAGCCGATGGGGTTCATCACGTCGTACCCGAGCTGGCGCCAGTGCCGCGCCACGACGTCGTGTAGCGCCATGACCTCGGCGTGGCCCATGTGCAGGTCGCCGCTGGGATAGGGAAACATCGTGAGGGCGTATCGCCGCTCACGGCTGCCGTCGTCGGCGGCTTCGAACGGGTTGAGCTCCTCCCACACCGCGCGCCACTTGTCCTGAACGGCGACGACGTCGTACGTCGTGCGCTCTGCGGCCTGCTCGCTCATGAGTCCTCACGTCCTGTCTCGCCGATGCATCGCGTCGCCCCACAAAAAAAGCCCCCGAGGAGAGGGCGACGTGCACTCAGCCAGGGTATCGCACCGCGAGAGTCAGGCACGGTCGGCGATAGGGTCCCGGCATGAAGGTTCTCGTCACCGGCGGCGCCGGATACATCGGCTCCACCACGGCCAAGGCACTCGAGGAGGCCGGTCACACACCGGTGATCCTGGACTCCTTGCTGACCGGTCCGCGGGCGTTCGTGCGCGACCGCATCTTCTACAAGGGCGACATCGTCGACCGGGCGTTGGTCTCGCGGGTCGTCGAGGAGCACCCCGACATCGACTGCACGATCCACATGGCGGCACGGATCGTCGTACCCGAGTCGGTTGAGCAGCCCTACGAGTACTACCGCGACAACGTCGCGAAGTCGCTGGAGCTCTTCGACCAGCTGGTCGCCCTCGGCAAGCCGCGCGTCCTGTTCTCCTCGAGCGCCTCTCTCTACGCGACCGTGCAGGACTTCGAGGTCACCGAGGACTCCCCGCTGGCACCCGGCTCCCCCTACGCCCGCACCAAGCGGGTGATGGAGATGGCGCTGGAGGACATGGCGGCGTCCACCGATCTGCGCGCGGTGATCCTGCGCTACTTCAACCCGATCGGCTCCGACCCAGACCTGCAGTCCGGGGTCTATGCGCGCGAACCTTCCCACGTCCTCGGACAGCTCGTGATGGCTGCGCAGGGGCTCAAGGACGCGTTCACGATCACCGGCATCGAGCACCCCACCCGTGACGGCACCGGCATCCGCGACTACATCCACGTCTGGGACCTTGCGCAGGCACACGTGCGCGCGGTCGAGCAGTTCGACGCGGTCCTGGGCAAGGCCGAGGCACCGAGCGTGATCCTGAACGTGGGCACCGGTTCAGGGGTGACCGTCCGCGAGCTCGTCGCCTCCTTCGAGCGTGTCTTCGGCCAGTCGGTGCCGGTGCGGGAGGCACCCCCGCGTCCGGGAGACGCCGTCGGCGCGTTCGCCAACGTGGACAGGGCCCGCGACATGCTGGGCTGGACCGCGCAGCTGACCATCGACGACGCAATCGACTCCGCGCTGGCCTGGGGTCGCAAACGCAAGGAGATCCTGGGCTACGACTAGCCTCGCGACCGCTGCCGAACCTCTTCCACCAGGAGACTGCATGAGCGTGCTCGACCTGTTCCGCCTCGACGGCAAGGTCGCCGTCGTCACCGGCGCGTCCTCCGGCCTGGGTGTCGCTTTCGCGCGTGCCCTTGCCGAGGCTGGGGCCGACGTCGCGCTCGGCGCTCGCCGGGTGGATCGTCTCGACGAAACGAAGTCCCTGGTGGAGGCCACCGGTCGCCGCGCGATCACGGTGGCCACCGACGTCGCCGACCCCGAGCAGTGCCAAGCACTGGTGGACGCCGCGATGGCGGAGTTCGGCCGCGTCGACATCCTGGTCAACAACGCCGGGATCGGCACCGCCGTGCCGGCGACGCGCGAGACCCCTGAGCAGTTCCGCCAGGTCGTCGACGTCAACCTCAACGGTTGCTACTGGATGGCGCAGGCGTGCGGGCGGGTGATGCAGCCGGGCAGCAGCATCATCAACATCTCCTCCGTCCTCGGCCTCACCACCGCCGGACTCCCCCAGGCGGCGTACGCCGCGACGAAGGCGGGGCTGATCGGGCTCACCCGCGACCTCGCTCAACAGTGGACCGGCCGCAAGGGCATCCGCGTCAACGCGCTCGCGCCCGGGTTCTTCGACAGCGAGATGACCGAGCAGTACCCGCCCGGCTACCTGGAGTCCCAGCAGGGCCGCATCCCGGCGGGCCGCAAGGGCGACCCCGAGGAGTTGGCAGCCGCGCTGGTCTTCCTTGCTTCCGACGCGGGCGGCTACATCACCGGGCAGACCCTCTCCGTCGACGGCGGCATGGCCATCACCTGAGTCACCGCGGCCCCGGCTCAGGATTGTCCGAGGCCCGAAACGGTCAGGATGAAGCCATGAGCACACCTTCCGCGCACGGTGCCGCCCTGTCCGGCCTGTCCCTGCAGTTCCCGCAGTCGCTCGGCGTGTACGACGACTACGCCCAGGCCCAGGCGGCTGTCGACTTCCTGTCCGACAAGGAGTTCCCGGTCGAGAACTGCCTGATCGTCGGCACCGACCTCAAGCGGCTCGAGCGAGTCACGGGCCGTCTCACCACCGGACGCGTCGCCCTCGGCGGGCTGTTGTCCGGGGTGTGGCTCGGTGTCTTCGTGGGGCTTATCTTCGCGCTGTTCGGCGACGGCAACATCTTGGCGATGGTGATCTCGACGGCCTTGTTCGGCGCGCTCTTCGGTGTCATCTGGGCATTGATCGGGTACGCCGCCACGCGCGGGCGGCGCGACTTCAGCTCGGTCGCGCAGATCGTGGCGACCCGCTACGAGATCCTCGTCGAGCACAAGTTCGCCGCCCAGGGCCGCGAGCTGTTGGCTCAGATGCCGGGCGCCGCGACGCCGTTCGACTGACCCTGCAGGCCTTGTCGATCACGGTCGAGGCGGATCAACGATCGAGGTGGCGCGCCCACATGAGGCAGAAGACCCCGTATGCACCCAGAGCGAGTGCGACAGCACTGAGCAGGTAGGGCCCGAAGGGCTGCTGGAGCAGCTCACGCAGGGCGACGTCGAGACCGCCGGACTTCTTGGGCTCGTGCCGCACAGCCGCGATCACGAAGAGCACCCCCACCGCGCCCAGGCCCACGCCCTTGCCGACGTACCCGATCGTGCCCAAGGCGTAGACCCAGTCGGGCGTGTCGGACGTCAGCCGCTTGGAGAACTTCTGCGCGACTCCTCGGTAGATCAGGACTGCTCCGACCGCCAGGACGCCGACCCCCACGGCGCCGACGAGCAGTTGCCCACCCGGCGCGGACATGAGTCGCGCGGTGAGGGTCTGCGTCTGGTCTCCCCCACCGGAGCCACCGCCCACGGCCATCGAGACGGCGCTCCCGGCCAGCACGGCGTACACCGCGGCCTTGCCGACGGAAGTGAGGCGCTTGGCGATGCGCTCCTTCCCGTCGGCCTCGCGGTGCCCGACGGCTGCCTCCGACAGCTGCCACAGCACGAGCGCTGCGAGCCCCAGCGCCACGAT
>JBHWSH010000172.1:0-3026 GCA_043427135.1 Marmoricola sp. | reverse complement strand
ATTCTCCTGCTGGTCTCGGCCTTCGCGCTCGGCCTGGCCGCGCAGGGCATCAAGATCAGCGTGGACACCCTCGTCCAGACCGGCGTCGAGGACGCCTACCGCGGCCGGGTCTTCTCGTTGTACGACGTGTTGTTCAACGTCGCCTTCGTGGCCGCGGCTGCGACCGGCGCGGTGGTGCTGCCCTTCGACGGGGTGTCCTATCCCGTCCTGGCAGTCACCGCGGCCGGCTACCTGGCGACCGCCGCGGCGTACGAGCGAGCCACGCGCGCCACCTGAGGTCGGTCAGCGCGTGCCGGCGTGCTCCTCGATGCGGGTGGCAAGCCGCTCCGCGGTCTGCTCGACCGCGCGGCGTACGGCCGGCTGGATCGCGCGGTTCATCAACCGCCCGGCAGGCCCGAAGGGCAGCGTGAGGGTCACCTCGCCGGTGACCGCGCTCGACTCGTCGTCGAGGGCCTCGAACCGCCAGGTCGACTCCACCTTGACCCCGTCGATGGAGTCGAAGCCGATGAGCTCGTTGTCGGCCCACTCCTCGACCCGGATGCGCGTGTGCAGGTGGGCGCCGAGGTGCACCTCGGCGTCGAAGACCGCCCCCAGGCCGTAGTCCTGGTCGCCGACCGGCTCGAAGCGGTGGATGCCGAAGAGCCAGTCGGGCACGTTGCGGTAGTCGGCGACGTAGGCGAACGCCGACTCGACCGGTGCACGGCAGGTGTCGGTGTGCTTCACGTGGATGGGCATCGCGTCAGTCCCCCTCGGGCGCTCAGTTGCCCAGCAGGTTGCCGACGATCCCGCCGCCACCGCCGCTGCTCTGCCCCTGGGTCACGGGCGCGAACTCCGACGGCTGCACGACGACGAAGCCGGGGCCGTGGAAGGAGTACTGGAAGGCTTCGCCGGTGCCGCCGCGGAGCATCGACTTGAAGTTCATGCTGCTCACGACCTGCGGCACCAGGTGCGAGGACCACGCGACCGCCGCCTGCACGTCGACGAACGTCGGCTGCTGCGAGCAGTCGAGGACCACCGGCTGGCCGACCGTGCACAGGGCAGCAGTGCCGGTGCCCTGCACCGTGGTGTTGAACAGGCCGCCGGCCATCATGCCGGCGCCCTTGACTCGGTTGATGTCCCACTGCAGCGCGGCGTCGAACGCCAGCAGGTTGCGTCCGTTGACACTGATGCCGTCGCCCTCGAGGTCGAGCAGGAAGACGAAGCCGGCCTCGTTGGCGAAAAACACCTCGCCCTGGCCGCTGACCCGCATCAAGGGCATGTCCTCGGCGGTGAACGCCTTCTTGAGGAGCTTGCCCACGCTGCCGGCCTTCTCGTGGTCGAAGCGGATCTGACCCTGGTAGGCGACCATCGCCCCCTTGACCGAGAGGACGTCGGGGCCGAGGGCGACGCGGAGCAGCTGGGGGTTCTGCAGGGCGAAGCGGCGCTGGCCCTCCACCTCGAGGTTCGACTGTGCGAACAGATCACTCTTCATGAGTTCAACTTAGCGGCGCCCCGACTCGAGGCCTGGAGGGTTTTTCGTACTGGGTACGACAAACGCTCCAGGCCTGCTCAGTCGGACCCGGTCGAGCGGTCGGCCCACCAGGCGCGGAGGGCAGTCTCGGCGTCGGCCGGATCCATCGGCCCGTGTTCCATGCGCAGCTCGAGGAGATAGCGGTAGGCCTCGCCGACCTCCCGGCCGGGCCCGATGCCGAGGATCTCCATGATGGCGTTGCCGTCGAGGTCAGGACGGATCGACTGCAGCTCCTCCTGCTCGGCCAGTACGGCGATCCGCTCCTCGAGGTGGTCGTAGCTGCGGCGCAGCCGCTCGGCCTTGCGGCGGTTGCGGGTGGTGCAGTCGGCGCGGGTCAGCACGTGGAGCCGGTCGAGCTGGTCGCCGGCGTCGCGGACGTAGCGGCGTACGGCGGAGTCGGTCCACTCACCGGAGCCGTAGCCGTGGAACCGCAGGTGCAGCTCGACGAGGTGGCAGACCGCGTCGGTCACGTCGTTGGAGAACCGCAGCGCCTTCATCCGCTTGCGGGTGATCTTGGCGCCGACCACGTCGTGGTGGTGAAAGGTGACCGTGCCGTCGTCCTGGAACCTGCGCGTCCGCGGCTTGCCCACGTCGTGCATGAGCGCGGCGAACCGGGTCACGAAGTCCGGCCCGCCACCGGGCAGCCGGTCCTCCATCTCGATCGCCTGGTCCAGGACCGTGAGCGTGTGCTCGTAGACATCCTTGTGCCGGTGGTGCTCGTCGCGCTCGAGAGCCAGGGCGGGCAGCTCGGGCAGGACCCGCTCGGCCAGACCAGTCTCCACCATCAGGGTGAGCCCGCGGCGGGGGTACGCCGCGCAGATCAGCTTGACCAGCTCGTCGCGGACCCGCTCGGCCGAGACGATCTCGATGCGGTCGGCCATCGCGGTCATCGCCTCGACCACCTCCGGGGCGACGGCGAACCCGAGCTGGGCGGCGAACCGAGCAGCGCGCATCATCCGAAGCGGGTCGTCGTCGAAGGAGTCCTCGGGGCGACCCGGCGTCCGAAGCACCTGGTGCGCGAGATCGACGACGCCCCCGTAGGGGTCGATGAAACGCCGACCCGGCAGCGCGACGGCCATCGCGTTGACCGTGAAGTCGCGGCGGCCCAGGTCGCCCTCGATGGTGTCGCCGTAGGCCACGTCGGGCTTGCGGGACTCGGGGTCGTAGGTCTCGGACCGGTACGTCGTGATCTCGACGGTCCAGTCGCCCTTGCGGCAGCCGATCGTGCCGAACTCGCGGCCCATGTCCCAGGTGGCGTCGGCCCAGCCGGCGAGCAGTCGTTCGGTCTGCTCCGGGCGGGCGGAGGTGGTGAGGTCGATGTCGTTCTGCAGCCGACCGAGCATCGCGTCGCGGACCGGGCCGCCGACGAGGGCGAGCTCGTGGCCCGCGGCGGCGAACCGCTCGCCGAGCTCGTCGACCACCTCGCCGACCCGCGCGAGCTCGCGGTCGGCCCGCGCCTGCACCTCCACCATCGACAGAGGCTCGGGGGCTGCGGGGGTCGTGGCGGGCACGAGAC
>JBHWSH010000171.1:0-2557 GCA_043427135.1 Marmoricola sp. | reverse complement strand
TGTCTTGCTTGGTCCGGAAGTGGTACATCAGCCCCGCCTTGGTAACCCCGGCGGCGCGGGCGGCGGAGTCCAGCGAGACCGATGCGCCGGTGCGCGCCAGCGTCAGGGTGCTGGCGACCATCTCGTCGCGCATGGAGGGCCGGTGCGCTGGAGCCGGGGCGGATGACATCACTTCGTTACTATACCTACCGGGTGGCTAACTAACCAAAGCGGCGGCACGGCTCTTCGAGAGGGGCCGCATCACACGCTCATCGGCATGTCCGGACGTTTCCGCACCGTCACAAGTATCCCGCGCAGTCTGCCGGAACTGGCCTCTGACCTGTGCAAACGACTCCCGTTAGTTAACTGGCGAAGCGACATGTAGAAGAGCGACGAGTCGGGGCCGATGAGGAGGAAGACGCGCCCGACACCACGTGTAGGCGTCGTTGCCGTTTGCCGCGCGGCCGTACTCACACGCCGATGAGCGGAAGTCGAGTGACAACCAATGACATGCAACGTGGCGTCCAGACCCGTCCGCTCGCACACACATCCGAGGTCGTCGAACGGTCCAGATCCGTAGCGGGCGAACTCGTCGAGCGAGGCGTTGTCTGGATGTATCGCATCGCTCCTAACAGTCACATCGACCTGACGCGAGATGAGGTCTTCGATGTGCTGGGGGACGCGCGGACCTGGAACTACTTGCCGAACTGGGCGCACGACGTGGCCCTCTACCTGACCGCTGAGGACGAGTCGCTGTACTACGGCACCAAGTGACTGGAGCGTCCGGACCTGCGCGTTGAGCGCGTCCGCCGGTTGCCCGGTTGTCAGGCTCGATCGGCGTCGAGCCTGGCTTGGATGTAGGTGGCGTAGTTCGCGGCTGATCCGATGGCGTGCTTCTCAATGGTGGCGGGGGAGTAGCCGAGGATTTCGGCGATGATGGCCGTGGGCGCGAACTTGGTGATCTCATGGAGTGTGCCGAGGCGAGCGGCGCGTGCGCCGACCGTGGCGCGGAGTCGGCCGGCGATGTAGCCGGCGTCGAGGTGCCTGCCGGGGGAGTAGCCGGGGAAGACCCAGTTGCTGTTGGGGTGGGCGGCGGTTTGGTGGTTGTGCGGCTGGACAGCGAGTTGGCGGAACGGCTCGTCGAGCGGTGGGTGTAGCTCGATGTCAGCGGTTCCGCCGAGCCTGATCGTGACGGGATCACCGGTGATGTTGACGTCGTCCCAGGTCAGGGCGACGAGTCGCTCGAGTGGCTGTCCGAAGACCAGGAGCAGGATGGCGATGGCCCGGTGTCTGGCGGGCATGTCGGCGTTGTGGACGTGGTCGTCGATGGCCTCGTTCTGGGCTTGGCTGTCGAGCTTGGGGCTCGTGCCGCGGCGGTGGGGCGTGAGCCGGAGGTCGGGGTCGATCAGTCTGGTCTTGATGGCCCATCCGAGGAATCGGCTGGCGATCCCGCGTGTGGTGGTTCCGCCGGCCTGCCAGGCGTCGAGGTCGCCTTGGGTGAGGTCTTCGAGGCGGACTCCGCGTGCACGGAGCCAGGTCACGAAGTCGATGGCGACGGTGACGGTTTGCTTGGACCGGAGGAAGGTGCCGCGGCTGGTGCCGTCGGCCTCGTTCATCCGGCGCAGGATGTGCCAGCGGATGAAGCGGGTGATGACCTCACGGTCGTCTGGGTGGGCGAGTCGTTCGATGGCACCGGGAGCCCAGTCGTTGAAGCGGTCAAGGTAGAGGTCCTTGCGGGGGAGCGCACCGTGTTCGACCAGGAGCCCGCGAACGTAGTCGCGCGTCCGGGAGGGCGGCAGCGAGTCCAGCAGCTCGTGGGTGACGTTGCGGTGGCCGCGGACCTGTTCGAAGAACGCGCGCACGTGGGTTTGCTTGATCCAGGTCAGGCCGCTGTTGGCTCGCTTCATGTTCTTCATGGCTTCGCTGATGGCGACGAGCTCGGGTGCGGTCTGCCCGGTGACCGGGTCGGCCAGCATCGAGTCCACAACGAGGTTCAGCTCGCAGTGCATGCAGCGTCCACCGCGATAGAGCTCGGCTTCGGCGCCACACGCGACACAGTCGATGTTGCACTTTAGAAGTTCGCGCGAATTTTGACGGTTCTGCGACGAACCTAAGCATACGCAACGGCCTCGACCCGAGAAGCGCACTCAGGTTCGGAGAGTGCGAGTGCGTTGTGGACGCGTGTCCCGTCCCCAATAGGCAACCGTCACCGAGAACCTCTCCGGGCGGGGCATACGGGACGCGTGAGTAGCGGCGAACAGGCTGGCCTGCGGCTTCACCGCTGGGGGTTCCCCTTACGGGCATGCAATCTGGGCTGACGCCCGTGACCGAGTGTTCAGTGCGCGCTGTATAGTTCAGTTCATGCTGACTATTGCTTCGCGTCTCGACGTGATGAACCGGCTGGGTCGCGCACTGGCCGACCCCACTCGATCCCGGATCATCCTGACCCTGCTCGACCATCCCGCCTACCCGGCGGAACTGGCCCGAGATCTGGACCTGACACGCCCGAACGTGTCCAACCACCTGGCATGCCTGCGCGATTGCGGGATCGTCGTCTCCGAGCCCGAGGGTCGACATT
>JBHWSH010000170.1:0-2910 GCA_043427135.1 Marmoricola sp. | reverse complement strand
TACTGTACGAGGCCAACTACTGGGCATCACAACCTGCGAAGCACTACCGTCAGAACCCGGTCCTCACCGAGGTCGGATCCAACTAACCGAGCCTCCACGAAACCCGGGGCGATTCATGATCGTCAGCCCAATGGATCAACGCAGTGCGCAACGGAGGCGTCATGTCGGCACGCACACGTTCACGGCGGCCGAGCCGAACCGACCTTGCAACGCGCTCCGTGGTCACTGAGACATGCCCCTTTCACGCCGACGCAGCCTGCTGTGGCGCACCAGCGGCCACAGCACGAGGACGACGGCAGTGCCAGCAAAGAACCACCTCGCCGCAGCACTCGGGGCGAAGAGAGCCCCGGCAATCGCGAACACCAAGGAGATGCCCGCGGCGATCGCTTCGATCAATCTGCCCTCGCGGCCTGTGGTCACTGAGACACCTTGTCATCGGTCGTGACTCCCTGCGCCTTCATCATCGCGTCGAGGGCATATGCGAGTGTCAGTAGCTGCTGAGTGAATGCTCCGACGGCCTCGGCGTCAGCCTTCGCGACGGGGGTGACCTCGTGGTTCGCGTCATTGCCTACGTCCTTGATGCGGTCCACCCATCCGAGCATCGTCTTGGTGATGACGCCCTCACTCTCGAGGTGGTTGACGCATTCCTGGAAGCCGGGAGCGCGGCCTCTGGCGTTGCTAGCAGGTAGCCCCTTGTCCACGGCGATGTGAAACAAGAGCTTGCGACAGAGCATCACGGCAGCCGTATAGGCAGCCGCCCCGAAGCAGGTCCGGGCTTCGTCCCAGATCAGGGCATCCATCTCAGGAACCCCCTCTACGGAACCGAAGGGACGAGGGGTCGGATAAACCTCGCCACCACTAGCAACAGCGCCACTTCCGCATGCGGCGCACCTCAGCCACCGCAGCCCGTCGTCCTCTGGCTTGCCCTTCCCCGGTCCTTCTTTGGCCAGGAGTGCCGCCACACGAACCATATTGGGGGCTCGGCACTGAGGGCAGAACGTGGGTTCCCACGCCGCAGTATGGGAACTCGACCAATTTCGCCCAAGCACCCCAAGGTCCGTATCGACGTTGCTCATGGGGCGATCCCTTCGCCAGCTCTTGCTCGCTTGATTGTCCGGTACACAGTCGCCCTGGACACGTTGTAGTCCTCGGCGAGTTGGCCGACCGTCGCGGTGCCGGCCTCGTAGTCCCGGAGGAGCTTCTTCGTCCTCCGCTCGTTCAGCTTCGGCGGCTTCCCGTTGAGGCGGCCCTGTGCCCGCGCGATCGCCAAGCCCTCCATCGTGCGCTGCCGGTTCAGGTCGGACTCGAACTCGGCAACCATCGCCAGCGCGTTGAACAGGAACTTCCCGACGGGGTCCTCCGGGTCGTGCAGCGACGGCCCAAGCTGGAGCGCAGCGCCCTTGGCGTAGACCTGGCCGACGAGGTCGCGAGCATCGGGCACCGATCGGGCGAGCCGGTCGAGCTTGGTCACCACGAGCACGTCACCCGGACGAAGGGCAGCGATCGCCTGTGTGAGCCCGGGCCGGTTCTTCATCGACCGACCGGTGCGCTTATCCGTGTAGACCCGCTCCCGGGCCACGCCGAGGTCGGCCAGTCCCTTGAGCTGTGCCGCGAGGTCCTGCCGCTCGGTCGAGACCCGCGCGTACCCGATCAACACGTCGCCCCGCTCCCTCCTGTGTCACTTGAGGTTCGTTACTGCGATTCTATCGCGTGCAGGTCAAATGCGACGGTCCCGACGAGATCGGCACGCCGAGCGGAGGATGCCGCCGTGGTGTCGCGTTTGACGATGGTCGTCGGCGACGGACGCCCCTTCGTTGGCGCGCTCATCACCCTCGACCCCGATTGCGAGCGACCCGCCGACCCGCAGGCCGAGCTCCAGCAGGTCGTCGACGAGGCCAATGCCCTGGTGTCCAGGGCCGAGGGGATCAAGCGCTTCGTGGTCCTCGACGACGACTTCACCGAGGAGAGCGGCGAGCTCACAGCGACGCAAAAGCTCAAGCGGCACGTCATCACCCAGCAGCGCGCCGACGTGATCGAGGGGCTCTACCGGCGCTGACCGCCCTCGGCGAGAGATGAGCAGCAGCGGCTGCTGAGGCAGCGCACCTGCCGCCGTCGGTGGCGGCTGGCAGGCTGGGCCCATGGACGAGACTCAGGAGGGGCACCACCAGCACCCAGACGATGGGACGCACTTCGACGACAAGGCGGCGACCTGGGACGACGACCCGGACAAGCAGCGGCAGTCCGGTGAGGTGGCGGCGGCGATCGCGGCGAGGGTCCCCCTTCGCCCGCGCGTCCGGCTCCTCGAGTACGGCGCCGGCACCGCGCTGGTGACAACGGCGCTGCTGCCGCACCTGCCGGAGGCCGAGGTGACGCTCGTCGACAGCTCCTCGGGGATGCGGCGGGTGCTCGCCGACAAGGTCGCCGACGGCAGGCTGCCCTCGCCGACACGCGTGTGGGGCCTCGACCTCGAGGCCCAGCCGGTGCCTCCGGAGCGCTTCGACCTCGTCGTCACCTCCAACGTCCTGCACCACGTCGGTGAGCTCGACCGGGTCCTCTCGGGCTTCGCCGAGCTCCTCGACAGCGGTGGGCACGTCGCGGTGGCCGACCTCGACCGCGAGGACGGCAGCTTCCACGACCACGACTTCGGCGGGCACCACGGCTTCGACCGCAGCGAGGTCGCCGCGCGGCTCGAGTCCGCGGGCTTCGCCGACGTGACCGTCGGCGACGCTGGCCGGGTCGTCAAGGGAGGCCGCGGGTACCCGGTCTTCCTCGCGGTCGGCCGACGCCCATGACCCGGCTCGTCACCGACGCGGAGCGGCGCGCCCGCCTCGCTACGCGGCAGGCGCTCCACCCCGAGCACCGGGCCGACGACGTCGTGGGTGCAGCCCGGGCGGTCGTCTGCCTGCAGAG
>JBHWSH010000169.1:0-6497 GCA_043427135.1 Marmoricola sp. | reverse complement strand
GATCTCGAAGCGGCGTCGCCGGAGGCGCGTGGGGGAGGGTCCGCTTCAGGTCGCGCAGCGCCTGGCGCAGGTCCCCGGTCGGCTTGGTGACCGCGCCATGGCGGTGCGGAGAGGTCAGGGGTCGAACGGCGTCGCGCAGGTCGAGTTCACCGCGCGGAACCTTCACATCCGCTGCCAGGGCTTGCAGGTACGTGCCGACCTCGGCCGCGAGTCCCGTCCGGGATGCAGCGGGCGCGTAGTGGAAGTCGGGGTGCGCGAAGAACAGGTGCCACCGGCCCTTGGCGCCGCCCGAGGGGCGCTCCAGGACCCAGAAGTCGCGACGGCGCAGCCAGTCGGCGACTTCGGCGGCGAGGAAGTCACCCAACGGCCCGGGGACGTCGATGTCGACCACGCCGGCGCCGTCACGCAGGTGACCTACCAGAGCTGCGATGCGGCCCTTGCCGACCAACTCAAGCCCGTCGACCAGCGAGGGAATGGTGGTCCGGGGGACAGCCTCGTTGCCGGCGTCGATCACCAGCCACTGGGAGGCGTCAGGATTGAACAGGTGCTCATCCAGCGCCAACAGCGCCGGCGAGACACGCCGTCCGGCGCCAGGGTGTGCGGCATCGCCATGCGACGCCGGTACAGTTACCGGCAACAAATCCTCATACCTCCTCTCAGAGGCATCACCCGGGTTCCCAGTTGGCGCTGGTCCCCGGTCTTCACCAAGACGATCAGGTCCTGTTGGCGCAGGGCCTTTCGTCATTTCTAGGGCGAGTCACGCCCTCGCTGGCCACAGCTGGCGGCGTCCACCTCCCTCCGGTCGCGAGGAGCGGGGCTCGTCACTGACGAGCGCCGACGAGGTCCAGCGGCTCGGGATAGAACGAGGTGGGGAAGATGCAGCGGCACGTGGTGGGCGCTCGCGACCGCATCGCGGGCAACCATGGCACGCGCAAGATCCGACTGAATGTCGGCGCGCGCTGTTAATGTGGGGAGCACGAAGCACCCTCCCGTCGAGGTCTTGGCACCCATTCCGTCATCTCCGGCAAAGAGCTGGGTTGGGTATCCGCTTCATCGAAGGGCGACCGTTGCAGCGGTCGCCCTTCAGGCTTTTTCGGGCCCTGCCCGAAGTCTCAGACGGCTAGGTCGAGCCTCCCTTGCCCCTCGGCGATGTAGTCGAGCATCTCGACCATGTCGTAGACCTCCAGGCCGTCGCCCAACAGAAACTCGAGCACGTCCTGATAGGTGCGGGCTGTGGCTTGTGCCAGGTCGAAGACCTTCTCGGCCTGCGCGATCGGCAATTGGAACTTGACCGCGCGTCGCTCGCCCTTGTGGCCCACGAAGTCCGTGACGCGATCCAGCTGCTCATCGCGGGTCCGCGCAGCGAGCGCGTCGGTGGCAACGACTTCGACAACCTCGACATAGGTTCGCTCGTTGATCTGCGCGAGAAGGTGAATCTTGTCGACCATCTCGGGCGATAGCTTCACGAGGAACGCGTGGCGCTCGCCCTTGTGGGGTCGTCCGGCCTTCCGTGTCGTCTGCATGACTGCGATCCTGCCGTAGAGGGCTTTTCTCGAAACGACAACACGCCGGGCGCATTTCCGGAAATGCTGCCTGGCACGGTTCTCTCCCTCGTCGGCACCTGCCGACCTAACCCATGCGGCCCTGTCGAAGCTGGTCGCCAGCGTTCTCTCCGGTCCGCATCCTGCAGGCACTGTGCGGGTCACCGGCGCGGCCCGGTGGCCCTCGGGGCCTGGAGCCGACCCACCTCGCGCACAGCCGCGCTCTGCAAGCCAGGGTCCAAGTCAGGGGCTGACGGCGTGTGCTCGCCGCGATGCAGCGTGGCCACCGCTGAGGCGGAGCTGGTGGCGTCGATCGTGGCGTCGCTGGCTGCGCGGAGGGTTTCCGCAACGGGCGGTGGGAGCGGAACGAGGCGCTTGTTGAGGATGTCGGCGGGGGAGACCCAGACGACGTCGCCCTCGGCCGGTGGGGTGGCCAAGCCGGCCTCGACGTCGTTGTGTGCCCGGCGCGAGAGGGCACGGGCCGGGCCGATGAGATCGGGTGCGTCGGCCTTCTCGGCGACGACAACGGCGAGCTCGGAGCCGGCCTCGATCGCGCGCAGCGCGGCGCGCACGGCTTCCGGCAGCCCTGGGCGGCCGGCGATGACCTCGGGGCTGGCCAGCGTGGTCTTGTCGTGGGTGATCTGGCGGTAGGCGGCGCGGACCTCGGCGGCCGCGCGGGCCAGCGGCTCCTGGAGGCGGGCACCTGGGGGAGCGAGGTCGCCCCAGCGGCTGGCCAGGTTGCTCCAGGACCGCCCTGCCTCGGCGATGGCGGGGACCAGGCGGTCGGAACGCTCGAGCACGCCGGCGGCCGCGGCCGCATCGACCAGGACCATGCTCGCGCCGGCGATCAGTCCTTGGGTGCGGGTGATCAGCAGGATGTTCGCCGGATCGAGATCGCGGGCGAGCGCGCGGTGGGTCTGGATGTCCCAGTTGGCCAGGGCTTGCGCGAGCCGGCCGGGGTCGTCGACGGGACGCATCGCCTCGCCGGCGAGCGCCTGGGCGAACCGGTCGCTCAGGTAGCTGCGGGCGGTGTTCTCGCACGCGGTCAGCCGGTCGATCCAGGCGCCGGTGGGGGCGATCGCGTAGGGGGAGTGGTGCTGCGCGAGGTGGACGCGGCGACCAGAGCTGCGGGCGTCGTCGACGCGGTCGCGGCCGTGGTCGTGGAGCGCGACGGTGACGGCGTGAGCGGTGAGGTAGAGCCCGTGCATGATCCGCGTGCGCGCGGCCTCGAGGTCACGGTGAGCGTCGGGCTGCTCGTGGGGGATCTCGGCGCCGTAGCGGCGGACAAGCGCCGCGGCGTTGAGGAACGTCTGGGTCATCTGGTCGACGCGGGGGCTCGTCGGGCCCTGCCCTGGCCAGGCGACGCGGCCGTACAGGCTGGTCTCGATGGTGGCGGCCTGGGCGGCGAGCGTGGTCATGGGCCGGTCTCGCTCGTCGACGCCAGGGCGCCGGCCGGGCAGGGACGCCCACAGGTCCTCGGCGGCCGCGACCATCGTCGGCCAGCTGCGCAGCAGCGTGCCGGCCGCGTCTCCGTCGACGTCCATCAGCAGCTGGCGCGCCAGGTAGTCGACGTCGAAGAGCATCTCGCCGACGCTGCGCACGTCGCGCGAGGTCATCGGGATCTGGTCGACGTCGAAGAGCTCGGAGTCGATGTCGGCGTACGCCAGCCGCAGGTCAGTAGCCAAGGCCGCGGGCTTCCCTGATGAGGTCGCACAGGTCGACGACCAGCTGGGAGCCGTGCACCAGGTCGGGCCGGTGCAGCGGCAGGGGCCGGGTCAGCTCCTCGGCCTCGGTGAGCAGCTGCAGCGGGGTGCGCTCCTCGAGCTCGTCCACCTCGAGGTCGGGCAGCTCGTAGTCCTCGGGCAGCAGGGCACTGGCCTGGCCGTGCGCGAGGTAGACACCGAGGCCGAGGTCGTGCAGCGGCGAGTCTGTGGCCGCCCGGTCGGCGTCGCTCCATACCTGGGTCGCGGCCTGGTGCAGCAGGAGGGCGATCGAGCCGAGGCGGTCCCAAGTGCCGTCAGCGTTGAGGGTGTCCACGGGTGTTCCTTTCGGTCGGAGGTCGGTCTGGCCCATGAACCCACGTCCGGGTCGGTCCTCGCTCCGCGTGACGGCGGGCTGTGGATAACTCGGGGTCGTGTCGGCGGCTGGGCACAAACTGGTCTCGTTCGCCTATGTCGTATGGCGGTCGCCGGACGATCACCGCGGACAAAGTCAAGAGATTCGCACTAGTGCTGACAGATGGAGGAGGGTCGTGATGATGAGGTTCCCGATGACCGTGCTGAGGGTGGTGACGCTGGCGCCGGCGCTGCTGGTGAGCTTCGTCCTCACCGTGGTGGTGTGCGCCCTGCTCACGCCGGCGCTTGGCCTGGTGGCGTTCCTGGCTGCTGGCGGCCTGCTGGTCGCGCTGGCGCTGGGCCGGTTCGAGCCGCAGGCGATCGCGGCGCTGACCCGGTCCCGTCCCGCGACTGCGGCCGAGCTCCAGGTGATGGGACCCGTGCTTGCCGAGCTGGGCGGCCGCGGGGTCGACGTCGACGCCCTGTTCGTACGCCGGCGTCAGACTCCGAGCACCCCGGTGGCGGTGGCGATCGGGGCTGGCGCTGTCGTGGTCAGCCCCGGCCTGGTCGACGCCACGTACCGGGGAGGGGTGACTGCCGCGGAGGCGGCCGCCGCGATGACTCATGCCGTCGGCCGGCGGCGTGCGATCCGCCCGCGGCTCGAACTCGCGGTGCTTGCGGCTACGACGCCGTGGCGGCTGGTGGTCGCGTCGTTCCGCGGCGTGGCACGGGCGTTCGCCTGGCTCCCGTTCATGCGGCTGGCGTGGACGCTGCGAGGTGTCGTCGGGGTGATCTGCATCGTGCAGTCGGTCGCCGAGGGCCGGGCCGCTCCGGGGATCCTGGGCGGCGCGGTGATCCTCCTGACCTACCTGGTGCCGGCGGCCAGCCGACGGATCGAGGCCACTGCGGAGGCCGCGGCCGACCAGCTGGTGGTCTCCCTGGGCCTGGGCGCCGTGCTGGCTGGCCTGCTCCGGCGTCATGGCCATCCGATGACGCTCGAGCGGCTGCAGCGCCTGGAGGCGGCCGCCGAGCCGCCGGCGCGGCCGCGGCTGCACCTGGTCCACGGTTAGGCAACACTCTCCGGCGCTGCAGGTCCGCGAACTACTCGTCGTCCTGGAAGCCGGAGGTGGAGTGGTGTACGCAGCCACGGCCGTTGCCCTCGTGCGGCTTGTGGTTCATGCACGGGTAAGAGTCCCTGGGAGTGGTGGGGTTTGAGGGAGCAGCGGCGGGGCGTCAGCACGTAGACGGCCATCGGCGGGATCTTCGGTGTGTACGGCCAAGCACTCACCGAAAGAGGTCCACCGATGGCCTTGTCCCAGTCTGCCCTGTCCGAACTGCTCGACGCGTTCCGCACCGGTGATGGCGTCGACCTGATCCGCGATTCGGTTCGCGTCGCGCTCCAAGAGCTGATCGAGCTCGAAGCGACCGAGCGCATCGGCGCGGCACCCTATGAGCGGACCGAGGACCGTGTCACCGAGCGCAACGGCCACCGGCCCCGGATGTTGACGACCAAGGCCGGCGACGTCGAGCTACGCATCCCCAAGCTGCGCAAGGGGTCGTTCTTCCCGATCATCCTCGAGCCCCGCCGCAGGATCGATCAGGCCTTGTACGCGGTGGTGATGGAGGCCTACGTCCACGGCGTCTCAACCCGCAGCGTCGACGACCTGGTCGAAGCGATGGGCGGCAGCGGGGTTTCGAAGTCCGAGGTCTCGAGGATCTGCGCGGGCCTCGATGAGACCGTCGGCGCGTTCCGCACCCGAGCACTCGATCACGTCGAGTTCCCCTACATCTACCTGGACGCGACCTACCTCCACGTGCGCAACAAGCCGGGCAAGGGCGGGCAGGTCGTGTCCATGGCCGTCGTTGTCGCGACCGGCGTCACCGCTGGCGGTGAGCGGGAGATCCTCGGCCTGGACGTCGGCGACAGCGAGGACGAGGTCTTCTGGCGCGGGTTCCTCAACTCGCTCAAGCAACGTGGTCTCGGTGGCGTCCAGCTGGTGATCAGCGACCAGCACGCCGGGCTCGTCAAGGCCCTGTCCCGGGCCTTCCAGGGCGTCGCGCACCAGCGGTGCCGGGTCCACTTCGCCCGCAACCTGCTGGCCCACGTTCCCAAGGGGCAAGTCGACTATGTGGCCGCCGCATTCCGGATGATCTTCGCCCAGGCCAAGCCCGACGACATCGACGCTGCATGGGACAAGACCCGCGACGAGTTCGCCGCCAGGTGGCCCAAGATCGGCCCCTACATGGACGAGGCCAAGGCCGAAGTCCTCGCGTTCACCGCGTTCCCGCGTGAGCACTGGCGCAAGATCTGGTCGACCAACCCGCTGGAGCGAGTCAACAAGGAGATCAAGCGCCGCGGCCGCGTCGTCGGGATCTTCCCCAACCCCGCCAGCGTAATCCGGCTCGTCGGCGCGGTGCTGATCGACATGCACGACGAGTGGATCGCGGGCGATCGCCGCTACCTCTCGGAGGGCTCCATGGCCAAGCTCTACGAGACCAGCGATACTGAGCCGGTCGCCGCCATCGAGAGCAGCGACGCGTAGGCACCGAGGATCACCTCAAAGCCCACCACCCCGCGGGGCTCTGTCATGCACGGCAGCGAACCCAGCTTGTGGGAGCAGTCGACCCAGCGGACAGTTGTCCGGCCAGGGACGTGACTGACGTCCGTTGATGCGAGCGCGGTTGCCATCACGACTCCTAGCGGCGCGGGCCGCGGCGGCGGCCGAGCTGGGGCCGCTGGTAGGCGGCCGTGTCGGTGTGGTCGTGCTGACGACCGGAGCGGTGGACCTGCGCGATCTCGGCGTCGGGGGAGGGGCCGGTGTCGGCGGCCGCGGCCTGGGCGGCGGCCTCCTCGGTGGCCCTGATCTCCTCGGCGCGCTGTCGGGCCTCTTCCTCGAAGATG
>JBHWSH010000168.1:0-8951 GCA_043427135.1 Marmoricola sp. | reverse complement strand
TGATGGCGGCGCTGGCCCACGAGGCCCAGCGCCTGGGCTTCATGCGCGACTACGACGTCGACCTTCCCGAGAGCTTCGACGACGACCTCGACGCCCAGCCCTACGGCGTCCGCTCCTACAAGCGCAACGTCGAGTGGAACTACGGGCGCATCCCCGACGGTCGCGAGGACCTGTGGCGGGTGCGACGCAACTACCTCGTCAACTGCCTGCGGATGGTCGACGCCGAGTTCCAGAAGATCCTCGACGAGCTCGACCGCCAGGACCTGTGGCGCAACACGGTCGTCGTCTTCACCTCCGACCACGGTGAGATGAACGGCGCCCACCGGCTCGCCCAGAAGGGCGCGATCCCCTTCCAGGAGGCGGCCCTGGTCAACATGACCGTCGTGGCACCGACGGGTCCACGCGGCGTACGGTCGGACGCAGTGGGCTCCCACCTCGACCTCGCCACGACCTTCCTGTCGTGGGCCGGGTTGACCGCGGACGACATCCGCGAGCGTTACCCGCAGCTGAAGGGCCGCGACCTCAGGCCGGTCTTCGAGTCCGCGCCCGAGGACGCCGACCCGCCACGCGGCTCGACGTCTCGACCCGGTGACGGCGCGTTGACGATGTGGGACGGCCTCAACAGCCTCGATCCCGAGTGGGCCATCCAGGGTGCGCTCGGCGAGCTGTCCACGCTCGGCGACGGCCCCGAGAAGACTCTCGAGGACTGTCTGCGCGCGGGTGAGAAGTACGGCGCGCCCGACCTCGACAAGCGCACGTTCTTCCGCTCCCTCTCCGACGGACGCCACAAGCTGGTGCGCTGGTTCTCCCCTACGCAGTACGCGATGCCGCAGACGGTCGAGGAGCTGCACGCGACCTCCGACGTCGCGCTCTACGACCTGGTCGCCGACCCCGGGGAGACCCGCAACATCGGCGACCCGTCGCACCCGGACTACGACGAGCGGCTGGTCGAGGCGATGCTGCACAAGCTCGTTCGCCTGGTCGAGGCGGAGCTCGGCGACGACGAGCGGCCTTTCGACCTCGACCTGTTCGGCACCCGGGAGGTCCGCTACCGCTTGGAGGACGTCGAAGCGGGGGCGCCCGGGGGCGGGCTGACCGCCGAGGAAGGGCCCGCGACCATCACCCGCGTGGGCGACTCGTCCTGACCGTGTCCTCCGTGTCCAGCGATGTCCCCGCGGGGATGGTGCTCGTGCCCGGTGGCGAGTTCTCGATGGGGTCCGACGACTTCTACTCCGAGGAAAGGCCGGCCCATCCGGTGCGGGTCTCGCCGTTCCTGCTCGATCGGGCACCGGTGACGGTCGCCGACTTCGCGGAGTTCGTGGAGGAGACCGGCTACGTCACGGTGGCCGAGCAGTCGCCCGACCCGGCCGACTACCCCGATGTCGACCCGGCGGTGCTGGTCCCCGGTGGGCTCGTCTTCACCGGGACTCCGGGTCCGGTCCCGCTGCGCGACCCTTCCGCGTGGTGGTCCTGGGTCCCTGGCGCCTGTTGGAGTTCCCCGGAGGGACCAGGCTCCTCGGCCTTGTCCGACCGTCTCGACCACCCGGTCACACAGGTCTGCTTCGACGACGCCGCGGCGTACGCCGCGTGGGCGGGCAAGCGCCTGCCGACCGAGGCCGAGCACGAGTTCGCCTCGCGCGGCGGAGCCGGCCACACGGCGTACGCGTGGGGAGACGAGCGCTCCCCACGCGGCGTCCATCTCGCCAACACGTGGCAGGGGTCCTTCCCCTATCTCGACACCGCCGAGGACGGCTGGGCAGGGACTTCGCCCGTGGGCGCCTATCCCGAGAACCCTTGTGGCGCGGTCGATCTGATCGGCAACGTGTGGGAGTGGACCGCCGACCGGTGGACGGGGCAGCACCCGGCGGCAGCGTCGTCGCCCTGCTGCATCCCGGCCGATCCGCGGCAACGGCACACCGGACCGGCGACCCCAGGCGACGTCTTCGTCGTCAAGGGCGGCTCGCACCTGTGCGCGCCGGAGTACTGCCTGCGCTATCGCCCGGCCGCCCGGCAGCCGCAGGACCGGCATTCGGCCACCACGCACATTGGCTTCCGATGCGCACGCGACGCGTAACCCTCAGGCGACCCAGCTGCGGACGAACCCGGCGAGCAGCACCGCGAATGCGCCGATCTCGCCGACGATGAGCGCATACATGAACCACGAGACGGCCGGCGGGTTGCCGCGCATCTGGTTGTCGGTGTCGCCACGCATGCCGTGCCACTGATAGGACGCGATCGCCGCGACGAAGAACCCGGCGAGCACGAGCACGGCGACGAGGTCGACCCAGGTCGGCCAGTCGCTCAGCTCGGCGAAGACCGCGATGAGCCCGAGGGCAAAGGAGTACAGCAGCGCGGCGCGGTGGGCGATGTCGGTGTAGGGGTGGGCCTGCGCCTCGGGTGAGCGGCGGATCTGGGCGTACTTCAGGACGCCGAGGCCGAGCGCCCACAGGAACACCAGCCCGGCCAGCAGCAGGGCGATGTTGGTGTCCAAGCTGAGCTCGGCGGGTGTCATCGGCACTCCTTGTACTCCTCGAGCGGCGTCGTCCGCCGTGGCGTCCCCGACCGTACGCCGTGCATGCTCGTGCTCGGTGGAGGCCTACCCTCGGTCGGTGACCCGCTCGGCATCCCGCCCCTTCGCCGTGGGTGGTGGCGTGGCGTTGGCGGCGATCGTCGTGGCGTCGGTCAACCTGCGCCCCGCTGCCTCCTCGATCGGGCCCGTGCTCGAGGAGGTCAGGACCGGACTCGGCATGGGCGGCGGCCTCGCCGGTCTCCTCACCGGCCTGCCCGGACTGTGCTTCGCGTTCGCCGGATTCCTGGCCGTCGCCTTCGCACGTCGCGTCGGCATCACCGCCGGCATTGCGGTCGGCCTCGTGGCGGCGGCGGTCGGTCTGCTGTTGCGGGTCACGACCGGTTCGGCAGGGCTGTTCCTCCTGCTCAGCACGGTGGCTATGGCCGGCATGGCAATCGGCAACGTGCTCGTGCCCGCTTGGATCAAGCGGTACGGCGGCAATCGGCAGGTCATGCTCGCCACGATCTACGGCACCGGACTCATCCTCGGTGGGGCGCTCGGCTCGCTACTGACCGCTCCCCTGGCCACGGCGCTGGGCGGCTGGAACCGCGCGCTCGGTGCTTGGGGATTCATGGTGCTGCTGGCATTGCCGATCTGGGCGTGGCTGGCATCCCACGAGCGGCGCAACCCCGCCGAGCACGAGGTCACCGGCGTAGCTCCGACCGGCCGGATGGCGACCGCCCCGACGGCGGTCGCGATGGCAGCGCTGTTCGGCATCCAGTCGATGCACGCCTACATCCAGTTCGGCTGGCTGCCGCAGATCTACCGGGACGCGGGCCTCTCCGCGGCGTACGCCGGGTCCTTGCAAGGCGTGGTCTCGGGCATCGGCATCGTCGGGGGCCTGACGATGCCGCTGCTGATCGTGCGCGCCCGCTCGCTGGCGCCGTACGTCGTGGGGTTCGGGGTGCTGCTGGCCTCCGGCTATGTGGGCTTGCAGCTGGCCCCCACCACGCTGCCCTGGCTCTGGGCGCTGATGCTCGGCATTGCTGGCTTCGCGTTCCCGTTGGTGATCGCGTTGCTGCCCGCTCGCACCCGACATCCGCAGGTCACCGCGCAGTTGTCGGGCTTCGTGCAACCGGTGGGCTACCTCGTCGCGGCCGCCGGGCCCATCCTGGTCGGCGTACTCCACGACGCCACCGACGGCTGGACCTGGGTCCTGGTGCTGCTCGCCGCGACCGCGATCCCCTTCACCTGGGCGGGCCTGCGTGCGTGTCGGCCGGTCTTCGTCGACGACGAGCTGCGCTGAAGCTACGGGGTCGGAGTCTCCGGCGCAGGGGTCGCCGACGGTTCGGTCGAGGGCGTCTCCTCGGGCGTCGGCTCGAGTGAGGGGTCGGTCGTCGGCTCGGCTGACGTCGGAGTCGGGGAGGGCGACGGGGCGGTTGGCTGCTCCTCGTCCGGAGGTTTCGGCGCGTTGTCGTCGGGCTCCTGGTCGCGCGAGTCGCCCCCGCCGACACCTGGGATCGAGACGCGAGCCGGCCCATCCGTGCCGCCGGTGTAGGTCGAGACGGCCCGCCCGGCGATCGCCTCGAAGGTCAGGATCGCGCCGAAGGCGATGACGAAGACCACGCCGGCCACCGCGAGGACGCGTCTCCACGGCAGTGCAGCCACGACGTCGCGCCACGGAACCCGCTTGTGCTCATCTGCGTTCTCGAGGTCGTCCTGCGCCTGCTCGAACTCTTCCTCGGCCATCTCGAGCTGCGCCTCGGCCAGGTCCGCATCGCCATGGGTGCCCGCCTGTGCGGCGAGGGACGCGGCGCCCCTCACCCGCGCCTCGGCCACGGCCTTGGCCGTCGCGACGCGCCGCCGGGAGAGCCTCAGGTAGTAGGAGTAGACGGCGTTGCCCACCGTGCCCAGCACGCTGCCGACGGCGGCACCGATCAACGTGCCGGCCACACCGACAGTGGAGAGCAGCACTGCGGAGGTGACGGCGGTGAGGGCGCCGGAGACGAGCTGCACCCCGTCCAGCTTGATCTTGGTCCGCTCTTCACTCACGTCGATCAACAGTGCCAGACGCCTGCGCATCGGCGGCCGCATCCGCGCTCAGCAAAGGGTTCAGCCAGCGCGTGGTGGGATCGGCGTCGACGAGCAGCGCTTTGGCGAGCAGGCTGAGGGGTACGGCGAGGAGCGCGCCGAGCGGACCGAGCACGAAGGCCCAGAAGACCAGCGACAGGAACGTCAGCGACATGGACAACCCAACCGCGTCCCCGACGAACTTCGGCTGGATCAGCGACTGGATGACCACGTTGATGACGCTGTAACCGAGGACGACCCACAGCATCTGCTTCGGTCCGCCGTCGAGCAGTGCGAGCAACGCGGGCGGGACCAGTCCGATGACGAACCCGATGTTGGGGATGTAGTTGGTGATGAACGAGAGCAGTCCCCACAGCAGCGGCAGGGGCACGCTGAGCCAGTACAGCAAGGCGATGTCGAACACCGCGACGATCAGGCCGAACACCGTGGAGACCCAGACGTAGCGGCGTACGCCGTGGGTGAAGCCGAGCAGGGCCGAGGTGACGTCGGGGCGGGTGGCTTCCGCCATGGCGAAGCGGCGTGGGAAGTTCAGCGCCTCGATGATGAGGAAGAACAGCAGCGTCACCAGGAAGAGCAAGTCGGTCAGCACCCCGGCGGTGCCGCTCAGCACTCCCTGCAACACGCTCACGACCCGGTTCGGGTCCAAGGAGCTCAGCGCGGTGGTGATCTGGTCGTCGGTGATCCCGACGCCGTTGACCCACGCGCCGAGCGTGTCGATCACACTGGAGAACTCGCTCGAGTAGCGCGGCAGCAGCGTCGCCAACCTGGCTACCGACCACGCCAGCGCGGCCGCGAGAGCCAGCAGGACGCCGTACACCACGACCATCGTCAGCGTGGACGCGAGCCAAGCCGGCACGCGGTGGCGCCGCAACCACTGCTGCATCGGGCTGACGGTGATGACGATGACCAGCGCGAGCAGGCCGGGGCCGACGATGTCGGCGGCACCTCGCATCCCGGCGAGGACGACGACCGCCGACGCGGCACCCAACAGCACCACGACACCCCTCGGCAGCGGGTCCCGGACGCCCTGTTCGATGTGCACCGCGCGCCTCGCTTGGGTAGGACGTCCCTGGACCGATCTGCCGACGTCCTGGCATGTACCCCGTCTTGAACGGAGCGAACTCCCCCATGACCACCGACGCGCACGATCCCTACGTCCGCGTCCGCGGAGCCAGCGAGCACAACCTCCGCAACGTCGACGTCGACATCCCGCGCGACGCGATGGTCGCGTTCACCGGCATCTCCGGGTCGGGCAAGTCGTCGCTGGCGTTCGGGACGTTGTACGCCGAGGCGCAGCGTCGCTACTTCGAGTCTGTTGCGCCCTACGCCCGTCGCCTGCTCCAGCAGGTCGGCGCCCCGCATGTGCAGGAGATCACCGGTCTTCCGCCCGCGGTCGCGTTGCAGCAGCGGCGCGGCGCGCCGACGTCACGGTCGTCGGTCGGCACGATCACGACGTTGTCGAACCTGCTGCGGATGCTGTACTCGCGGGCCGGCGACTATCCCGCGGGTGCTGAGCATCTGGCGGCCGAGGCCTTCTCCCCCAACACCGTCGCGGGTGCTTGTCCGCGCTGCCACGGGCTCGGACACACCCACGACGTCACCGAGGAGCTGCTCGTCCCGGACCCGTCGCTGAGCATCCGCGACGGTGCGATCGCCGCGTGGCCCGGCGCCTGGCAGGGAGCCAACCTGCGCAGCATCGTGATGGGCCTGGGCATCGACATCGACAAGCCCTGGAAGAAGCTGCCGAAGAAGCACCGGGACTGGTTGCTCTTCACCGACGAGCAGCCCTCGGTCCTCATCGAGCCGCAACGCGACCGGATCGACCACGGCTACTACGGGAAGTTCTGGAGCGCCCGCAAGCACGTGATGCACGTGCTGGCCGAGTCCAAGAGCGAGCGCATGCGTGAACGTGCGTTGCGGTTCGTGGAGGACGCGCCGTGCCCGGACTGCGACGGCAGCGGGCTGCGACCCGAAGCTCTGGCGGTGTCCTTCGCCGGTCGGTCGATCGCGGAGATGAACGCCCTGCCCTTCACCGAGTTGGCCGGCTTGCTGCGGCCGATCGCCGAGGACGACAGCGCCGGCGAGGTCGCCCAACGCATCTGCGCCGACCTGGTCTCCCGCGTCGAGGTCCTGCTCGACCTCGGCCTGGGCTACCTCAGCCTCGGCCGCAGCTCGACGACGCTGTCGCCCGGCGAGGCGCAGCGGCTGCGGATCGCCACGCAGCTGCGGTCGGGGCTGTTCGGCGTGGTCTACGTCCTCGACGAGCCCTCCGCCGGTCTGCACCCGGCCGACGCTGCCCCGCTGCTCGACGTACTCGACCGGTTGAAGGCTGCCGGCAACACGCTGTTCGTCGTGGAGCACGACCTGGACGTCGTACGCCGCGCGGACTGGGTCGTCGACATCGGCCCCGGTGCGGGCGAGGCAGGCGGACGCGTGCTCTACAGCGGACCGGTCTCTGGGCTCGAGGACGTCACGGAGTCCGCCACCAGCGCTTACCTGTTCGGCCGCGCCGAACCGGTCGCGCACGACAGCCGTACGCCGCAGGGCTGGCTCCACCTCGACGGCGTGACCCGGCACAACCTGCGCGACGTCTCCGTCGACGTACCCCTCTGCGTCCTGACCGCGGTGACGGGCGTGTCCGGCTCCGGCAAGTCGACGCTGGTCAGCCAGGTGCTCGCCGAGGACCCGGCAGCACGGGAGTCCTTCGACCGGCTGGTGCTGGTCGACCAGAAGCCGATCGGGCGGACGCCGCGGTCGAACCTCGCGACGTACACCGGCCTGTTCGATGCAGTCCGCAAGCTGTACGCCGCCACCGACGAGGCGCGCAAGCGCGGATACGGCGCCGGCCGGTTCTCCTTCAACGTGCCCGAAGGGCGCTGCGAGACCTGCCAGGGCGAGGGATTCGTCGCCGTCGAGCTGATGTTCCTGCCCGGCACCTACGCCCCGTGCCCGACGTGCGGCGGTGCCCGCTATAACGCCGAGACGCTGGAGATCTCCTATCGCGGCAAGAGCATCGCTGAGGTGCTGGGCCTGTCGGTCGACCAGGCGGCGGAGTTCCTCGCCGAGGTGCCGGCCTCGGCGCGGAGTCTCGAGACGCTGCGCGACGTCGGGCTCGGCTACCTGCGGCTGGGACAGCCGGCCACCGAGCTCAGCGGCGGGGAGGCTCAGCGGATCAAGCTGGCCACCGAGCTCCAGCGGGCTCGTCGCGGCCACGCGCTCTACCTCCTCGACGAGCCGACCTCCGGCCTACACCCGGCCGACACCGCGCTGCTGCTGCGCCAGCTCCACCGCCTCGTGGACGCCGGCAACACCGTCGTGCTGGTCGAGCATGATCTGGACGCGATCGCCACCGCCGACTGGGTGATCGACCTCGGTCCGGGCGGAGGGGACGCGGGCGGCCGGGTCGTCGCGACCGGGCCACCTGCCGAGGTGGCGCGGGCTCCGGGCAGTGCGACCGCGCCGTACCTCGCCCGGCGCCTCCGCCTCGGCTGACGGGCCTTCACCGTCGCTGGGCGTGACCGGTCGCCGCGTGGACGAGCCCGCGGAAGAGACCGGCGTCATGCGTCATCTCGGGATGCCACTGCACTCCTACCTCGAACCGGTCACCGGGGCGCTCCATCGCCTCGACGGTGCCGTCCTCGGCGCGGGCGGCCGCGACGAAGCCGGGATGGTCGCGCACGGCCTGGTGGTGGTGGCAGTGCACGACGAGTTTCTCGCCGACCAGGGAAGCGAGGCGGGTGCCGGCCTCCATCCGGACCTCCACCTCGCCGAACGAGTCGCCGCCCGGGTCGTGTCGGTGGTGCCCCACGACATCGGGCAGGTGCTGCTCGAGGACGCCGCCGGCGTACACCGCCATCAGCTGCATGCCGCGGCAGACGCCCAACACGGGGAGCTGCCTGGCGTCGGCCGCCGCGAGAAGAGCCAGCTCGGAAGCATCGCGCTCGTCGCGCCAGCGGGCCGTGCGGGGCTGCGGCTCCTGGCCGTAGCGCGCCGGGTTGACGTCGGCTCCCCCGGCGATCACCAGCCCATCGAGCTTCTCGACCGCCGCAGCCGCGGAGGGTGCCGGCGCGTCGTACGGCGGCAGCAGCACGGGGATGCCGCCGACCAACTCGATCGCCCGGACGTACGTCGTCGGAAGGAGGTCGGCGGAGACCTGCCACACACCCCATGAGGCCTGTTCGCGGTAGCAGCTCACGCCGATGAGAGGCCGGCGCTCGTCCACGGACGGTGACGTCGTCACGGAGACCTCGGTCAGGGCCGGCTGCTGTCGCGGAACCCGATTGCCCGATGCGAGTTGTCGCAGAACGGCTTGTTCTGGCTGGCGCCGCAGCGGCACAGGGCCACTCGCGAC
>JBHWSH010000167.1:0-9974 GCA_043427135.1 Marmoricola sp. | reverse complement strand
GGGTAGAGCCGCCGCGGACGACCGACCGCCCGCGGGCAGCCGGGACCTGCTCCGCGACGCCCTCCTCGACCCACGCCTCCTCGACGACCTGCCCACGGGCCGACCGGTCGACAAAGCGCGACGTCTGGCGACCCTCCTACGACGCGCCAAGGACGATCTGGGCGCGGGCAGCACCGCCGAGGAGGTGCTGTGGCTGTTGTGGGACGGCACCCGGTGGCCAGAGCGGTTGCGTGCGGCCGCAGCAGGCGGAGGCCCGGTCGCGGCGGCGGCTCACCGCGACCTCGACGCGTTGTGCGCGCTGTTCGACGAGGCCGCCGCCGTGGAGGAGCGGCGCGACCACACGAGCGTCGGCGCCTTCCTCGACACGGTGCAGGCCCAGCAGATCCCCGGGGGAGCACTCGCCGAGCGAGGCATGCGCAGCGAGTCCGTCCGGTTGCTGACCGCCCACCGGAGCAAGGGCCTGGAGTGGCGGTTCGTCGTGGTGGCCCACGTGCAAGAGGGCATCTGGCCCGACCTGCGGCGCAGGTCGTCGCTGCTCGGCAGTGACGAGCTGCATCCCGACGAGCCACTCCCGCCGACTCCGGCCCGGGTCCTGCTCGCCGAGGAGCGGAGACTGTTCTACGTCGCGTGCACGCGTGCGACCGACCGCCTGCTGGTGACGGCCGTGGCCTCCGAAGACCAAGACGGAGATCAGCCGTCCCGCTTCACCGAAGAGCTGCACGGTTCGCCCGAGGTGCCATGCGTCGTCGGGCGGCCACGTCGGCCGCTGTCGCTCGACGGTCTCGTCGCCGACCTGCGCCGCACGGCAGCCGATCCGGACACCGCCCCTGCCCTGCGCGCGGCGGCTGTCGCGCGCATCGCCCGGCTGGCGGTGGAAGAATCCGGCGATCGGCCGCTGGTGCCGGGCGCCGACCCCGGATCGTGGTGGGGCACACGCGCGCCGTCCCTGGGCCCGACCCCGCTGCGATCCCCAGAGCGCCCGCTCACGTTGAGCGCGAGCGCGCTGGACTCCCTGCTGACCTGCCCGGCCAAATGGTTCCTCGAGAGGGAGGCCGGCGGGAGTGCGCCGTCCACGGCCGCGCAAGGGTTCGGTCAGGTCGTGCATGCGCTGGTCGACCGGGTGGCCAAAGGCGACTTCCCCGCAGACGCCACCGAGGACGATCTGATGGACCACGTCGACCGGGTGTGGGCCCAGCTGCGCTTCCGGACGCCGTGGTCCGGGTCGCGCGAGCGCGAGGAGGTGCGCGCCGCCCTCGGCCGCTTCCTCCGCTGGCACCGCCGCCCCGACGCGCGGACACTTCTGGGCACCGAGACCGAGATCCGCGCCGAGGTCGTCGTCGACGGGCACACCGTCCGGCTGCATGGCTTCGCCGACCGCCTCGAACGCGACGACGAGGGCCGCGTGGTCGTGGTCGACTTCAAGACCACCAAATACCCTCCCCGCGAGGCCGACCTCCCAGAGCACCCGCAGCTCGGGCTCTACCAGCTCGCGGTCGAGTCGGGCGCCGTCGACCATCTCCTCGGCGGCCCCGCCGTCTCCGGCGGCGCCGAGCTGATCCAGCTGCGCAAGGAGTCGCGCGGCGAGGTCAAGGTCCAGCGTCAGGATCCGCAGGCACCCGACGAGTCCGGCCGTCGGCCGATCGAGCTTCAGCTCACTGAGGCGGTCCGGCGGCTCCGCGACGAAGACCTCCCTGCGCGCGCCGGCTCCCACTGCGACCACTGTGCGTTCACCGCGCTGTGCCCGGTCCGCGGCTCGGGGACGGTGCTGACATGACCTCGCGTCCGCTCGACACCCCTGCCGATCTGCAGACCTACATGCGCGCGGCGTACCCCCTCAGCGACCAGCAGTTCGCCGCCGTCACCGCACCGCTCGAGCCAGCGGTCGTCATCGCCGGCGCCGGCTCGGGCAAGACCACCCTGATGGCCGCCCGCGTGGTCTGGCTGGTCGGCACCGGCCAGGTCCGGCCCGACCAGGTGCTCGGGCTGTCGTTCACGACCAAGGCAGCCGGCGAGCTGGCCGGCCGGATCCGCGCCGCGCTGGTCGACGCCGGGGTCATCGACCTCCGCCGCCGCGCCGAGGAGGACGAGGAGCAACTCGAGCCCACGGTGGCGACCTACAACGCTTACGCCGCCTCGCTCCTCACCGAGCACGGCTTGCGCATCGGCCACGAGCCCGACACCCGCGTCATCGCCGAGGGCGCCCGCTACCAGCTCGCTGCACGCGTGATCGCGCGGCACTCCCGTCCCGTCCAACACCTCAGCGACCATCCCGACACCGTGATCGGCTACCTCCTCGGACTCGACGCGCAGCTCAGCGAGCATCTCGTCGACCCGCAACAGGTCCTCGACCTGCAAGCGAGACTCCGCCGCCGAGTGGAGGCGCAGCTCGCGCTCGAGTCGCGCAAGACCTACCGCGAACCACTCGAGCAGATGCTGTTCACCTTCGACCGTCGCGTCGAGCTCCTCCACCTCGTCCGCGACTATCGCGAGCTCAAGCGGGCGCTGGGGCTGATGGAGTTCTCCGACCAGATCGAGCTCGGTGCGCGCCTCGCCCGCAGCCGCTCGGAGGTCGGCGCCGCCGAGCGGGGCAAGTACGCCGTCGTCCTCCTCGACGAATACCAGGACACTTCCGTCGCCCAGGCGCAGATGCTCGCCCACCTCTTTTCCGGACCCGATCTCGACGCCGGACGCGGTCATCCGGTGATGGCGGTCGGCGACCCCAACCAGGCGATCTACGGCTGGCGCGGGGCCTCGGTCTCCAACATCCTGCGCTTCGGGGAGAGCTTCCCGCGCGCCGATGGCAGTCCCGACGTGCGTCAGTTCCAGCTGACCGTCAACCGCCGATCCGATGCCCGGATCCTCGGCCTGGCCAACCGGCTGGCAAGACCGCTCTACGCGCAGTTTCCGATGGTCGCCGAGTTGGAGGCGCCCCCTGAGGCCAAGCCGGGCCGCATCCAGGTCGAGGTCTTCGAGACGTACGACGAGGAGCTGGCCTGGCTGCCGTCCGCGGTCCGGGAGGCCCACGAGCGCTTCGGATCCTGGCAGGAGATCGGGGTCCTGACCCGCGACAACGCCCATGCCGCCGATGTCTACGCCGCCCTGTCGGAGGCGGAGATCCCGGTGGAGATCGTGGGACTGAAGGGGCTGCTCGAGCTTCCCGAGGTCGCGGAGGTGGTTGCCACTCTGACGCTGCTGCAGGACCTGACCGCGAACCCTGCCGTTCTCACACTCCTCACCGGGCCACGGTGGGCGATCGGCCCTCGCGACCTCGCGCTGCTGGGTCGCCGCGCCCGCGACCTCGCCGGCGTCCGCGGACCAGGCCAGCGTTCACAGGACCGCTCGGTCGAGGAGGAGCTGACCGAGGCAGTGGCGGGCGCCGACCCCACCGAGGTGCCGTCCCTCATCGACGCGCTGGAGGATCCGGGCGACGCAGCGTACTCGTCCGAGGCGCGTGCGAGATTCGCGTTGCTGGCCGAGGAGCTGCGCCGCCTGCGCCGCCACGTGGGTGAGCCGCTGCTCGACCTCGTGCGCCGGATCATCGACACCACCGGGCTCGACCTCGAGCTCGCCTCGTCGGTGAGCCCCGCAAGCCGGGCCCGCCGCGACAACCTCGACCTCTTCGTCCGCGGCATCGCCGACTTCCAAGCCATCGACGGAGAGGTGAGCCTGCCGGCGTTGCTCGCCTACCTGCAGGCCGAGGACGAAGGCGGCAGCGGGCTCGACGTCGCCACCCCGACCGCGGCCGACACCGTCAAGCTGCTGACGGTCCATCGTGCCAAGGGGCTGGAGTGGGACGCGGTCTTCCTCGTCGGCGTCTCCCGCGACAAGTTCCCCACCAAGCAGTCCCGGGTCAAGTGGACGGCCGGACCGGGTGTCCTGCCCTACCCGTTGCGCGGTGACGCCCTCGACCTGCCGGCGCTACGCGGCGACGACGCGGCCGCTTTCCGCGAGTTCGCGGCCGCTTGCCGCGAGCACGAGCTGGGTGAGGAGCTGCGACTCGCCTATGTCGCCTTCACCCGTCCTCGTCACCAGCTGGTGGTCAGCTCCTACACCTGGACCGGCCGCAAGTCGCCGTGCGGCCCCTCGCCCTATCAGGAAGTCGCGCGCGACTTCCTGATGGAGCAAGGTGAGCCCGTGCCGCCCTGGCCGGAGCCGCCCCCGAAGGGGGCTGCCAACCCACTGCTGAGCGCTCCCGCCGAGGCGCCGTGGCCGGTCGCCCACCACCCCCCCGAGATCGGGCGCCGCCGGGAGCTCGCCGCCCGCGTCCGCGACGAGATCGACGCGTTGCGGTCGGGCGCGCCCGCGGCTGAGCCGGAGCTCGATCCAGATTCGGCTGCGATCGTCGCGGCCTGGGACGACGAGGCCGCACGGCTCCTGGACGAAGCCCGCTCCCGTGCCGTGGAGGAGGTCGCGGTGCCGCTGCCGCGGAGTCTCTCGGTCACAGCGCTGGCAGCGATGCGGGCCGATACCGACGCTTTCGCCGCGTCGCTGGCGCGGCCGATGCCCAAACGACCCTCGCGTGCGGCGCGGTTCGGCACGCGGTTCCATGCCTGGGTCGAGGAGCACTACCAGCGCCATCGCCAGGGCCTGCTCGTCGACCCCGACGAGCTCAGCGACCGTGCCGATGCCGGCATCGAGGACGACGCCGACCTGCGCGAGCTCACCGCTGCGTTCCTCGACGGTCCGTTCGCGGGCCGCGCGCCCGTCGCCGTCGAGCCGCCGTTCGCGATCGTCCTCGCCGGGCAGGTCGTGCGCGGACGGATCGACGCGGTCTTCCAAGAGCCCGACGGCAGCTGGCTGCTGGTCGACTGGAAGACGCACCGCGCCCACGAGGCCGACCCTGTGCAGCTCGCGCTCTACCGCGTCGCCTGGGCCGAGCTCCAGGGCGTCCCCGTCGAGCAGGTGCGGGCCGGGTTCTACTACGTGCGCGACAACAGGCTCGTCGTCCACGACGACCTGCCCGGTCGGGAGGAGCTGGCCGGCACCCTGCTGGGGGCACCGACCGGATAGGGCTCACTCCTCGACGAACAACGCCTCCAGCGCCACCTCGACCATGTGGCCAAAGGTCTCCTGGCGCTCCTCGGCGGTGGTCTGCTCCCCGGTCACGATGTGGTCCGAGACAGTGCAGATCGCCAATCCGCGGCGCCGGTGCCGGGCCGCCAGCGTGTAGAGAGCCGCGGCCTCCATCTCCACGGCGAGAGCACCGTGCTCGGCCATCCGGGCAGTCAGCTCGGGGCGGGTGGCGTAGAACGAGTCGCTGCTCATCAACAACCCGACCCGGGTGCGCACCGGCTGGCGCTGCGCCGCGGCGTACGCCTTGCGGAGGAGGTCGAAGTCCGCCACCGGCGCGTAGTCCAGGCCCTCGAACGTGATCCGGTTCATCGAGGAGTCCGTGCAAGCCCCGGAGCCGATCACCAGATCGCGGACCGCGAGCTCCTCGGTCAGCGCACCGCAGGACCCCACCCGCACGACGGACTGCACGTCGTACTCGGTGAACAGCTCGGTGAGGTAGATGGAGATCGAAGGCATGCCCATGCCCGAGCCCTGCACCGACACCCGCTCGCCGCGCCAGGAGCCGGTGAAGCCGTACATGCCGCGCACCTCGGTGTAGCAGCGCGCGTCGTCGAAGAAGTTCTCCGCGATCCACCGGGCCCGCAGCGGGTCGCCCGGCATCAGGACGTGGGGAGCGATGTCGCCCGGCTCGGCGCCGATGTGGGTGCTCATGGACGCCACCCTAGGTCGCGCGACATAGGTCCCTCGTAGGGTCGAAGGCATGGAGAGCATGCCGGCGCCGTACTCGGTCGACGTCGCGCTCTCGGTCCAGAGTCACGAGCGCGCAGGTGGCCGGCGCACCGACGACGCCTGGTTGGAGGAGACCTGGGCCGACCCTCGCACGCGCGTCCTCGTGCTCGCTGGGGGCCGGTTCCCGTTGCAGGACGACGGCGCATCAGTGCATTGGGTGCATCCCAGCGACGCCCCGCCCGGACAGCGCATCTTCCTCGGCCTGTACGACGACGCGGCCCACTTCACGGTGCTGGCGGACAAGCCGTTCCGGGCACCCGACGACTGGGGGATGCTCCGCACCACCGGCCCGCTGCTGTCGGCGCACGACGCCGGGCTCGTCGTACAGGCCCAGGCACTGGCCGAATGGCATCGCGCACACCGCTTCTGCCCTGCGTGTGGATCGCCGCTGAAAGTGCAGTCGGCCGGCTACGTGCTGATCTGCCAGGGCTGCGGCAAGCAGCACTTCCCGCGCACCGACCCGGCGGTGATCATGCTGGTCACCGACGGCGACCGCGTGCTGCTGGGCCGTCACCCGGCATGGCCGCCGGGCCGGTTCTCCACGCTGGCCGGCTTCGTCGACCCGGGGGAGAGCCTGGAGCAGGCGGTGGCCCGCGAGGTGTTGGAGGAGGTCGGTGTGCACATCGGCGAGGTGTCGTACTTCGGCAACCAACCCTGGCCGTTCCCCTCGAGCCTGATGATCGGCTTCTTCGCGCTGGCCACGACCACGGACATCGACGTGGACGGCGAGGAGATCGAGTCGGCGCGATGGTTCAGCCGTGAGGAGTTGCGCGCCGAGGTCGAGGCAGGACGGGTGGTGCTACCTGGCGGCATCTCGATCAGCCGGTCCCTGGTCGAGGCATGGTACGGCGACCGGTTGCCTCACCAGTGGTGAGCGGTCAGGCGCTGAGCTCCTCGAGCTTCGCCTTCACGTCGCGCAGGGACGGGTTCGTCTGGGCCGTGCCGTCGGCGTACACCAGCGTCGGCACGACGTGCATGCCGTTGTTGTGCGAGGCCACTAGATCGGCGGCCTCGGGGTGCTGCTCGATGTCGACCACCGCGTAGTCGAGGCCCTCGCGGTCCATCTGCGACTTCAAGCGGTGGCAGTAGCCGCACCACGGCGTGGAGTACATCGTGACCTGGGGATCGCTCGCCATGGACTGTCCTCACCTCGTCGTAGGGTTTGCCTCGTCCATGATCCCCTACACCTGGTGAGGAGTCCGCGTCCGGATGTCGTCCCCCTCGCCGGAGGTCCTGCTCGACCGCCTCGACCCCGAGCAGCGTCAGGTGGCCACGGCCTTGCGGGGTCCGGTGCGGGTGCTGGCCGGTGCAGGCACGGGCAAGACGCGGGCGATCACCCACCGCATCGCCTACGGGGTCGCGACCGGCGTCTACGTGCCGACCCGAGTCCTCGCGGTCACCTTCACCACCCGCGCCGCCGGCGAGATGCGCGGGCGACTGCGCGACCTGGGCGCTCACGGTGTGCAGGCCCGCACCTTCCACTCCGCGGCACTGCGGCAGGCGCGATACTTCTGGCCGCGCGTGTACGGCGGTGAGCTGCCTCAGCTGATGGACTCCAAGCTGCCGCTCGTGGGTGCCGCCGCTCGCCGCAACCGGCTGCCCACCGACGCCGCGACCCTGCGCGACCTGGCAGGCGAGATCGAGTGGGCCAAGGTCAGCAACGTCCGCCCCGACGACTACCCCCAGGTCGCGACCGACCGCCGCCGCGAGGTGACCGGCCTCGACCACGCGCAGGTCGCGCGGGTGATGGGCTCCTACGAAGAGGTCAAGCGCGACCAGGGCCGCATGGACATGGAAGACGTCCTGCTCTGCGCGGCCGCGGTGCTCACCGAGGACGAGCGGGTTGCGGCGGAGGTCCGCCGGCAATACCAGCACTTCGTCGTCGACGAGTTCCAGGACGTCAGCCCGGTCCAGTGGGCGTTGCTCAAACTCTGGCTCGGTGATCGCGACGACCTGTGCGTGGTCGGCGATCCGGCACAGACGATCTACTCCTTTGCCGGCGCAAGCGCGCGCTACCTTCTCGACTTCGGCCGCGAGTTCCCTCGAGCGACCAGCGTCGATCTGGTGCGCAACTACCGCTCGACCCCGCAGATCATCGAGGTCGCCAACACCGTCGTCGGGGCAGGTGCGGCCACCGCGGTCCGGCTGCGCTCCCAGCAGCCTGCGGGGGCGGCGGTCACCTACCGCGAGCACACCGACGAAGTCGCCGAGGCCGAAGCCGTCGCCGCCGAGGTCCGTGCGCTGCTCGACGCGGGCACTCCCGCGCGCGAGGTCGCGCTGCTGTTCCGAGTCAACGCGCAGTCCGAGGCCTACGAGGAAGCGCTGGCCGCGCGCAACATCCCCTATGTCGTCCGCGGGGCGGAGCGCTTCTTCCGACGCGCGGAGGTTCGTCAGGCCGTCACCCTGCTGCGCGGTGGCGCCAGGTCCGCCCCCGACGGAGGTGGCCGTGGCTCCGAGCTGGTCGACCAGACCCAGGCGGTGGTGGCCGGCATGGGGTGGTCGACCGAGGCCCCGGGCACGCGCGGCAACGCCCGCGACCGCTGGGAGTCCCTGCAGGCGATCGTCGACCTCGCCACCGCGTTCTCGACTGCGCAGCCGGAGGCGACCTTGGGCGACTTCGTCGACGACCTCGACCGACGCGCGGCCGAGCAGCACGCCCCCGTCGCCGACGGCGTCACCGTCGCCACCCTCCACACCGCCAAGGGACTGGAGTGGGATGCGGTCTTCCTGTGCGGAGTGCACGAAGGGATGCTGCCGATCAGCTACGCCCGCGACTCCGCCGAGGCGATCGAGGAGGAGCGGCGGCTCTTCTACGTCGGTGTCACCCGCGCGCGCGCCCACCTGGCGATCTCCTGGGCCCTCGCCCGCGCCCCAGGCGGCAAGGCCTCACGCAAGCCGTCGCGCTTCCTGGACGGGCTGCGCCCCGAGTCCGCAGCCGACCGTCCCGCCCGGGCACAACGCAGTCGCAGCCGCCCGGGCCGGTCCTCGACCTGCCGGGTGTGCCACCAGCCGCTGCTCTCTGTCCCGGAGCGCAAGATCGGCCGGCACGAGGGCTGTCCGTCGTCCTACGACGAGGCGCTTTTCGAGCGCCTGCGCGCCTGGCGTTCCGAGACGGCGCAGGCCGAGTCGGTGCCGGCGTACGTCGTCTTCACCGACCTCACGCTGCAGGCGATCGCCGAGACCCGGCCCGGCACGGTTGCCGAGCTCCTGCGCATCAACGGCATCGGCCGCACCAAGCAGGAGAAGTACGGCGAGGCGGTCCTCGAGGTGCTCGCCACATCCGCGGAATAAATGGATTGCGGCCTCACGACGAGCGCTAGTACGGTGACTCGCATCGCTCGGCGCTGTGCTGTGCGTCGACTGGGCTCCCTGCTGGGCCCGGACCTGAGAGGACACCGGAGGAGGTGCGCACGATGATCACGAAGATGACGGCCGATCCGCGCCACCTCGGCATGTCCGCAGGACACGTGTGCCCGCAGACCGTCGCCGCCACCCGCGGCCGTGTCGTCGTCGACCGCGCGTTCGTCGCCAACGCCACCACCCTCCCGGGCCCGTCCGCCTGGAGCCCCCCGAGCTGAGTCCCCCTCTCGCTCGGCGCCTCCAGGCCGCGGAACCCGAACCCCGGGATCCGCGGCCTTTTTCGTTTGTCCCGACCTCGCACCGCCCAGCCATCCAGCAGGAGGAACCGACATGACCGTCACCGTCCTCGACTCACCCCTGACGGGCGTGGCCGTCGACGACGACCGGCTGCCCTGCCGACGGGAGGACCCGGAGCTGTTCTTCGCCGAGTCCCCCCGTGACGTCGAGATCGCCAAAGCACTGTGCACGACCTGCCCGGTCCGCAGGGAGTGCCTGGCCGGCGCCCTCGCGCGTCAGGAGCCGTGGGGCGTCTGGGGAGGCGAGCTCCTCCTCCGCGGCACGGTCATCCCGCGCAAGCGGCCCCGCGGCCGCCCGCGTAAGACCGAGACCGCGGCCTGACCGGCCACCCGCACATCCACCACACTCACGAACGGATAGCGTCATGAACCACTTGAACGAAGAGCTGGTGCGCCTCAGGCGCACCGAGCGACTCGGCGAGGCCCAGCTGCAACGCCGGGCGGCACGGGTCGCGTCGGCTCAGCGGCTCTCGCGCCGGGCCGAACGGGCTGCCCAGCAGGCCAGGCTCGCAGTGA
>JBHWSH010000166.1:0-3245 GCA_043427135.1 Marmoricola sp. | reverse complement strand
CATCTGTCTGGTCCGGCGGGCGTCGAAGTATGAGAGCATTGCTCAGCGCTAGCCACTGGTGCCATGCATGCGAGAAGTCGGGACTGCTGACGGCGTCGTCGTCAAGGACAACGCAGACGTCGGTAGCTGGACGGGGGCTGCTCGCTCGTAGTCGGGTCCGAATGCTCAAGGGGCCGTTCTGACTCCACCAGACGGGTGCTGTCCTGTCCTTGGGTAAACCCCTCTGTTGCAGGTTATCTGCAGGAATGGATGGATCGACGTGGTCGTCTGGCTCGCCAGTTGAGAAGAAGAACGGAATAGCCGAGGCGAATCCTTCCAAAGCGTCCAGCGATTTCCCGCTCATCCAGTATTCCAAGAGCGCAAACGGGCCACCGGTGACAGCCCGCACGGCATCGGACGTGTAGTTGTACGTGCCGATTAGCATCGACGATGCTGAGGAGTTGAACCATCTGGGCGGGACCGGGATTTGTCTGGAGTCGAAGGCCTTGACGTCGGTCAGAGTGACTGCCAGTACCTCAATTCCGGCGCTTCGGAGCGCAGCGCGTTTCTTGGCGTCGTCGCGCACTCGGTTGTGCGCCGGGGTCGCGTGGAAGGTCTCCCCGTCGGTGAAGATCGCCAAATCTGGGCGGTCGCCACCGCGCAGGACGAAATCGGGCTTGCAACCGTGCATGGGGAGCTGAGGTTGGAGGGTGTACTTCGCCTTTCCGATGCTCACGTTGATGACGTTGCCGCCGGGGCCATAGCTCTGGGATATCCGAGCGTGAAGGTTGTGCGCGAGGGTTATGAAGGACTCCCGGAAACGCGACTCCAAATAGGACTCATCACTGGGATTGGTGCTGGGGGCCTTGGTGGTGTCTTTCCAGGTCATCTGGGCTTCAGGCTCGTCATCGTCGACCAGACCCATGAGAACCTTGAGGCAGTCTTCGGCTTTGGCGCGTGACACGTGTTGCACTTCGTGGGCGGGGGCCAGCGGCAGCAGGCAGCGGTGGCAGGCGAGTCGTTCTTCGTCCTTGCAGGGGCAGTCGCGCACAATCTGGAAGGCGTGCCGTAGAGCGTCCCACACCTTCTGGGGGTCGTTGAACTCTGCTAGGTAGCCGGTCCCGCCCGGGACGAGGTCGTGCAGCAGCAGCGCATCGCGGGTTCCACCGCCAACAGGCTCTTTAATAGGCATGACGCCCAGATGGTTGGGGGTTCCGCCAAACTGTTCGCGCAGTCCGAGAAGGAGGGCTGCGCGTAGGCTCGGCAATGCGAACACGTCACCCGCGACCATCCAGCGCGGCAACGGCAGGACGACGGCCTGAGTGGTGAGCGATCTGGTGAGCGCGACTGTGCGCACGTGCTCGTCGAGTTTGTTACGGTAGCGGCACCATGGCCGGTGCTCGGAAGGGTCGTTGGTCCCGGTGGTGCGGTCGAGGTGTCCGCAGCCTTCGCAGATGCGGAAGAGGGGAGCGTGGTATCGGACGCCGGCCACATGTTGGCTTGGGGCGCTGGGAGTCTCTTTACCCAAATTAATCCAGCGCAGGTCCATTCGGTCGAGATATTGAGCGCCAAACTCGGTGTGCTGCACGTACCACTCGTTGCGGATATGTGAGGGGTCGATGTCGGCTGCCGGTGCGACAGCGAAGCTCGCCTGGGTGCGTTCTTCATGGGTGTCGTCGATGCGTGACTCGTCGCGCTTGATGGCTGCCGAGGCGCGTGTCAGTTCGACGACTTTGAGGTGCTGCCCGATGTCGCTAATACCTTGGCGATGGCATCGCGGGCACTGCGCCGGGGCGTTCCCTGCGAGCTCTAGATCGACGATGTATCCGCAGGTGGGGCAGACCGCCCAGGTGCGGATGGAGTCACCATCACGACCGAAATCGATTGCGTCAATAGTAATGGCGTGGCCCATGGCATAGAAGGTGGCTCCGGGAGCGAAATCTCGCAGGGCTGCGGCACTTCCACGCGAGAAGGAGGACGCCTTGCTCCGGTATTTCTCTTTGTCTGGGTCGTACCAACTCAGATTCACGTGGAGTTTCACGGAGTCGTCGACGAGGGTGTAGTTGGGGAAGAGTCCGTACTCTTCGAGGGTCGCGATCCAGTACGCCTGGTTTGCCTTGCCAAGGAGCTTTCCGATCCACTCGATCGTCGTCTCGGCCTCCTTGGCCGCTTGGATGTCGTCGTTTCCAGCGTTGGGGATGTTCGCTTTCTGAAGGAGTTCGGGCAGGCTCGCCTTAATGGTCTCGCGTCGATGCCTCAGTTCCTCTAGGGTGCGCGACCATCGGCCGGCAGCGGCGAACACCTGCTGGGCGAGCCCGCTGGTGCGAGGGCCATTGGCCGGGCAGGCCCAGGTACGAATGTTCTCGA
This sequence comes from Marmoricola sp., assembly GCA_043427135.1. GTDB lineage: Bacteria > Actinomycetota > Actinomycetes > Propionibacteriales > Nocardioidaceae > Marmoricola_A. The sequence goes on along the minus strand of JBHWSH010000166.1, from coordinate 899 downwards.
TGGAGTCGGTGCGCAGGGACGCAAAAGTGGACAAGAAGCGGTCCAGGTGCTCGTCGGCGTGGGCCTCGGCATAGTCGACGAGGCAGGCCAGGAAGCCACCGTTCCCCCCGTTCATGGCGGCACTTGAGGTAAGCGGATGGGCAGCGTCGGGATCGCGAGCCAGCTCGTCGCCCAAGTGCGCCAAGTATTGTCGCCGCAGTATCTCCACGGCGCTGAGGTAAGTGGCCGGAGGACGAACCTGGCCGTTGATCATCGACGCGGGGTCGCCCAGCCGGGGGAGGTGCTCGCCACGACCCCTGACCATGGTGACGTCGAGGGCGCTCCCCGTCGCTCGGCCAGCTCGGCCAACCCGCTGAACGTAGTTGGCGACGCTATGCGGCAGCGACGACAAAAACACCGTTGATAGGTCACCGATGTCGATACCCATCTCAAGGGTGGGCGTGGCGACGAGGACGTTTGGAGCCGAGGGGTCCTCTGAGCCGTCCTTGAATCCATTCTCGTACTTCAGCCGTCGCTTGTCCGTGAGCATCGAGGTATGCTCGCGGGCGACGATGCGGCGCGGGTCCCCAGCACTGTAGAAGGTGCGATAAAAGTTGTCCGGCGCCATCGGCGCGGGGGTCAAGTGCCCGCTGCAATTCCCGTTGAGACACGGCGCGTCTGTGAGCTGACGCACGGTGGCGGGGCTGCCCGGATGTACCGCCTGACACAGGTCGCAGCGCAGTAAGATGGTGGAGTCGCGCAATTCTTCGTCGCGGGTCGCCCGCACCATGATCCTCTCGTTGGGTATCGCGTAGACGGTCGCCTGCGCCTTGGTCGCTGTCCCTTCCAGGACGCTGCCGCGGTGCAGGCACTCCAGCAGCGACCTCACCAACCGGGCCCCATGACCAGCAGACAACATA
>JBHWSH010000165.1:0-9175 GCA_043427135.1 Marmoricola sp. | reverse complement strand
GCCTGAAGCGCCGGCCGGCCGGTGAGGTCCGCGCCCGCGGCCAGCATCGACGAGCCGGCGGCGAGTCCGCCGGAGAAGAGGTACGCCGCGATGTCGTACTCCCAGGGCGCGGGCTTGACGATGGGCCGGCCGTAGTAGGAGCGGAACTCGGCGTCGGGCACCATCGTGCGCTCGCCGCCGCCACCGCGTCCCCGCCGGCGGCCGCGTCGCCGGACGTTGCCGCTGCCGTCGTAGCCGATCGGCGTCTCCGTCGAGGTCATCGGCGTCTCCCGAGGAAGGACAGCGCTGCGCCGATGGTCATTGCCACCGCAGCCGCCGTCGCCCGGTTGAACATCTGCGGCAGATCCTTGGTGGTGACGACCGGATCCGGCGGGAAGCCGTAGACCTCCGGCTCGTCGAGCAGGAGGAAGAACGCACCCGTGCCGCCGACGCCGTCGTTGGGGTCGTTGCCATAGAGCCGGGCGTCCATGATGCCGGCGTCGTGGAGCGCAGCCACCCGCTTGTCCGCACGCTCGCGCAGCTCGTCGACGTCGCCGTACTGGATCGACTGGGTGGGGCAGGCCTGTGCACACGCCGGGGTCTGGTCGGCCTTGAGCCGGTCGTAGCAGAGCGTGCACTTCTGGGCGATGCCGTTGTTCATCACGGCCTTGCCATGGGCATCGGTGCCGTCCTTGCGGCGGTCGATGACGCCGTACGGGCATGCGGCGACGCAATAGCCGCAGCCGTTGCAGATGTCGTCTTGCACCACCACCGTGCCGAACTCGGTCCGGAACAGCGAACCGGTCGGGCAGACATCAAGGCAGGCCGCGTGGGTGCAGTGCTTGCAGACGTCGGAGGACATCAGCCAGCGGAAGTCGGGCTTCTCCCCCACCATCTGGTCCTCGGTCACGACCGCGTCGACCGTGGGCATCCCCAGGTCGACCGGCGGCGGTGCGGCCTCGGCGCCTTCGCGGCGGGGCTGTTCGATGAACGCCACATGGCGCCACTGGTTGGCGTTGAGCGAGTGGCTGTTGTCGTACGACGTGCCGAGCATCTCGAACCCGTGGTCGGGGACGTCGTTCCACTCCTTGCACGCCACCTCGCAGGCCTTGCAGCCGATGCAGATGCTGGTGTCGGTGAAGAACCCCTTGCGTGCGGGCGGGTCGACGTAGCCCGCATCCACCGCGGGATCGATCGGGCCGAAGAGGCTGTTCTTGCCGATCACGGGCGTCCTCCACCGTTGGGTCCGGGATCCGGCGCGTCCGCGGGGTCTGGGGTCGGGTCGCCGGCGTCGTCACCGCCTGCGGCCGCCCCGGTGGTGACGATGGGGCCGTAGACGTCGTCCTCGATGCCGGCACGCGTCTTGTAACTCTCGACCAGGCGGAGCAGCTCCGGTCCCTGCGGACGCCGACCGGGGCGTACGTCGCAGGTACCGACCTTGCTCTCCTGGATGAGGACGTTGGGGTCGAGGGTGATGCCGAACAGGTCGTTGGTGGAGTCGCCCGTCACCAGACCGCCCGACCCCCAGTGGTAGGGCATCCAGACCTGGTGGACCGTGCGGTCCTCGACCCGCAGCGGCATCAGGCGCTCGGTGATCATGACCCGGCCCTCGATCGCTGCGCGCGCCGTCACCACCGTGCACCAGCCGTTGTGCTCGAGCCCGCGCTCGGCCGCGAGCTCCGGGGAGACCTCGACGAACATCTCCGGCTGCAGCTCGGCGAGGTGCTCGAGGTATCTGCTCATCCCGCCTGCGGTGTGGTGCTCGGTGAGCCGGCTGGTGGTGAAGATGAACGGGAAGACGTCCGATCGCCCCTCCGGCGGCGAGGGGTTCATCCGGTTCTCTTCGCGGTCGTACTGCTTGCGCGTCGGGTTGCCCTGCTGGCTGTAGAGAGGGTTGCGGAACGGCGACTCCACCGGCTCGTAGTGCGTCGGCAGCGGGCCGTCGATCAGACCTTGCGGCACGAACAGGGCGCCCTTCCCGTCGCCCTGCATGATGAACGGGTCGATGCCTTCGATGCCCGCGACACCGTCGGCACCTTCGGGAGCGCGGTACGACGGCGGCTTGGTCTTCTCGAAGTCCGGCACATCGTGCCCGGTCCACTCCTGCTTGTCCTCGTCCCACCAGACGTAGGCCTTGCGCTCGCTCCAGGGCCGACCCTCGGGATCGGCAGAGGCGCGGTTGTAGAGGATGCGGCGGTTTGCGGGCCAGACCCAGCCCCACTCCGGGGCGACCCAGGACTGCTCGCTGCCGGGCTTGCGGCGGTTGGCCTGGTTGACGCCGTCGGCGAAGACCCCGGTGTAGATCCAGCAACCGCCGAGGGTCGAGCCGTCGTCCTTCATCTCGTTGAACGTCGAGAGCGGGCGGCCGGTGGCGATCTCGTAGCCGTTGATCTCCATGAGAACGGCTTCGGCGCTGGGCTCGTCGTGCGCGCCATGCACCGGGTAGTCCCAGGCCAGATCGAGGATCGGGCGATCCTTGGGGTCGGTGGAGTCTTCGAGTCGCTCTCGGATCATCCGACCCAGGTGGTAGAAGAACCACAGCTCCGAGCGGCAGTCGCCGGGCGGTTCGACGGCTTGTTCGCGCCACTGCAACATCCGCTGCGTCTGCGTGAAGGTGCCCGACTTCTCGGCGTACGACGCCGCGGGCATCAGAAACACCTCGGTGCGGCACTCCTCGGGCACGATCTCGCCGGTCTCCACCTCGGGGGAGTTCTTCCAGAACGACGCGCTCTCGATCTCGAAGAGGTCACGTACGACGAGCCAGTCGAGGTTGGCCATGCCGAGTCGCTGTGCCTTGCCGTGTGCAGAGCCGACGGCGGGGTTCTGCCCGAGGAGGAAGTAGCCCTTGACCTTGCCGTCGATCATGTCCAAGACGCTGCGGTAGGTGCCGTGGTCGCCGGTGATCTTGGGCAGGTAGTCGAAGCAGTAGTCGTTGTCGGCGTTCGCATGCTCGCCCCAGTAGGCCTTGAGCAGGTTGACGCCGTAGGCGCCCGCGTTGGACCAGAATCCCTTGGAGCCGGGGTTGCGGACCGCGTCGATCCACTCCTGCAGGGACTGGTGGTCGTCGGCATTGGGCATCGGCAGATAGCCGGGCAGCAGGTTGAACAGGGTCGGGATGTCGGTGGAGCCCTGGATGCTGGCGTGACCGCGGAGCGCCATGATGCCGCCGCCGGGACGACCCATGTTGCCCAGCAGCAACTGCAGGATCGAGCCGGCGCGGATGTACTGCACGCCGACGCTGTGCTGGGTCCACCCGACGCTGTAGACGAGCGCGGTGGTGCGGTCGCGACCGGAGTTCTGCGTCCATGCCTCGCAGACCTCGAGGAAGTCCGCCTCGGAGACGCCGCACGCCTGCGCCACCATCTCCGGGGTGTAGCGGGAGTAGTGCCGCTTGAGGATCTGGTAGACGCAACGCGGGTGTTGCAGGGTCTCGTCGCGAGGCGGGTCGCCGTCGACCTGGATGCCGTGGGTCTCGTGCTGCAGGGCGCTCGCGGTCTCACGCTGCATGGCGTGGTCCTGGCGCTCGGAGCCCTCGACCTCCTGATCGGCGAACTGCCAGCTCTTCGGGTCGTAGGTGCGGGTCTCGGGGTCGAAACCGGAGAACAGCCCGTCGAGGTCGTCTGGGTCCTGGAAGTCGTCGCTGACGATGTTGGCCGCGTTGGTGTAGTTGACGACGTAGTCGCGGAAGTCGAGCTCGTTGCTCAGGACGTAGTTGATGATCCCGCCGAGGAACACGATGTCGCTGCCCACCCGGATCGGCACGTGGCTGTGCGCCAGCGCGCTGGTGCGGGTGAACCGCGGATCGACGTGGATGATCTTCGCGCCGCGCAGCTTGGCCTCCATGACCCACTGGAAGCCCACGGGGTGGGCTTCGGCCATGTTGGAGCCCTGGATCACGATGCAGTCAGCGTTGGCGAGGTCCTGCTGGAACCCGGTGGCGCCGCCGCGCCCGAAGCTGGTCCCCAGACCGGGGACGGTGGCGGAGTGTCAAATGCGCGCCTGGTTCTCGATCTGGATCGCGCCCATCGCGGTGAAGAGCTTCTTGATGAGGTAGTTCTCCTCGTTGTCGAGGGTCGCTCCTCCGAGGCTGGCGATGCCCATCGTGCGCCGGACCTTGCGGCCGTCTTCGTCGATGTCCTGCCAGGTGTCGTTGCGCGCCTTGATGACCCGGTCGGCGATCATCTCCATCGCCGTAGGGAGGTCGAGCTCCTCCCACTCGGTGCCATAGGGGCGGCGGTACTTCACAGTGGTCTCGCGCAGCGGGCTGGTGACGAGGTTCTTGCTCGCGGACCCCTTGGGGCACAGGCGTCCGCGCGAGATCGGGCTGTCCGGGTCACCCTCGATCGAGATGATCTCCTCGTCCTTGACGAAGATCTTCTGGCCGCACCCGACCGCGCAGTAGGGGCACACGCTGCGGGCGACGCGATCGGCCTCGACCGTGCGGGAGACGATCTGCTCGGTGCGCTTGGAGCGGGCGGCCGGGCCTCGGCCGAGGAAGTCACGACCGGTCAGCTGGCGCAGCACAGGCCAGCCGATGAACTCCTCGGTGCCGGCGACCACGATGCTCACCTCCGTCTCGCTTTCGCCGACCGTACCCCCGCCGCGGCGCTTCATGCGAGAGATAACTGCACCGTTCTTCGTCTCGTGTCCCTTCTTTCTCGGGGTACCGTCTCGCGTCTTTCTCGGGGTACCGTCTCGCGCGATCCTGCGAACATGGCCTTATGGATGAGGTTCTGCGACGGGCATTAGAGCCGGTACTGCGTGACCTGCGGGAAAGCGGTCTCGACACGCCCCGCATCGAAGACTGGGACTGGACGGACGATCCCGACCGCCCGTCAGCGATGCTGTGGAGTCCTGACGCCGGCCTCGGCATCTCAGTGCTGCGCTCCGCGACACCGTCGCAGCGCATCGCAGCTGCTGCCGACCAGGCACAAGAGTGGGCCATCGAGGGGCAGTTGTGGGGGGCAGGAGCCACCAACTGGCCCCGCTGCCCTCGGCACCCAAGCACTCACCCGATGCAAGCCACCACCGTCAAGGATTCAGCGGTTTGGGTCTGTCCTTTGAGCGAGGAAGTGGTTGCTCCCATCGGTGACTTGTGAACGCGCCTCGTCGGCGCGGGGCAGGGTGCCGTGTTCGTCGACGAGGTAGGTCTTGCCCAGCCGTGAGGTCCAGAGGAGTTCGGTGGGTCCGGTCCTGATGTAGGTCCAGTCGCCGTGTGTTTTCACCCTGTGGTGGAACCGACACAACCGAGCGAGATTGTCGGTATTGGTCTGCCCGGGCGGCCCGCCGTCATCGGGTGGCACGTAGGGATTGATGTGGTCGAGGTCGTAGCGGCCTTGCCTGCCGCACCACGGAAACCGGCAGCCGTTGTGGTCGCGTTCCTCGACCTGGCGGCGGAGCCGGTCCGGCGCCTCGTAGGCGTCGACTGAGATGTGGTCGGTCAGGTCGACCACCGGTGTCACGGTCACCGCTGTGCCGGGGGCGAGGTCGGCCAGCCACCTCTGCACTGCGTCGAAGGAGCGGGGTCCGTAGCCGGTCACTCGGGCGGTGCCGGTCTTGGTCTCGACGGCGTCGGTGTGCAGGTGGACGTGGATCGTCGCACCACCGCGACGAGCGGCGGTCTGCCCGGACTGCTGGGCATCGGGCTGTTGGGCGTAGCCGCGAAGGTCGAGAGCGAGCTGGGGGTCGGCCAGGACGCCGAGCGCCTTTGCGCGGCGGACGTCCGTGGAGTCGGTGTCACCCAGCGCGGCGAGATCGGAAGCGACGGTGTCGAGGGCCAGGTCGAACGCTGCTGCATCGGTCGTGTTCGCGACCGCGTTGATCGTGGAGGTGCCGTCGAGGTGGTCCTCCACCCACACGCCGCGCTTCTCGGCTGCATCTGCTGCACGAGCCGCCGCCAGGTCGGGGTCGTGGCGCAGCACCGCTGCGTCGACGGCTTTCAAGATCCGTCCGAAGGACAGCTTGTGGGCGAACGGCGCGAGGTGCCGGTCGACCTCATCAGCAGCTGCCGCGGACAGCGGGATGGTCTCGGCGGCGATCTTGCGGGCCTTCCATGCCGGCAACACCCCAGCCATGACCGCGTCCCAGAGTCGGGGGAGGCGGTCGCGGAGCTCGAGGGCTTGACCGACGTAGGCACGGGCAGCGGGCTCGGACATGCCGAGGGCGGCGGCGAGCTCACAGACGGCGAACTCACAGACCCTGAACGCACCCTGACCCGCGAGGCGTAGCTCGCCCTCGAGTCCGAGAAGGGTGTCACCGACACCGGGGCGTGGTCGGGAGACGATCTCGGCGACTTCGTCATCGATGGAGCCAACGTAGTCGACGCGGTGATGGTCCGCCCACGCGGCCACGCCGCGGAGCTCTTCGGCTGCGGCGTGGTCTTGACGTCGGCGTTGCTCGGTGACGAACGCAAGCGTTGGACCAGGACCGAGACCGAACACGTCGGTCTGCTCGGCCGCACGCACTGCAGCCGGCCCCGTTGTCGGGGTCGGCTTGCGGACGGTGCGGGTGGCTGGCATGAACCCACTCCATCACCCGCCACCGACAGAATCGGGAGCGGTTTCGCGTTGTGCACAAGGTGATTTCGAGACGTCGCTAGCGTGGTTCCTGAGGAGGAGCGAAGCGACGTCTCGAAGGGCTCCTCCTCAACCACCTGTCACACGCAGGAAGCTGCCGGTGCGCTGGCGGCCGACCGTAGCGGCGAGCTGCCCGTCGCCGAAGACGTGCTGGCCGTTGACGAGTACGGCGGCGACGGCGCGGTCGTTGCGGTTCACCATCCGGGGCATGTTGTCGTACGCCGGCACCGGGCTCTCGGCGTACGCGTCGAGTGAGTCGTCGAGGCCCGCGGGGTCGATCACGGCCAGGTCGGCCCGGTCGCCGACGCGGAGGTGGCCGGCGTCGACCTGGTACCACTCGCCGAGCTCGCCGGTCAGTCGCCGCACCGCCGCCTCGAGGGTCATGAACCCGCGCCCGGCCCGCTCCGCGTCGTACACCCGGCGCAGGAAGCGCAGGCCGAAGTTGTAGAACGCCATGTTGCGCAGGTGCGCGCCGGCGTCGGAGAACCCGATCTGCACGCCCGGGTTGCGGCCGAGCTTCTCGAGGAACTTCGGCCGGTGGTTGGAGATCGTGGTGCGCCAGCGCAGCTTGGTGCCGTGCTCGACGACGAGGTCGAGGAACGCGTCGACCGGGTGTACGCCGCCGCGCTCGACGCCGACCTGGCCGAAGGTCTTGCCGATGACGGAGTCGTCGGGGCAGTCGACGATGTCGGCGTCGAAGAAGTCGCGGTGCCACACCCGCATGCCGAACTTCGAGTCGTAGTCCTTGCGGAACCAGCGGCGGTACTCCTCGTCCTGCAGCAGCGCGTTGCGCTCCACCTGGTCGGACAGATGCAGCGCGGCCGCACCGGAGCCGAACTCCTCGAAGATCACCAGGTCGATGCCGTCGGCGTACACCTCGAACGGGACCGGGAGGTGCTGCCAGCGGAAGTCGCCGCCGAGCGCGTTCACCGTGCGCGCGATCGGCCCCATGATGTGCACCAGCGCCGGATTGGCCTTGATGTCGGCGGCCGAGAGCAGGCTGGTGCGCAGCTTGCCGCCGCGGATCGGCAGGGAGCCGGCCGTCATCCGGGCGATGCTGAGCGGGTTGGTGATGTCCGGGCCACCCTGCAGAGCACGACCGCGCTCGCGCAGCAGCCGGTTGAGCTCGCGCCGCTCGCGACCCCGGGCGTACGTCGAGGGCAGGGTCCGCGACCGCGCGACCTCGCCGTCGACCTTGTCGAAGATCAGCTCCTGCGCGCTCATGCCGAGGAAGCCGGCGTCGAGCGCCTCCGCCAAGTGGTTGAGCATCGCGGCGAGCTCGGTGGTCGAGGGCTTGACCTCCTTGCGGGTCGCCCGGTCCAGGCCCATCACGGCGGATCGCAGGTCGGAGTGGCCGAGGAAAGCCGCGACGTTGGGGCCGAGCGGCAGCGACTCGAGCGTCTCGACGTACTCGCCGGCGTTGGTCCAGGTCTGGTGCCGCTCGACAGCGTCGATGACGAACGCGCGCGGGATCGCCTCGACCCGGCCGAAGAGGTCGCCCGCGGTGGTGGGGTCGACGTGCACGGTCGACAGCGAGCAGGAGCCCATCATGATCGTGGTGACGCCGTGCCGCAGGGACTCTGGCAGGCCGGGGCCGTCCAGCACTTCGACGTCGTAGTGCGTGTGTACGTCGAGCATGCCGGGGATCACCCACTTGCCCTGCGCGTCGATCACGCGGGGGCAGCCGGTCTCGTCCAGGGGCGTCACCGACGCGGTCGCCACCCGGCCGTCGCGGATGCCGAGGTGGCGGACGGAGGAGGGGGCGCCGGTGCCGTCGAACCACCGGCCGCCGCGGACGATCACGTCGTAGGTCATCGGCCTATGAAGGACGCTGACAGCGCTGCTGTCAAGGACCGGGGGCGCCACCGTCCGATCACCTGCGGTTGTCGGCGGCCTCCGGTAGCGTCCCGACCATGCCTCGTCGTCCCGCACTCCTGCTCGTCGCCACGGTGCTCCTGGCGCTCGTCTCCACGGGGGCGGGGGCCGCGCCGGTGGTGCCGGGCATGCCGCCGACCGACCGGGTCGACACGGTGCGGCCAGGGTCCCTCACCGTCGACCCCGCAGCGGTCGGGACGTGGCGCGCCGGTCCCGTCGAGGTGTCGCTGTCGGCTACCGGCCTGGCGGTGCGGGCCGGGGGCCGCACGCTGTGGACCTCCCCCCAGGACACCGCGTTCGTCACGGGCGGGCGCGGGTCGGTCTCCTGGCAGGAGAGCCGCGGCTACTTCTGGCCGACCGTGGAGTACGCCGAGCGGTTGAGCGAGCAGACGGTCGACCGGGTCGCGGTGGGCGGCGACGCCGTCGTGCTCACGGGGCAGTTGTCTGCGGGCGGTCTGCTGCCGGCCGACCCGGCGGCGTACACCCTCCGCGTGCGGCCGCTTCCCTCCGGGGGTGCCGAGCTGCACGTGGACACCGACGCCGCCTTGACCTCCGTCGCGCTGGTGTCCGGCCGCTCGGACGGCGCGGGCGTGCACGGCTTCGGCGAGCAGTTCGCCGACTTCGACCTCGACGGCCGCCTGCTGCCCATCGTGGTGCGCGAGCAAGGCGTGGGTCGCGGCGAGGAGCCCATCACTCGGCTCGCCGACCTGACCAACAACGGCGCCGGTGGCACCGACCAAATAGCT
>JBHWSH010000164.1:0-15045 GCA_043427135.1 Marmoricola sp. | reverse complement strand
GGAGGAGCGTTAGCGACGTCTCGAAACCCGCGGTCAACCCCCCTACGCCGACGCGACCTCTGGCCCCGCCGTGGAGGACACCATGCGCAACTTGGGCACCAGACCGGAGTCGGCGAGGACATTCAACGCCCGCTGTTCTTCGGCGTCGAAGGTCAACTCGGGTGGTGGACCGAGGAGCACTGACACGACGCAATCGTGACAGGCGAGGTCTCGCACCACGCAGGTGTCGCAGTCGATGTGAACACTCATGAGCTGCCTCCGAAACAGGCCGTCGGTTGATGTCCAGGACCCTGTCAGGCCCCGCCGACAAACGGCGTTCAGAGGCGAACCGACCGGGTCACTCCGAGGTCTGCTCGCTCTCCGCGCGTGCCACGGACTCGATGGCGTCCGAACGGCCGCACCACCGACACGTCACTTGCTCCAGGACCTCAGACTCCACGCGGGTCTCCTCCACTCGGTGGTCGCCGGCGAGATCGAAGTGCCAGTACTCCGTGGTCTTCCGACTGCGAGTGACGTCGAACCTCGTCAGGTTGCCGCAACCGGCGCAACGCCAGCGGGTGTTCGCGTCAGGCAGAGAGGCAGGCACGGATGTCACTTCCTTCTTAGATGGGGCGCAGGACAGCCTACGGGCGGGTCGTCGCCAGAACTGTCGCCGGTCGCACCTACCGTCCCGGAGCATGGAGCAGACGACCGAACTCACGCGCGGGGCGCCCACGGCATGGGAGACGCAGCGCTCGTTCGACGAGCTAGGGCGGCGGCTGCGCGACGTTACGTTCTGCGTCGTCGACCTGGAGACCACAGGAGGGTCCGCCACGAAAGGGTCGATGATCACCGAGATCGGAGCGGTCAAAGTGCGCGGCGGAGAGGTCCTGGGCGAGTTCCAGACCCTGGTCAATCCCGAGCAGTCGATCCCCAACTTCATCGCGGTGCTCACCGGCATCTCCGACTCCATGGTCGCCGCGGCCCCCCGCATCGAGCAGGTGCTCCCGCTGTTCCTCGAGTTCGCCTCCGGCAGCGTTCTGGTGGCTCACAACGCCCCCTTTGACACCAGCTTCCTCAAGCACTTCGCACGCGCCCAACACCTGACCTGGCCGTCCTTCGAGGTGCTCGACACCGCCGTCGTCGCCCGGCGCGCCCTCACTCGAGACGAGGTGCCCAACTGCAAGCTCGCCACACTTGCGAAGCACTTCCATGCGACGACCACCCCCAACCACCGCGCCCTGGCAGACGCCCGGGCGACGGTCGACGTCCTGCACGGGCTCATCGGCCGACTCGGCAATCTCGGCGTGCAGACGCTGGAGGAGCTTCAGACGTTCACCTCGAGGGTCACTCCCGCGCAACGGAGGAAGCGCTACCTGGCGGAGGATCTACCGCAGGCACCAGGGGTCTACCTGTTCCGCGACGCACAGGACCAGGTTCTCTACATCGGCACGTCCAAGAACCTCCGCACTCGTGTCCGGTCCTACTTCACCGCCTCGGAGACGCGGTCTCGGATGGGCGAGATGGTCAACCTTGCTCAACGAGTCGAGGGCATCGAGTGCAGCACGCCCTTGGAAGCGGCGGTGCGCGAGTTGCGGCTGATCGCCGAGCACAAGCCGAAGTTCAACCGCAGGTCCCGCTTCCCCGAGCGCATGCACTGGATCAAGCTCACCGTCGAGCCGTGGCCACGACTGGCGTTCGTGCGGCGCGTGCTCGAGGACGGCGCGCAATACCTCGGACCGTTCCGCAGCAAGGCACAGGCGGAGTTGGCCGCAGCAGCGCTTCACGAGACGTTCCCGATCCGGCAGTGCGGCGGACGGCTCCCCCGCACACCTTCGCTGAGCCCCTGCGTGCTGGCAGAGATGCAGCGATGCCTCTCCCCCTGCGACGGCTCGGTCCCGGCAGACCGATACGCGATGGAGGTCGATCGGGTGCAGCGGTCCCTGACCTCATCGCCGACCCCTGTCGTGGGTGCCCTGTCGCAGCGCATGGGGCGCCTGGCGGGCGATGAACGTTACGAGGACGCTGCAGTGGTGCGCGACCGGTTGTCCGCCTTCGTCCGCGCATCGGCGCGCACCCAGCGCCTTTCAGCGCTGGCGCGGTGCGAGGAGATCGTGGCGGCCCGCAAAGAGGAGGACCGCTGGTTGGTCCACGTCATCAGACATGGGCGCCTCGCCGGCGCCGGCGTCATTCCCCCGGGGGCCGACGCGGCGCTGTGGGTGCTCGAGCTCCGCAGCCACGCCGACTCGGTCGCACCTCTTCCCGACCCAGCCCCCGCGGGCACGGTCGAAGAGGCTGAGCTGCTCCTGCGATGGTTGGAGTCCGACGGTGTTCGGCTCGTGCACGTGGAGGGTGAGTGGAGCTGTCCCGTGGGCGGCGCGGGCCGTCATCTGGCCCAGCACAACGCGGCTGCGGACTCCCGCCGCGCCCTGGTGCAATTCGATGCCTGAGCGGAGTCCTGGGCTACGTTGACGTCCATGATCACCGCCATCGTGTTCGTGAACGCCGAGGTGTCCCAGATCCCTGAGGTGGCCAATGCGATCGCCGGCATCGAGGGCGTGTCGGAGGTCTACTCGGTCACCGGACAGATCGACCTGATCGCGATGGTTCGGGTCCGTAGGCACGAGGATGTCGCGGCGGTCGTGGCGGACCAACTGAACAAGGTGCCGGGGGTCTTGGAGACCGAAACCCACATTGCGTTTCGCACCTACTCTTCGCACGACCTAGAAGCAGCGTTCTCGCTCGGTCTGGACTGATGCAACGACGAGAGACGGTGCCACCTTGGCGAAGCGACACGTAGCTGTGCCACGTCCGATGCCGCGTCGGCCTCGACCAGGGGCAACGCGAGCAGTGCTGCTCGTGTTCTTGGGGTCGCTGCTAGTCCAAACCGCATGGATCCTGGCTGTGCCGCCGTTTCGAGGAAGCGATGAGTTCGACCACGCATTCCGAGCGGCCTCCGTTGCAGACGGATCCTGGCTGCCCTCCGGCGACGTAGTCTCCACCGCGCGCGGTGAGCTCATGTGGGTGCCCCAGTCGCTCGTCGACGCGGCTAAGCCCATTTGCACCTCGTACGGCTACACCGGTCGACACAACTGCGCCCCCCTCGAGAGCTCCGCGGAAGATGAGAAGGCGCTGGTAGCCAGTGCGGCGGCCCGGTACAACCCGGTCTTCTACTGGATCATCGGGACCGCAGCAAAGCCATTCGGTGGAAACGACTCGCTGTATGTGATGCGCATCGTTGCCGCGCTGCTGTGTGCGACTTTGATCGCAGCAGCAGCCTGGGTAACCCTGTCATGGAGTCGGACGTTCTGGCCCCTCGCGGGAGTCGTGGCGACGCTTACTCCCGTCTTCATGTACTCGACGTCCGTGGCGGCGCCCAACGGTCTCGAGATGGCAGCGGCACTGGGTGTTTGGTCGACTGCCATCGCGTTGCGCGAGGGCGGCCCCAGACAGGGACCGCTCCTCATCGCTCTCGCTGCCTTCGCGACACCACTTCTGGGTCTCCGTGGGCTCGGGCCGCTCTGGCTAGCCTCCATCGGCTTGGCATGGCTGGTCGCAATCACACCGAGGCACGCTTGGGAGCTCGCCCGCAGGCACCCGAAGCATGCCGCCTCGGCTGCCACGATCATGCTGATCGCTGGTGGCGCAGCGGCAGCTTGGACGTTCGGGATCGGCTCGTTGGAACTAGAGGAGTTCAGCACACAGGGAAAGCCAGTTCCGTCGACCCTTTCTCACATCCCAGTGTGGTTTCTGCAATCGGTCGCAGCGTTCCCCATTCGCAACGAGCAAGCTGCTCCGATCGTCTACGCTTGCGCATTCGTTGTTCTCGGGGCGATGCTCGCCCTGGGAATGCTCGCCGCGGCAAAGCGCCAGAGGGCTGCGCTCGCGACCACGGTCGTTCTCGCATTGTGCGTACCGGTTGTACTCCAAGTCGTCACTTATGAAACGGCTGGCCCGATCTGGCAGGGCAGATACGGCTGGCCCCTCTCGATGGGTGCGATCCTCCTGGCCGCCGCAGCCTTGGACAACTGGGCAGGACGATCCCGGTCCCGTTGGTATGGCCCGGTTCTGCTCCTTGGGAGCATCCTTTGGGCGATCGCGCACACCGTGTCAGTCTGGGGAGTAGTCACCAAGGAATTGCGTAATAGTCCACTCGCGGGCGACGCTGCCTGGCGCACGCTCGATCCATCGACCCTCACCCTGATCTGCGTCGCGGGGATCGCCGCCTGGACATGGGCGCTGTGGTCAGTCCCCTCGTCCAGGAAGATCCCGGTCCGCGCGGAGCAGGGCGATCTCGCGCACCAGCGAGGTAGTACGTCGATCGAGCTCGGCCAAGCGGCGGAAAAGGGTGACCACAGAGATCAGAAACGCAATGGCTAGCACGTACAGCACAAGGTCGGCACCGCGACCTACCCCGACGGCATTGGCCACCGAGGTGACGACCTCTGGGAGCAGCACGCTGACGACCGCGAGAACCAACACCAACGAAGCGCCGATACGCCACACAGCACGCTGTGTCGCCGAACCCCCGCTCCGATAGGCCAGTACGGCGAAGACCGCCACACCGCAGAGCAGCAGCAACTTGATCAGGGTCATGCGATCAGCGTAGGGAAGCTCCTCCAGCGAGTTCCTCAAAAACCGTCCGCAACTGCCCGAACATTCCTACCGTTATGAACATGGACAACCAGGACGTCTGCGTCGTCGTGCCGATGCACAACGAGGCCGGTGTCATCCATCAGGTCCTGCACGAACTCCGGGGCACCTTCGCTCGGATCGTTTGCGTCGACGACGGCAGCACCGACGACTGCGCACGAATCGCGGCGGCCATGGGAGCCTCGGTCGTCCGTCACCCGGTGAACCTCGGCCAGGGCGCTGCGTTGCAAACAGGTTTCGATTGGGCCCTGCAGCGGCCGGAGATCGGGTACCTCGTCACTTTCGATGCCGACGGGCAGCACCGCGTCGTTGACGCCGTCGCGATGCTTGAGCATGCGCGTCGTACCGGGGCGAACGTGGTGCTTGGATCCAGGTTCCTGCACGCATCCGGTGCCGAGCAAGTGCCCCGTTCCAGGCGGCTGGTTCTACGGGCTGCCGTGGCATTCACGCGACTCACGGCCGGAATCAGAGTGAGCGACACCCACAATGGACTCCGAGTGTTGGATCGGGAGGCGGCCTCCCGCATGTCCATCACGATGGCAGGGATGGCGCACGCGAGCGAGATGCTGTTTCAGGTCGCGCAGTTGGGGCTGCGATTCGTTGAGCACCCAGTAACCGTCGAATACACCACGTACTCGAAAGCCAAAGGGCAGAGCAACCTCAACGCAGTCAACATTGCCTTCGATGTGATTGCACACCGCCTGCGAAGCGAGCGATAGCCTCGCCTGATGGGATGGCTGGACACACTCGGTTGGGCCGGATCAGCGCTGTTGGTCTTCTCGGTCATGCAGGCCCGAGTGCTGCGCTTCCGCGTACTCAATCTCGTCGCCTGTGTGGTGCTGGCAGTCTTCAACGTGCCTCATCGAGGTCTGGCCAATGGTGGCGATGAATGTGGCACTGACGCTGATCAACCTCTGGTTCCTCAACAAGCTGCTGCGCGATCGACACGACGAACGGGCATTCGAGGTCATCGAAGTCTCCCCTACCGACGACTACCTGCGGCACGTCATCCGGGTGCACGGTGCGGACATCCTGCACTTCCAGCCGGACTTCCTGTGGGACGGCGCGCTGCCCGACCATCATGCGTACCTGGTCCTGCACGGCGACGAGACCGTCGGCGTCGTCCTTCTGCGGGACGAGGGTGACGGCGTCGCGCAGATCGTCCTCGACTACGTCACCCCGCGCTATCGGGACTTCTCCCCAGGTGAGTTCGTCTGGCGCAAGAGCGGACTGCTCACCGACAACGGTTTCCGTCGAGTCGTGACCCCGCCAGGCATGGTGGCACCCTATTATCCGCGCCTGGAGTTCCGCCGCGAGGGCGACTTGTATGTTCTGGAGCTTTGATGAACGTACGAAGGCGGGCCAGTCTATGAGCAGCCGTATCCAGAACGGCCACACGAGTCGGGCGCCCGAACTCGAGATCCTCATGCCGGTTTTCGGCGAACTCCATGACATTCGCACCGCAGTCAGCAGCGTGCTCGCTCAAGATGACTCTGGATGGCAGTTGACTGTCGTGGACGATGCGAGCCCAGGGCCCGGCATAGAGAGCTGGCTGAAGAGCATTCCTGACCCGCGACTTCGCTACACCCGCAATCCAGAGAATCTGGGCCTGAACCGCAATTTCCAGCGCTGTCTCGATTTGGCTCGTCACAGCCACATCGTCGTCATGGGTCAAGACGACATGATGATGCCTGACTACGTGCGCGTGGTCAGAAGTGCCCTCGCTGCCCACCCCGAAGTGGCGGTCGTGCAACCAGCAGTCTCGGTCATCGACACCAACGAGAACCTGGTCAGCCCGCTACCAGATCGCGTCAAAGCGCTCTTGCGGCCGACAAGCAAGCAACCGAGGGTAGTCGGCGGTGAGTATCTAGCGACCATCCTGATGCACGGCAACTTCACCTACTTTCCTTCCTTGTGTTGGAACCGTGATCTCATGCGTACCGTCGACTTCAGGCAAGGCCTGGATGTGACTTTGGACTTGCGCTTATTGATGGACATCATCCTGCGAGGGGAGCAACTGCTCCTGCTTCCCGATGTCGTCTTTCGTTACCGCCGCCATACAGACAGCGCTTCGACCCAGGCCGCGCTGTCCGGTAGGCGCTTCGAGGAAGAACACCGCCTCTATGAAGAACTCGCCGGCGAGTTTCGAGCTCGCGGTTGGCTGCGCGCAGCGAGGGCTGCCCGAATGCATCTGAGCTCAAGGCTTCACGCATTCGCCGAAGCGCCCCTCGCAGTGCGGTCAGGCAACTTGAGGGTCGCTGCTCGCTTGTTGCAACATGCCGTTTCCTAGCTGGTCTGGTCAGCGGTCGGCGAGGGCGGTGCTGGCATTGACCCAGGCGTCGAGCGCGGCTGCCGCTTTGCCGGAGTCGACGGACTCCGCAGCCCGCTCGATGCCGACACGGAGCGCCTCGACCGAGTCCGAGTGGCCCGCGGAGTGAACCGCCAGAGCGGCCCCGGCATTGAGGAGTACGGCGTCGCGGATGGGACCGGGCTCTCCCGCCACCACGCGGCGTACGACGTCGGCGTTGTGGGCAGCGTCCCCACCGCGCAGGTCCTCCGGCGTCCCGCGCTCGATCCCGACGTCCTCGGGGGTCACCGTGAAGGTGCTGACCGAGTCGTCCCGCACCGCCCACACCTGCGACGTCGTCGTGGTGGTGAGCTCGTCGAGCCCGTCGTCTCCGCGAAAGACCCAGGCGTCGACACCTCGAGCGGCGTACACCCCGGCCATCAGGGGCGCCATCCGCAGGTCCGCGCAGCCGATCGCCTGCGCCGCCGGCCTTGCCGGGTTCGCCAATGGCCCCAAGAAGTTGAACGTCGTGCCCACCCCGAGCTCACGTCGCGGGACGGCCGCGTGCCGCAGTGCCGGATGGAACGCAGGTGCGAAGCAGAACGCCACCCCGCAGCGCGACGCCATCTCCGCCACCCGTTCAGGCCGTACGTCGAGGCGTACGCCGAGCGCCTCCAGCACGTCCGCGGAGCCCGACTTCGAGGACGCCGACCGGTTGCCGTGCTTGACGACGGGTGCACCGGCCCCGGCGGCGACGATCGAGGCCATCGTGGAGATGTTCACCGACATCGAACGGTCTCCTCCGGTGCCGACGATGTCGAGCCAGCGACCCTCCAGCGACAGCGGAACTGCGTGCTCGTACATCGCCGCGACCAGACCAGCGAGCTCCTCGATCGTCTCGCCCTTGGCCCGCAGCGCGACCGCGAAGCCGGCGATCTGCACCGGGCTCGCCTCCCCGGACAGCACCTGGTCCATGGCCCACGTCGCCTGCGACCCGGTCAGGTCGGTGCGGGCGATGAGCGCGCTGAGGACCTCGGGCCAGCTGTGCGACGTCATGGGCCCGATCATGCCGCAGGCTGCGCAGCCGACCGGCCGGGGCTCAGCTGGTGGAGGAGACCGCCATCCGCTCGCGCACGACCCGGATGACGGTGTCGGCGAGCAGCATCGGGTCGAGCGGGCGCGGCACTGCGGCCTCGGCCCGCGACCACGTCGCCAGCCAGGCGTCGTCGGCTCGGCCGGTCAGGACGATGATCGGCGGGCAGTTGAAGATCTCGTCCTTCATCTGCTTCGCGATGCCCATGCCTCCAGCGGGGACGGCCTCGCCGTCGAGGATCGCCAGGTCGAGGGTGCCTGCGTCGAAGTGCTGGACGACGACTGGCTCGGTCGCGACCTCGATGTACTCGACCCGCGGCAGGTCAGGGTGCGGCCGGCTGCCCAGCGCGAGCATCACCTGCTCGCGCGTGGTGGGGTCGTCGCTGTAGACCAGGACGCGCAACGGCTTCGGGGCTGAGGCTGCGGAGGCTTCGGTCACGGACGCGATGCTACCCCGCGCTACTCGACTCCGGGCCGGGTGTGGGCTGCCGCCCTCTCCCGCTCCTGGGCCCGCTCTAGGCGGTCCAGACGACGGTCCTCCCGGGCGGCCTCCTTCATCGAGGAGCGCACCCACTGGGCGAACAGCACCAGGAAGAATCCGATCGCGATCAGGTCGCCGCTGCCCCACAGGATCGCGCCTGCGACGTGCTGATCGTCCGCGGCGTCCGGCAACCAGTCCAGCGGCAGCGCGGAGTACCACTCCTCGCCGAGGATCTTCTCCTGGTCCATGATCGTGATGCCGAGGAAGGCGTGGAACGGCAGCGTCATCACCAGCAGCATCATCCGGAAGGGGTAGCTGACGCGTCCGGGGACCGGGTCGACCCCGACCAGCGGCCACAGGAACAGCGAGCCGACCGCCACCAGGTGGACGTGCATCATCTCGTGCACGTACGTCGAGGAGAGGCTCGCGTCGTACCACGAGGTGAAGTAGAGCGCCCACGGGCTCAGCACGAACAGCAGGAACGTGAGCGGCGGGAACGACAGCACCTTGACCACGCGCGAGTGCAGCACCGCGAGCAGCCAGCGCTTCGGTTTGGTCGGCAGCACCCGCAGCGCCAGGGTCACCGGCGCGCCCAACGCGAGCATCATGGGCGTGAACATCGACAGCACCATGTGCTGGACCATGTGCACACTCAGCAGCACCGTGTCGTACGCCGCGATGCCGCTGGAGGTGACGACGTAGAACGAGCCCATCCCGAGCACGACGAAGCAGATGGTGCGACCGACCGGCCAGCTGTCCCCGCGCGAGCGCAGCAGCCACACCCCGACCAGATAGGCCCCCGCCACCCACACGCTCAGCACGGTCAGCCAGGGGTTGACACCCCATTCGGTGATGATTCGGGACAAGTCGAACGGAGGCAGGCCGGCGAGATGCTCCGGGGAGTTGCCGCCGAAATGAGCCAACACCTCTCCAACATAGGCCCGGTCAAGGCCAGTTCCGAGCCGGAAGCAGGCGAATGTGGCCCAGATGACGGCCAATCGCCGGGGGGCGTGGTGGCATCGAGCAGAAGTACAGACATAATGGCGCCCGTGGCGACTTCATCTGCTGTGATCCCCGCGTCCCGACTGCACGGGCACCACGACCGTCCGAGCATGGTCAGCATCGGCACGATCGTGTGGCTGTCGTCGGAGCTGATGTTCTTCGCTGCGCTGTTCGCGGCGTACTTCACGATCCGCGCGGTCTCCCCGCAGCTGTGGGAGGAGCAGACGGCACTGCTCAACGTGCCGTTCTCGACGTTCAACACCTCGGTGCTGGTGCTGTCGTCCTTCGCCTGCCAGTTCGGCGTCTTCGCCGCCGAGCGAGGCCAGGTCGGGCGCACGGGCGGGCTGTTCGACGTCAAGCGCTGGGGCCTGCGCGAGTGGTTCGCGCTGACCTACATCATGGGCGCCTTCTTCATCGGCGGCCAGGCCCTCGAGTACGCCGAGCTCATCCACAAGGGCATGACGATCGCCGACTCCGCCTACGGCTCGATCTTCTACCTCTCCACCGGCATCCACGGCATCCACGTCGCCGGAGGACTCCTGGCTTTCTTGTTCGTCCTCGGACGGACCTATCTGGCCCGCAAGTTCACCCACGAACAGGCCGTCACCGCCATCGTCGTGTCCTACTACTGGCACTTCGTCGACGTCGTGTGGATCGCTCTGTTCGCCTGCATCTACCTCCTGCAGTGACCCATCCGACCAGCTTTCCCGGCCGAACCCGAGTAGACGGATAACGAGGGACCAACCTGTGCGACTCCTGACCGCCCGACTTTCAGCCAAGCGGCGCAGCCGGCTGGCCGGCCCCGTCGTCCTGCTGCTGGGCCTGCTGGTGACCGGCGGCTTCTACACCGCTCTCGCGCCCGCCTCCGCCCAGGACCAGGCCGCCAGCACCGACGTCGTCGAACAGGGCCGCGCTCTGTTCCTCGTGGGCTGCTCGTCCTGCCACGGGCAGAACGGCGAAGGCATCGTCACCAAGGACGGCACCCAGTACGGTCCCTCCCTGGTCGGTGTCGGCGCAGCGGCGGTCGACTTCCAGGTCTCCACCGGCCGGATGCCGATGGCCGCGCCCGGCGCCCAAGCGCCGGCCAAGGCACCGGTGTACGACGAGGAGGAGACCGCGGCCATGGCGGCGTACGTCGCCTCGCTGGGTCCCGGCCCCGCCATCCCGGAGCGGGAGGCTTACGACCCCGAGACGATCGAGGAGTCCGAGCGCACCGAGGCGATCGCCCGCGGCGGCCAGTTCTTCCGCACCAACTGCACCGCGTGCCACAACTTCGCGGGCACCGGCGGCGCCCTGCCGTCCGGTCGCTACGCCCCCACCGTCATGGGTGTCGAGCCGCGCCACATCTACGAGGCCATGATCACCGGCCCGCAGCAGATGCCGGTCTTCAGCGACGAGGTGCTCCGCCCCGACGAGAAGCGCGACATCATCGCCTACCTCAAGAGCCTCGAGGAGATGCCCAAGTACGGCGGCTCCACGATGGGCTCCTTCGGTCCGGTCAGCGAGGGCATGTTCGCCTGGATCGTGGGCATCGGCTCTCTGGTCGGCTTCGCCGTCTGGATCGCCTCGCACACCGCCCGCACGACCAAGAAGGGAACTCAGGCGTGAGCGACGTCGTCCACCGGAGCGGATCGCACGACGGGCTCGCCCCCGTCGACGGCGATCCGGTCGCGGACCCCGGGCTGCCGGCCCATTACCCCCGACCCACCGACGTCGACCCCAAGGCGGAGAAGCGGGCCGAGCGTCAGATCGCCACGTTCTTCGGGCTTTCCAGTGTGCTGGCGATCCTGTTCTGCGTCGCGTACTTCTCCTTCGACATCGGGGCCGAGCCCGACCTGATCCTCGGCATGGGTGCCTCCAACGTCACCCTCGGCCTGACTCTGGGGCTGGCGCTGCTCTTCATCGGCATCGGCGCCATCCAGTGGTCGCGCAAGCTGATGAACGACCAGGAGATGGTCGAGATGCGTCACCCGGTGCGGTCCAGCGACGCAGACCGCGAGGAGGCGCTGGCCGCTCTCGGCGCGGGCACCGACGACACCGGCATCGCGCGCCGTCCGCTGATCCGCAACTCGCTGCTCGGCGCGCTCGGTGCGCTCGCCCTCCCGGCGATCGTCTCCCTGCGCGACCTCGGCCCGCTGCCCGGCGACGTACTCGAGAAGACCGTGTGGCGCGAGGGCATGCGCGTGGTCAACGACGTCAGCGGCACCCCCATCCGCCCTGAGTGGATCGAGATCGGCCAGCTCGTCAACGCCGAGCCGGAGATCTTTTACAACGGTGAGCCCTACGGCGAAGAGACCATCGAGGGCCACGACCAGCTGATCGAGAAGGGCAAGGCGGCGATCATCGTCGTCCGGATGGAGCCCGACGACATCACCCCCTGGGAGGGGCGCGAGAACTGGGGGGTCGAGGGCATCCTCGCCTATTCCAAGATCTGCACCCACGTGGGCTGCCCGATCTCACTGTGGGAGCAGCAGACCCACCACCTGCTGTGCCCCTGCCACCAGTCCACCTTCGACCTCGCCGACAACGGCAAGGTCGTCTTCGGCCCCGCCGCGCGTGCGCTGCCGCAGCTGCCGATCGCGCTGGACGACGAGGGCTATCTCATCGCGACCGACGACTTCGACGAGCCCGTGGGCCCGAGCTACTGGGAGCGTGGCTGATGTCTGCGACCACCACCACCGCCAAGACCGCCAACCAGCCGACCAAGCCCAGCAAGGCCGGCGGGGTCGCCAACTGGCTCGACGAGCGCGTCGGCATCGCCGGGTTGGCGAAGAAGAACATCCGCAAGGTGTTCCCGGACCACTGGTCCTTCATGCTCGGCGAGATCGCTCTCTGGAGCTTCGTCGTACTGCTCCTCACCGGCGTCTTCCTCACCTTCTGGTTCAAGCCCAGCATGGCCGAGGTCATCTACGACGGCTCCTACGAGCAGTACCGCGGCCTGCACATGTCCGAGGCCTACGCCTCGACGCTGGACATCTCGCTCGACGTCCGCGGCGGGCTGCTGATGCGCCAGATGCACCACTGGGCGGCGATGCTCTTCATCGCCTCCATGTTCGTGCACCTGATGCGCGTGTTCCTCACCGGCGCGTTCCGCAAGCCGCGCGAGCTGAACTGGATGATCGGCGGCGTACTCATCCTTCTCGGCATCCTGGCGGGCTTCACCGGCTACTCGCTTCCCGACGACCTGCTCTCCGGCACCGGCCTGCGGATCGCCGACGGCCTGATCAAGGCCACTCCGGTCGTGGGCACCTACATGTCGTTCTTCATCTTCGGCGGCGAGTTCCCCGGGGATGTGATCATCTCGCGGCTCTACATCGCCCACGTGCTGCTGCTCCCTGCGCTCATCCTGGCGCTCATCGGCGCGCACATGATGCTGCTGGTGTGGCAGAAGCACACCCAGTGGCCCGGCCCCGGCCGCACCAACGACAACGTCGTCGGCTACCCGATGATGCCGATCTACGCCGCCAAGGCCGGCGGCTACTTCTTCATCGTCTTCGGCGTGACCGCGCTCATGGGCGGGCTGCTCTCGATCAACCCGCTGTGGCGCTACGGCCCGTACAACCCAGCCGAAGTCACGGCGGGATCCCAACCCGACTGGTACATGGGCGTGGCCGAAGGCCTCATGCGGATCTTCCCCGGCTGGGAGACCGAGATTCTCGGGTTCACGATCAGTTGGAACGTCATGATCCCGGGGCAGATCGTCCCGATCGCCATCCTGGCGGGCGTGCTGATGTACCCGTTCATCGAGCAGTGGCTGACCGGGGACAAGCGGGAGCACCACTTGCTGCAGCGTCCGCGCAACGCCCCCAACCGCACGGCGTTCCTGGTTGCGATGATGACCCTCTACGGCCTGCTGTGGGCCGGCGGCGGCAACGACATCCTCGCGGTGATCTTCCAACTCGACCTGAACTCGATCACCTACTTCCTGCGGGCAGCGGTGTTCGTCCTGCCTCCGCTGGCGTTCTGGATCACGCGTCGCTGGTGCATCTCCCTGCAGCGGGCGGACGAGGACCGGCTGCTCCACGGCTACGAGACCGGCGTCATCATGCGCTCGCCCGACGGGGCGTACGCCGAGAAGCACCTGCCGGTTTCCCAGGCGGAGGCCTACACCCTCACGGCGCGCGACCGCGACCAGATCGTGCCGCCGCCGGCCGAGGAGGACATGAACGGCGTGGCCGCCCGCAAGGTCGGGCTCATGAAGCTGCGCCACCGGATGTCGAAGTACTGGTTCGGCTCCAATATCCAGAAGCCGACCCGTGCGGAGCTGGAGGCGGCCCAGGCCCACGCCGCTCACGAGCTCGACACCATCGACCCCGGGGGCGTCGGTCACCACGAGCTCGACGGCACCCCGGTCGACGGTCACCAGTTCGACGGCCGGCACAGCGCCATCGAGGAAACGCTGCGCGACTGAGCCCAGCTCTACGCACCGAAGGCGGTCGAGATCTCCGGATCGCGACCGCCTTCGGCGTTGTTCCTCCGCGCGACAAGTTCGAGCTCTAACCTTCAGTTGCCGGCCGCGGTCACCGACAACTACTGGTGACGCAGCAACTTCTCGAGAAGAGACCCACATGAAGGTTCGCCCGCTCCTCGCTGTCGCCAGTGCCGCCGTACTGTTGCCTGGCACCGCCGCCGTTGCCACCGCCCAGACCGGCGCCTCCGCCCCCGGAGCCGGCACGGTTGACACCGACAGCCTCCTCGAAGCCGCCGATCTCCTCGTCTCCGGCACGGTCCAGAGGCCGCTGGGCGGCCCCTTGGACAACATCCAGGTCACCGCCACGACCCACGCGGGCGAGATCGTGGCGTCCTCTCTGACCTACGGCGGAACCTACGAACTGCACTTGGCTGCCGGCACCTATCGGATTACGTTCGAGGACGTCGCCGGCGTGTTCGCGCCGTCGATCAAGGACGAAGTACTGGTCGCAGGTGACCTCGTCCTCCCTCCGGTCGTCATGCTCCTGCCGCCGGCGACGCTTCTCTCACCTCCGGTCATCACCGGTCCTGCTGTCGTCGGTGGCACCGTGAGCCTGAGCGACGGCGACTGGGACCCCGCGGGGCGCCGACTCACGATTGGCCGCGCCTGGATGCTCGACGGTGTAGCGATGCCCGGTGACGGGGCCTCGTTCACGCTCCTGCCGGACCACGTCGGCCGCGTCATCAGTGCCGTCATCACCGCATCGACTGCGCGATCGCACGACGCGACGGCCACGGCGGCCGGCGTACGCGTCGCACCAGCGCCAACCAGGACGGCTCTCGCCAAGAAGCGTCGGTCCACCAAGCCGACCGTGATCGTCACCGTCAAGGCGGCCGGGTTGACCCCGGTCGGCAAGGTCGCGATCAGCAGGGGGCGCAAAGTCCTGCGTACGGTGAAACTGGTCGACGGGACAGCCACGGCGACGGTCACCGGACTGAAGTCCGGCACCCACCGCCTGGTCGCGTCGTACCTCGGCAGCAAAGTCGCGGCGACCTCCACGAGCAGGACGCTGAAGTTGAAGATCCGGCGCTGACTCGAACGCTTACGGGGTCGTTCTCAGTCACTGGATGACTGAAGAAT
>JBHWSH010000163.1:0-2719 GCA_043427135.1 Marmoricola sp. | reverse complement strand
GGTGGACAACCTTGGCGCCGTGCTCTACGAAGCACGGGTGCGGCAGGAGTGGGTGCGGGGCGACATGGTCAACCCCCACCGCTTCTTCGTCCACCGCGACGACCTGCCCGACCCCGATGACGACGCCGTGGCTGCGCTGCGTGAGGCGTCGTGGAGCATCCCCCGCCTGGGCGACGGCGAGCGCCCTGACCCGCTGCCGGGCCTGCCCGAAGCGCGGGACATGCTCCGCTCGCTCCAGGCCATCGGCTGGGCCGTGGTCCGTGACGCCGAGGAGGCCGGGCGATGAGCGCGACACGACTGCGTGAGGCGGCTGCGCTCCTTCGGGAGCGGGCCGGGGCTGCTCCTGGTGGGCCGTGGGTCTACTCCGAGAGGGGGAACATCGTCGATGGCCCCACTGACGTCGAGGTGCGATCCAGTGAGACCGGCCACCCGGTGATGACTGGCGCTTACGACTCACACGACGGATACGCCGCCGCCTACATCGCCATGATGCACCCGCCCGTCGCGCTCGCCCTCGCCGACTGGCTCGACCACACTGCTGAGGCGAGCGACTACGGCGAGGTGTGGCCTGACACGCACGAGCCCCACACCGTGGCCGACGCGATCCTCAGGGAGGAGCGATGACCGGGCAGCGCGTCTCCGCCTACACGAAGGACTCGATCGGCGGAGAGCCTCGTGACCGGGTGCTGGAGGTGCATGGCTTCCGGGGGATCCGAGGCTACCGGCACGTCGATGCCACCGTGAGGGAACCCGGAGGCCGTACGAGGCGACTTGTCGCGCCCCTCTCGTCGTTCACGCTCGTCGTTCACGAGGAGGCCGGACGGTGAGCGTCGACCGCGTATGGGTCGTCATGGAGCGGGCGAGGTTCGAAGAGCCGTCCCTCGTGGCCTTGGCCCGGACCCAGGAGGGTGCCCAGCGGGAAGCGCAGGACTACGTCGGCCATTCGTTGACGTGGGAGCACCGCAACTCCATCTTCGACCCCCAGGACTACCTCGTCGGGACCGACCCTGGTGGCGACGAGTACCACATATACGAGCACGAGGTGAGCGACCGATGAGCGGCTCCTGCCCCGTCGGCGCGACCGTCTGCCGGGACGCGCACGCCGAGGTCGAGCGTCTGCGTCGGTGGAAGGACGAGGCGCTGCCCGTCCTCGACGGCCTGCAGGAACTCGGCAAGGCCCTCGGCATCCCGCTCGGGTCGCGGATCACCGGGCAGGAGGCACTGGCTGCGGTCGAACGGCTGACCCGTGAGCGGGACGAGGCCCGGGCCGAGGCCGAGCGGCTGCGGGGTGGGATCGAGGCGCTGGCCGAAGACCCAACGTGGCACCGGGGCATGTACGGCTCGCCCCGCGACATGGTGAGCACGGACCGCCTTATCGCCTCGAGCGAGGGGCGAGTGAGTCGGATGCAGACGCCTGAGGAGACGGTCTCTCGGATCATGGGAGCGTGCCTCCACCATCTCTGGGAGGGCCGGTGCGTCCGTCATCACTCGATCATCCGGTCGGACAACGCCACCTGCGTGGTCGCCCAAGGAGCAGCGGAGTTCATCCGCGCTCGTGACGCCGAGGTCGTTGCGAAGGCGCTGCGGAAGGCGGCGCACGGTCTTGACCACACCCGCACCTACAGGGTGAGCGACATCAAGGCGCTGCTCTACGGCCGCGCCGACCAGATCGAGCGAGAGGCGGGTGAGTCGAATGCAGACGCCCGATGAGGTTGCCGCGAATGTGCAGCAGGCGATCTACGCATGCGAGCACACGAGCATGGTGGGCGGGTCCGGTTGCTACACGCACGGCGTCCTCACCGAGGACTTTCCGGCCCACGAGGCGGGCATCATCGCTGACTTCATCCGCGCCCGCGACGAAGTGATCCGCGCCGACGAGCGGGCGAAGGTGATGGCGGGGTTCAAGTGGGACGAGCGAGCGCGAGCGGCCTCCCCGTATAGCCGAGTTGAGATCCAGCATGTGCTCGACACCGGCACGTGGATCCGCGAGCGCCGCCTCGTCGGTCCGTGGGAGCCCGACACGCGCACACCCCAGCAGCGATCCGACGACGCCATGGACGAACTGCGGCGGGGACTCAAGGGGGACGAATGAGAGACCTGCTCGACCTCACCCACGAGCACGACCTGCCGCCGAAGTGGGACGGGCACCCCGTGCAATGGTCCGCCTGGGAACGAGACAGCGTCTTCATCTGCCCGCCGCCCAAGCCCGAGCCATGCCCGGCCTGCGGGCGTACCGGCACCCCCTTCGTCTCGACCGGGACCGTTTCGATCGAAGGCGTCGCGCACATCTTCGGCAGGCGCAGTGGACGCCGCATCGGGCCCCTGACCCACCGGCTCCGGGCGACCCGTTGCCCACACTGTCGCTTCGACCAGGTGTGGGACGGCGAGCGCCGCAAGGAGGACGCATGAGCGAGCCGACCCTCTGCCACCACCATCGCGCCGTCGCCGCCATGCTCGCCCACCGCCTCGGCCGCGCCCACCACGGACGCCGCGTCACCCGCCACACCATGCGCTCGATCGCCCGAGCCTGCCCAGAACGCAAGGAGACCCCGTGAAGAAGATCCCCACCCTCTACCAGCGCGACCCGGACGACCGCCGCTTCGTCACCACCGACGTCACCCCCGGTTGTGAGTGGGTGCTCGCCGGCGAAGGCACACCCACCCGGAAGTTCGACGGCACCTGCACCATGCGCGACGACGGCGGCCGATGGTGGGCGCGC
>JBHWSH010000162.1:0-4553 GCA_043427135.1 Marmoricola sp. | reverse complement strand
GGTGTGGTGAGGGTGCCCGTCTTGTCGAACAAGATCGCGTCGACGGTGCGGCTCTGCTCCAGGGCGAGCCGGTCCTTGATCAGGATGCCATTACGGGCTGCGACGGCCGAGGAGATCGACGTGGTCAAGGGGATGGCCAAGCCGAGGGCGTGCGGACATGAGATCACGAGCACGGTGACGACCCGGGTGACGGCCTCGTCGCTATCACCGAGTAGGAACCACACGACGGCGGTAATGGCAGCCACTCCGGTGGCCACATAGAACAGCAGGGCAGCGGCCCGATCCGCCAGCACCTGCGTGCGGGACTGCGAGGCTTGCGCCTCCGATACCAGTCGCTGGATCCCGGCCAGCGTCGTGTCCTCCCCCACCGCATCGACCCGGACCCGGATCGCCGAGTCAGTCGACACGGTACCGGCCACCACCCGGTCCCCGACGTCCTTGGCGACCGGTTTCGATTCGCCGGTGATCATCGCCTCGTTGAGCTCAGCGGCCCCCTCGACGATCTCGCCATCTGCGGGCACCCGGGCACCGGAGCGGACCAGCACGACGTCCCCGGCCAGCAGGTCCTCGATGGCCACGGACTCGATCGATCCGTCCGGTCCCACTCGTTCGGCCTCGTCGGGAAGCAGCTCGGCCAGCGCGGCGACGGCGTCCTGAGCCTGGCCGAGCGCCCTCATCTCCTGCCAGTGGCCGAGCAGCATGATCGTCACCAACGCGGCAAGCTCCCACCAGAAGTCCAGGTCGAACCAGCCGAGCGAAGTCGCCATCGACGCCACGTAGGCGACGATGATGGCCATCGAGATCAACAACATCATCCCCGGCTTGCGTTCCTTGAGCTCGCGCCAGCCGCCCTCCAGGAACGGCCAGCCACCCCAGAAGAAGATCACCGACCCCAGGACCGGACCTACCAACTCCACGCCGGGGAAATCGAGCTCGTAGCCGAACCAGTCCATGACCATGCCACTGGTGGCCACGACCGGCACGGTCAGCAGCAGGCTCCACCAGAACCGACGACGGAACTGCTCGGTGTCGTGCCCGGCGTGCTTGCCGCCATGCGCGTGCTGGCCGTGGCCACCATCTCCCTCTCGGCCGCCGCCACGGCCAGCGTCACCGTGACCGGCATGACCGTGGCTTACACCGTGAGCGTGGTCGCCGGAGAACGCGTGCCCATCGTCGTCTGCGCCGGCAGGCTCACTTACAGGGTCGTTGCTGTGAACTGGATCGTGTGCCATATGCCCTCCAAGGATGTCCCGTCATCAAGCCCGGGCTTGCGCCTCTGGTTGCCCAAGGTCACCACGAACGCAATGTGCTGGGTCCCCATCGCTGTGACCTCGCCTGTGTCGGTCGATTCAGCCGCCGTGGTGTCCGTCATGGTCCAGGCTGCCGGAGGGGGCGCCAGGCTCCGGGGTCCCCGACGATGGCGGGGTGGGGGTCGCGCCGGGCTCGTTGCCGCTCAACGCGGGTCCGATCACCAACGTCGAGAGGGAGAACATCGCGGCAAACACGGCGAGGGCCAGGGCCGGTGCTTTCCAGGTGCCGAACCGCCGGTAGAGGCGTCGCAGCAGCGGCACCGACAACAGCAGCCCCAGTGCCCCGAACAGGAGGTTGCCCGCGGCGCCGGTGATCACCAAGGCACCGGCGAACAGCGAGACGTGGTGCAGCAGGTGCGGCAGCAGCCCCAAGGCTGCGCCGACGACGGCGCTGAGCGCGTCGCGGATGCCCGACCAGCCACCACGGCGACCAGGGCGGGTAAGGCCGCCTGCAGGTCTCGCGCCGCGGTGATGGTCATGGAGGCCCTCGTGCCCGCGGTCGTCCTGTGCGAGGTCGGGCGCCGACACGATGCCGCCGTCGATCACGCCGTTCACGGCAACCTGAGTGTGCCGGCAGGCTGCGACCCGGCGTGGTTGGCATGCAAGGCGTTGCGGCGGGCCTGGTACTCGAACTCCTCGATCTCGCCGCGGGCGAACCGATCGTCGAGGATCTGCTCGGGGGTGCGAGGGTCCATGCGCGGATCGGTGTCGCGGAAGAGAGCGACGACCGCGAACACCACCAGCGCCCAGAACGCCACCATGGCCAGTGTCATCAGCAGCCAGCCGCCCCAGCCCATGCCGTCGTGGTACCAGCCCATCATCGTCCTCAGCTCCTTCACACTCTTCGGAAGTCTCCCGCCTACTTTCATCGACCCACCTCACCGATGCGGTCGCGATCGTGTGAAGGTTCGCTGAAGAACACTTCGGCCCGCAGTCTCGACCGGCCGCACTGGTCGACGGGGGCTGCCACCATGTGTCCATGGCACAACACCCAACCGCGCCTGGCCACGGTCACCTCACGCCCGACGGCGCCGGGCGTCGGGCGCTGGTCGTGGAGGACGAGCCGCCCCTGGCCAGCCTCGTGGCCAGCTACCTGGAGCGCGCTGGGTTCGAGGTCACGGTCACCCACGACGGCACCCAGGCGGTGCGCACCGCGCGGGAGGTGGATCCGGACGTCATCGTGCTCGACCTGGGGCTACCCGGCCTCGACGGCATCGAGGTCTGCCGCCAGGTGCGCACGTTCTCCGACGCATACGTGGTGATGTTGACTGCGCGGAGCGAGGAGGTCGACACCCTGATCGGGCTGTCGGTGGGCGCCGACGACTACCTGACCAAGCCGTTCTCGCCACGGGAGCTGATGGCCAGGATCCAGGCGATGCTGCGTCGGCCCCGCGCCTCCCAGGCAGGCGGCCCCCACGACACGACGCCCGAGATCTCCCGCCGGTTCGGCCCGTTGACCGTCGACCCGGTCGGCCGCGACGTCTGGCTGGACGGGGAACCGGTGGCGCTGACCCGAACCGAGTTCGACCTGCTGGCAACCCTGTCGGGGCGACCGCAGATGGCGTTCAGCCGCGCGCAGCTGATCGAGGCAGTCTGGGGCGCGACCTGGGTGGGCGACGTACATCTGGTCGACGTGCACATCGGCCATCTGCGCCGCAAGCTCGGGGACGACGCCGCACAGCCGCGGTTCATCCGGACGGTGCGTGGCGTTGGCTACCGGATGGGAACCGGACAGCTATGACCGTCGACGCCAGCGCCGCGTCGCCGAACGGGCCTGTCTCCGGCCGCAGTCGGGGGTTCGCGGCGCGTCTCATGGTGGCTCAGGCCCTGGTCCTCCTCGCTGGGGCGCTGACCACGTGGTTGGTCGCCTCGGCGGTGGCGCCGGGGCTGTTCCACGACCATCTGGCCCAGGCCGGCGACACGCACACCGCCTCGGAAACCGCCCACATAGACGAAGCCTTCGGGTCCGCGCTGCTGTTGTCGCTGACCGTCGCGCTCGCCGCCGCCGTGGCAGCCGCCCTCGCGGTGTCGTGGTATTTCAGCCGACGCGTGCAACGCTCCGTCGGCACCGTGACAGCGGCGGCAGCGGGGATCGCGGCCGGCCGGCTGGGCACCCGGGTGCCCTCCCCCGGTCTGGGAGCCGAGTTCGACACTCTCGCCGACGGTTACAACGCCTTGGCCGCGCAGCTGGAGTCGGTGGAGGTCACCCGGCGGCGGCTGCTCGCGGACCTGGCCCACGAGATGCGGACCCCGTTGGCGTCCGTCGAGGCGTATCTGGAAGCGGTCGAGGACGGGGTCCGGGATCTGGACGCCCCGACACTGGCGGTGATCCGCTCCAGCACCGGACGGCTGCGCCGTCTCGCCGAGGACATCTCCGCGGTCTCGCGCGCCGAGGAGGGCAAGCTGCAGATCCATCGCCGCACCGTCGACGCGGCGGCCGTCGCGCGCACGGCGTTGGCGGCGGCCCAGGAGCGGTACGCCGCGAAGGGGGTCACCCTGCGCGAGACCCTCGACCCGGCGCCGGTGTGGGCCGATCCGGACCGGATCGGCCAGGTGCTCACCAACCTGCTGGACAACGCGTTACGCCACACGCCGGCCGGCGGCACAGTCAGCGTCAGTTGCCGCGCGGTCGACCACCTGGTGGAGTACGCCGTCGCCGACTCCGGTGACGGTATCGCCGCTGAGCACCTGCCCCACGTGTTCGACCGCTTCTACCGTGCCGACACCGCGCGGGACCGGGGCCACGGCGGCTCCGGGATCGGCCTGAGCATCGCCAGGGCGCTGGTCGAGGCCCACGGCGGCCGGATCACCGCCGACAGCGCCGGTCCGGGGCGCGGGTCGACGTTCACCGTGCGGCTGCCCGCCCAGCCGGGCGCTTTCTGAAGGCGGCGCGCCGATCAGCCGATGGCCGCAAGGACCCGGTTGCATGCGTCCTCGCAGCGGCGACAGGCCTCGGCGCAGATTCGGCAGTGCTCGTGCATCTCCGCGTGCTTTGAGCACTCGTCGCCGCAGGACTTGCAGACCTGGGCACACGCCTGCAGCACCGCCCGGGTGAGGTTCGCGTCGTACCCGGTGTGCCGGGACAGCACCCGACCGGTCGTCGCACACATGTCGGCGCAGTCCAGGTCGGTGCGGATGCACTTGGTCAGCTCAGCGACCATCTCCTCCGACAGACACGCGTCAGCGCAGGCGGTGCACGCCTGGGCGCACTGGACGCAGGCGGCGATGCATTCGGCGAGAAGG
>JBHWSH010000161.1:0-7027 GCA_043427135.1 Marmoricola sp. | reverse complement strand
CGCGGCGTCGAAGTCGTCGCTCGCCACGTCGACCTCGGGATCGGCGTGGAAGCCGAGCGGGTCGTCCAGGTCGGTCGAGGTCGGCATCAGGTCGGGGTGGGACCACACGCCGTCGCGGACGTCGGCGCCCTTGCGCGCACGCAGGCTGCCCCACAGCGTCGCGGCGTCGCGCAGCCGGCGGGGCCGCAGCTGGAGCCCGACGAGTGCGGCGAACGCGTCCTCGGCCGGACCGCCCGCGGCCCGCCGGCGGCGTACGACTTCTTGGAGCTTGGCGTGGGTGGGCATGCGGTCGCGGGCGGCCTGGTCGACGACCTCGTCGACCCAGCCCTCGACGAGCGCGAGCATCGTCTCCAGTCGCAGCAGCGCGGCGTCCTGGGCGGGGGTCTTGCGGGGCTCGAAGAGGCCGCCCTCCAAGGCCTCCTGCAACGCGGCGGGGTTCATCGGGTCGACGTTGGACAGCTGCGACTCGATGCGGCCGATGTCGATCGTGGTGCCCCGCCCGAAGTCCTCGACGGCCGCGAGCAGGTGCGCGCCGAGCCACGGGACATGCGCGAACAGCCGCTGGTGGGCAGCCTCGCGCAGCGCGAGATAGAGACGTACGTCGTCGGCGGAGACGTCCAGGCCCTCGGCGAATGCTTCGACGTTGGCCGGCACGAGCGCGGCGCGGCCGACGGGTGCCAGCGGCAGCCCGATCTCCGAGGCGCTGAGCACCTCGCCGGCGAGGCCGCCGAGCGCCTGACCGACCTGCGTGCCGAACATCGCGCCGCCGGCCTGACCGATCAGGGACAGGAACGGCCCTGCCATCGCCTTGGCCTCGGCAGGCAGCGCTTCGGCCAGCGCGCCGACGACGTGCTCGGCGATCGGCTCGACGAGCTTCTGCCACGTGGGGACGGTCTGCTCGACCCACTCGGCGCGGCTCCAGCCGGCGGTGGTGCTCACGCCGCTGGGCAGGTCGGTGACCGCGTCGAGCCAGGTGTCGGCCAGGTGCAGCGCGTCGGCTATGCGGGCCTGCTCGGCACTCGAGACGCTGGGATCGACCTGCTGGGCGACCGTGCGTCGGGCGACGTCCTTGGCGAGGTTCCAGTTCACCGCGCCTTCGTGCGGCTGCATCATCGCCTGCATCTGGCTCATCAGGGCGCTCAGATCGGGCATGCCGCCAGGGCCACCGAACCCGCCGAGCCCTGCGCCGCCCCCGAACGCCGCGAACATCTGCTCGAACGGTGTGCCCTTGAACGGGTTGGGCTGCTCGTTGCCGCCGTCGCCCTCGGGGTCGTCGTTCATGGGCACCAAGTTACCGCCGCGGGCAACGGCGTCCGACGGTCGAGTGCCGGCCGGCTCTCCGGCGTAGGCTCGCGCCCGTGGACGTGCGGTTGTGCGAGATCCGGGAGACCCCCCTCGACGTGCAGGAGGTGCTGGACGCCGTGTCCGGCGACTCCGCCGGCGGGGTCGTGCTGTTCGTCGGTACGGTCCGCGACCACGACGACGCCAAAGCGGTCCGCAACCTCGACTACTCGGCCCACCCGTCGGCGTACGAACGGCTCGAAGGGGTGCTCCGCGCTGTGTCGGGTCGCCATCCCGGTACGGCGGTCGCCGCCGTGCACCGGATCGGCGAGCTCGCCATCGGTGACCTCGCCGTCGTCGTAGCGGCCGCCGCCGCGCACCGCGGGCAGGCCTTCGACGCGGCCCGCGACCTCATCGACGACCTCAAGGACTCGGTGCCGATCTGGAAGCACCAGCGGTTCGCCGACGGCACCGACGAGTGGGTCGGCACTCCCTAACCGCCGCCTCGCCCGTGCAGGTAAACCGACAACGCCGACGCGCGCGCCTGACACCGGCGGGCAGCAACCGGACCTACCGTTGAGATGTGGAGATCCTGTGGTGGTGGGCGCCGGCCGGCGTCGCGACCCTGCTCGCCATGCTCTGGGCGGCGTACGCCGGACGTCCGCAGCGCGCGGGCCGGGACCGCTCCGAGGAGGCTTACGCCAGGTTCGCCGCGGCCATCGACCGCGAGCACCCGGCTGCAGGGCGCCCCGTCCCGACGGTCCCGCGCGACCGCAGCACCGGCATCGCCGTCCGCCCCTCGCGGCGCGCCGAGGAGGCGACCGTCGTACCAGCCACTCCGCGTCCGCGGTCGCGCACCGAGCACCCGCAAGTAGAGATGCCGGTCGCGTCCGCCGACTGAAGCGGGATCCGTCCGCTTGGGTGCCGGATGAGAGGGTGACCGCATGAGTCGCCGCACCCTCGCCAGCCTGCTCGCAGCAGGCCTGCTGGTGGTGCTCGTGGTGGCGGCCGCTCGTGCGCCGGTGCCCTATGTGACCCTGTCGCCGGGCCCCACGCTCGACATCCTCGGCGAACAGAACGGCGAGCCGATCGTCCAGGTCGACGGCCACCGCACCTACCCGGCCGAAGGCGAGCTGCGCCTCACGACTGTTTCGGTGAGCAACCCTGAGCGCAAGGTCAGCCTGTTCGAGGCGCTGCAGGCGTGGGTGCGCAGCGACGTCGCGGTGCTGCCCTACGAGGCGATGTATCCCGAGCCCAGCACCGCCGAGAAGGAGCGCGCCCAGTCCCAGGCGCAGATGGTCTCCTCGCAGGACACCGCGGTCGCGGCAGCTCTCGAGGAGCTCGGCTACGAGCTGAAGACGCATGCGTTGGTCACGGGCGTCACCCCCGACGGGCCTTCCGACGGCGTGCTGGAGGCCAGGGACCACATCCTGCGCATCGACGACACCGACGTGACCGAGGTGCAGCAGGTCCTCGACGTGCTCGGCAAGCGCGAGCCCGGCGACAAGGTCGCGGTGACCGTCCGCCGCGACGGCAGGGAGCGGCGCGTCGTGGTGGAGACCGCAGCCGCCCCCGACGACGAGGACCGTGCGGTGCTGGGGATCCTGGTCGGCACCGGTTTCGAGTTCCCCTTCGACGTCCGCATCGCGCTCGACCAGTCGATCGGCGGTCCCAGTGCCGGTCTGATGTTCGCGCTGTCGGTGTACGACGCCCTCACGCCCGGGTCGCTGACCGGCGGTGCCGCGGTGGCCGGCACGGGCAGCATCACCAGCGAGGGCGTCGTCGGTCCGATCGGCGGCGTCCAGCAGAAGATCGCCGCCGCCCGCGACGACGGCGCTGAGCTGTTCCTGGTGCCCAAGGACAACTGCGCCGTCGCGCTGGCCGCGCCGACCGACGGCATCGAGCTGATCCGTGCCGACGACCTGAGCAGCGCCATCGACGCGCTGGAGACCTACGCGAACGACCCGTCCGCCGACCTGCCGAGGTGCCCTCCGTGACCGACCCCCACATCCCGTCCGCTGGAGACGAGCACCCCGTCGAGGAGCTGCGACCCGCAGCGGACCTCGCGCTGCGCGGCGCCGTACTCGAGCTGGAGAAGCATGCCGCCGAGACGGGATGGGACCAGCCGGCCCGGCTGTTCGCCCTGGTCCCGACGGCGACGCTGTTGGCCGACGAGCCGAGCCTCGCGGAGGTGATCGGCGTCGACCCTGACGCCGACCTGACGGGCAGCCTGACCCCCGTGGAGCAGGAGCCGGTCGGCGACGACGAGAGCCTCGAGGAGCTGCTGGTCCAGGTCATGTGGCCCGCGGACGTGCACGGCACGGCGGTGATCGTCGAGCGGCTCGTGCTGCCGCCCTCGGCGGGGGAGATCCCCGAGGATCCCGAACAGGCACAGCAGCTGGTGCAGACGCATCCGGAGCGTCAGGAGGTGCGCATCGTCGCGGGCGCCACCCGCACCGGCTCGACGTACTGCGCTCTGCGCGTGCGCTCGCACGACGACGACTTCGCGCTCATCGAGGGCGTCGACGTGGTGCCCTCGCTCCTCGAGCTGCTGCTGGGCACGCTCGAGCCCGACCCGACCGAGCAGCAGCCCGATGCCCAAACCTGAGATCCTGTTGGCGATCACCCTCGGACGACAAGCAGTGGATGAGACAGCGGACTACGCAGTGAGGACCCCGTGAGCGGACTGTTCGACGACCCGACCCCACCGCGGCGTACGGCGCCCCCGGCGCAGCCGCCGCAGCGCTCGCGTGCGCTGCTCATCACCGGCGCGATCTTGGTGGTGGCGTTCTTCCTGCTGAGCTCGTTCGCGGGTCTGTGGACCGACCGGCTGTGGTTCAACAGCGTCGACTACGGCAAGGTGTTCAGCACCGTTCTCGGCACCCGGGTGCTGCTGTTCGTGGTCTTCGGGCTGATCCTCGCCGGCTTCGTGGCCGCCAACATCGTGGTCGCGTTCCGGAACCGTCCGCAGTTCCGGGCGCTGCCGAGTGAGATCAACCTCGACCGCTACCGCGAGGTGGTGGAACCGCTGCGCAAGTGGCTGGTGGTCGCCGTGGCCGTCGTACTGCTGCTGATCGCCGGCGGGTCCGCGTCGTCGCAGTGGCGCACGTTCCTGATGTGGCGCAACGGGCAGGAGTTCGGCACCACCGACCCGTACTTCGACCGCGACGTCGGGTTCTTCGTCTTCGATCTGCCGTGGCTGCATTACGTCGTCAACTTCGCGATGATGACCGTCGTCCTCGGCCTCGTCGCTGCGATCGTCGTGCACTACCTGTTCGGCGGGATCCGCCTGCAGTCGCGGGGCAACAAGGTGTCGGGCGCCGCGCAGGTGCAGTTCTCGGTGCTGCTCGGCCTGTTCGTGCTGTTCAAGGCTGCCGACTACTGGCTGGACCGCTTCGACCTGACCACCGACCAGGGTCGCCGCTTCACCGGCATCAACTACACGGCGTTCAACGCGGTGCTGCCCTCGAAGAACATCTTGATGTTCATCGCGCTCATCTGCGCGGTGCTGTTCTTCGCCAACATCTTCCGCCGCACGTGGCTGCTGCCAACCGTCGGTCTGGGCCTGCTGGTGCTTTCGGCGGTGCTGCTCGGCGCGCTGTGGCCGGGCATCGTGTGGCAGTTCCAGGTGCGGCCCTCCGAGCCGGACCGCGAGGAAGAGTTCCTCGCCCGCAACATCGAGGCGACGCGAGAAGCCTTTGACATCACCGACGTGGTCGAGCAGAACTACAACGCGACGCCCTCGATCACCGAGGACCAGCTCAAGGCCAGCGCCGAGTCGCTGCCCGGCATCCGGCTCATCGACCCCGAGCGGATGAGCCAGGCGTTCGAGCAGCTGCAGCAGGTGCGCGGCTATTACAGCGTCGCGCCGGTGCTCGACGTCGACCGCTACGACATCGGTGGCCAGACCCGCGACATCGTGCTCGGCGTCCGTGAGCTCGACCAGTCCGGCCTGGTCCCCGACCAGCGCAACTGGAACAACGAGGCCACCGTCTACACGCACGGCTTCGGCGTCATCGCGGCGTTCGGCAACAACCGCACCGCCGACAACAGCGCCCCTCCGAGCGACGAGCCGCCGTGGGCCGAGGAGGACATCCCGCCGCGGGGCGAGTTGTCCGACCTCTACGAGGACGGCTATGAGCCGCGCGTCTACTTCGGCGAGAAGAGCCCGACGTACTCCATCGTCGGCAAGGCCGAGGACGGCGACGACGACATCGAGCTCGACATCCCGGAGGACAACACCGGCGAGCGCGGCAACACGACGTACGCCGGCGACGACGGGGTGCCGATCGGCGGGATGTTCAACAAGCTGCTGTACGCCATCAAGTACGGCGAGCCGAACATCATCCTGTCCAACCGGGTCAACGAGAACTCCAAGATCCTCTACGAGCGCCACCCCCGTGACCGGGTGCAGAAGGTCGCTCCGTGGCTGACTGTCGACGGCGACCCGTATCCGGCGATCGTCGACGAGCGGGTGGTGTGGGTCCTCGACGGCTACACGATGACCGACCGCTATCCGAACTCCGAGCGGGCGTCCTTCGAGGAGATGACCTCGGACGCGCTGACGCAGACCACGGCGTACGTCACGCTGCCGACCGACCAGATCAACTACATGCGCAACTCGGTCAAGGCGGTCGTGGATGCCTATGACGGCACGGTGACGCTCTACGAATGGGAGTCCGACCCGATCCTGGAGGCATGGAAGCAGGTCTTCCCCGACGCGGTGCAGCCGCGGGACGAGATCCCGGAGGCGCTGATGAACCACCTGCGCTACCCGGAGGACATGTTCAAGGTGCAGCGCTACATCCTGGCGCAGTACCACGTCACCAACGCGCAGGTGTTCTACCGCGGCACCGACCGGTGGGAGGTGCCGGAGGACCCGGCGGCCGCGCTGAACATGCAGCCGCCGTACCGCCTCTCGGTGCAGATGCCCGCCGAGCCGGTCGACCCGGACGCGGAGGAGACCGAGGACCCGGAGGCCGAGGAGGCGCCCGAGCTCACCGGGGCGCCGGTGTTCTCGCTCACCAGCGTCTACACGCCGGCGAACCGGTCGAACCTCGCGGCGTTCATCGCGGTGAACTCCGAGGCGACGAGCGCGGACTACGGCAAGATCCGCATCCTGCGGCTGCCGGACTCCACGCAGATCCAAGGCCCGTCGCAGATCGCGAACACGTTCGCGGCCGACGAGCGGATCCAGTCGCGCCTGCTGCCGATCAAGCAGAACTCGAAGATTCTCTACGGCAACCTGCTGACGCTGCCGGTCGGCGGTGGTCTGCTCTATGTGCAGCCGGTCTACGCGCTGCGGGAGAGCGGCGCCGGTGCCTACCCGGTGCTGCAGTTCGTGCTCGCGTCGTTCGGTCGCAACGCCGGCTACGGCACCTCGCTGACCGAGGCGCTCAACGACGTACTCCGCGACACCGGTGGCTCGCTCGACCCTGAGGACATCGGGGAGGAGCCCGGCGACGAGGGCGAGGGCCCCGACGAGCCCGGTACGACGGACGGCGGGGTGGCCACGCCGGAGCAGGTCCTCGACTTGTTGCGACAGGCCGACGACCTGTACTCCCAGGCGCAGGACGCTCTGCGCGAGGGCGACACGGTCGAGTGGGCACGGCTGACCGAACGGGCCGAGGAGCTGGTCCGCGAGGCCCTGCAGACGGCTGAGGCATCCGCCGGTGGCGGGGCCACGCCCACCGCCGAGCCCTCGCCCGACGCCGACTGACCCCCCGGGTGGTTGAGGAGGAGCGTT
>JBHWSH010000160.1:0-7770 GCA_043427135.1 Marmoricola sp. | reverse complement strand
CCTGTCAGGCCAAGCCCTGCACGTTGCGGTGGCCGTAGGAGTAGACGTGGTTGTCGAACGGGTTGCCCGACGGCACCTCGCCGGTCGGAGTCATCCGCAGGATCTTGCCGGCGTACGACGACCGGTCCTGCGAGAGCCCGGCGTCGGCGGCGTCGCCGGTGCCGGCGTACAGCAGGCCGTCCGGGCCGAACGCGATGCGGCCGCCGTTGTGCGTGCTGTTGACCGGAATCCCGGCGAGCACCTGCTGGCGCCCGCGAAGCCGCCCGTCGGCGTACTTCATCCGCACGATGCGGTTGTCGGAGCCGGTGGAGAGGTAGAAGTACACCCAGCGGTCCGACCTGAACGTCGGTGACAGCGCAAGCCCGAGGAGCCCGCCTTCACCGACGGCGGAGACGCCGCCGACAGTGCCGATCCGGCGCTTGCCGCCCTTGCGGCGTACGACGAAGACGTCGCCGCTCGGACGCTCGGCGACCAGGGCGTTGCCGTTGGGCAGGAAGTCCAGGCCCCATGGGACTTCGAGCCCGCGGGCGAGCACCTTGCCCTGGCGCGGTTTGGCCTCGACGACGCCGGGGACCAGCAGGGTCGACGCGAGCGGCGTCGCCGCGGTCGCGGCCAGCAAGGTACGGCGGTTGAGCATGGCTACCTCCGGGACGAGTCGTGCCATCGTGACATCTCAACGAGAGGCGCGCCTGGCGCGAGCAATGCGGCGAGTCCTACTTCGAGTAGGATAAGACCATGAGTGCTACCGGGGTCGAGAAACTCTCCGTGACCATGCCGGCCGAGACCGCCGAGCGTGTTCGCGCGCGCGTCGGACCCCGCGGGTTCTCCTCCTATGTCGCCGTCGCAGTCGCAAGGCAGTTGGAGCGTGACGCCCTGGACGACATCCTCGCCAGGATGGAGACGGAGCACGGCCGCGTCGATGAGGCCGAGGTGAAGGCGATCTTGGAGCGACTCGACGCGTGAGATGCGACCCCGATCGATCCTGCTCGATGCCGAGGCGTTCTCTGCTTTGGCGCTCGGCGAGAAGCGCATGCAGGCCTGGGCGGAGATCGCTCGGCGTACGGACTCGGTCCTCTATGTCTCCACGGCCACCCTCGCCGAAGTCGCCGATGGAAGTGCTCGCGACACTGGGCTGCGACAGACAGCCAAGGCAGTGCGGTTCGTCGAGGTCAGCAGCGCGACTGGCTACCGTGCCGGCGCGCTCCGAGCAGAAGCTGGCCGAAGGCGCCGCAAGGTCCGGGACCTGACAATCGACGCGCTCGTGGCCGCGACTGCCGGCGAGCTCCCATCACCTGTCGTCGTCCTCACCTCCGACGTGGACGACCTGGCACTTCTCCTTGCCACGACGGACGTCCAGGTCGAGGGCGTCTGACCCGCTCGCATCGGGGGCGGCTCAGCTCTGCACCGGGAGCGGCTCGGCAGCCAAGAGCCAAGTAGATTGGGGGTCGTGGCCGCACCTCTCGACACCGTCGCGCTCGCTCAGGACGACCCGGACAAGCAGCAGCCGTGGGCCGAGCTGGGGCTCAAGTCCGACGAGTACGACCGCATCCGCGAGATCCTCGGGCGCCGTCCGACGAGCTCCGAGCTGGCGATGTACTCCGTGATGTGGAGCGAGCACTGCTCTTACAAGTCGTCCAAGGTGCACCTGCGGCAGTTCGGTGAGAAGTCCACCGACGAGATGCGCCGCCACCTGCTCGCCGGCATGGGCGAGAACGCCGGCGTCGTCGACATCGGCGGCGGCTACGCCGTGACCTACAAGGTCGAGTCGCACAACCACCCGTCGTACGTCGAGCCCTACCAGGGTGCCGCGACCGGAGTCGGCGGCATCGTCCGCGACATCATCTCGATGGGCGCCCGGCCGGTCGCGGTGATGGACCCGTTGCGGTTCGGTCCGCTCGACGCCGAGGACACCAAGCGCGTGCTGCCCGGGGTCGTTGCAGGCGTCGGCGGCTACGGCAACTGTCTCGGCCTGCCGAACATCGGCGGCGAGGTCGTGTTCGACGACAGCTATCTCGGCAACCCGCTGGTCAACGCGCTCTGCGTCGGCGTGATGCGCCACGAGGACCTGCACCTCGCCAAGGCAACGGGTGCCGGCAACAAGGTGATCCTGTACGGCGCCCGCACCGGCGGTGACGGCATCGGCGGGGTCTCGGTCCTGGCGAGCGAGAGCTTCGAGGCCGACGGTCCTTCGCGACGCCCGGCCGTCCAGGTGGGCGACCCGTTCATGGAGAAGCTGCTCATCGAGTGCACCCTCGAGGTCCTCAAGGGCGGACTGGTCACCGGCATCCAGGACCTCGGTGGCGCGGGACTGTCCTGCGCGACCTCCGAGCTCGCGTCTGCCGGCGACGGCGGCATGCGCATCGACCTCGACAAGGTCTCGCTGCGCGACTCCACGCTCACTCCTGAGGAGATCCTCATGAGTGAGTCGCAGGAGCGGATGATGGCGATCGTCGAGCCGGACAAGGTCGATCGCTTCCTCGAGGTCTGTCGCAAGTGGGAGGTCGACGCCGACGTGATCGGCGAGGTCACCACCGTGACCGAGGAAGAGGCTGCTCGCGGCGGACGGCTGATCATCGAATGGCACGGCGAGGTCATCGTCGACGTCCCCCCGCGCACTGTGGCTGATGAGGGCCCGGTCTACGAGCGGCCCTACGCCCGGCCCGCCTGGCAGGACTCCCTCCAGGCCGACGACGCCGCCACCCTGCGGCGCCCCAAGACCGGTGAGGAGCTGCGCGAGACGCTGCTGCGGATGGTCGCCAGCCCCAACCTGTGCGACCGGTCGTGGGTTACCGACCAGTACGACCGCTACGTCCTGGGCAACACCGTCCTCGCCCAGCCGGAGGACGCCGGCATGGTGCGCGTCGACGAGGAGTCCGGTCTGGGCGTCGCCGTGTCGACGGACTGCAACGGCCGCTTCGCCAAGCTCGACCCCTACACCGGCGCTCAGCTGGCGCTGGCCGAGTCCTACCGCAACGTCGCCACCACCGGCGCCGTCCCCATTGCTGTCAGCGACTGCCTCAACTTCGGGTCTCCCGAGGACCCCGACGTGATGTGGCAGTTCGCCGAGGCCGTCCGTGGGCTGGCCGACGGCTGCCAGGAGCTAGGCATCCCGGTCACCGGCGGCAACGTCAGCTTCTACAACCAGACCGGTGAGACCGCGATCCTGCCGACCCCGGTCGTGGCGGTGCTCGGCGTGATCGACGACGTCGAGCGGCGTACGCCGTCCGGGTTCGTCGCCGAGGGCCAGCAGATCTACCTGCTGGGCGCCACCCGCGAGGAGCTCTCCGGGTCGGAGTGGGCGCACGTCGTACACGGTCATCTCGGCGGTATGCCTCCGCAGGTCGACCTTGCCGCGGAGCGCGAGCTCGGCGACATCCTCGTCAACGCCTCCCGCGACGGCCTCATCGACGCCGCCCACGACATCTCCGACGGCGGCCTCGCCCAGGCGTTGGTCGAGTCGTGCCTGCGCCGTGGCATCGGCGCCCGGGTCTGGCTGCCCGACGAGGTCGAGCCGTTCGTCGCGCTCTTCGCCGAGTCCGCGGGCCGCGCGATCGTCGCGGTGCCGCGCTCGGAGGAGATCCGCTTCACTGACATGTGCACCGCCCGCGGCTTTGCCCACGCCCGCATCGGCGTCACCGACGGCTCCGGCCCCGACGCCGTGCTCGAGGTGCAGGACCAGTTCACCGTGCCGCTGGCCGAGCTGCGCAACGCCTGGACCGGCACGCTTCCCGCGGTCTTCGCCTGACCGACCGGCTCAGAACATCCAGGCCGCGGTCGGTGCCAGCGGCGTACGCATCGCCCGCCACAACTCCTCGACCGCACCGGCACGCTCTTCGGCGATCAAGCCCGCCTGCAGCATCGCGACCAGGTTGCCGCCACCGAGGTACGCCGCACCGAGCGCCTCGACAGGAACGCGGATGTCCGCAGGCGCGCCGGTCCGTGCGACGGACGCATTGCCGTCCTCAACGCGGATCGTCCACGTGCCCTCGTTCCACGTCGCGTAGGGGTCGGACACCTCGACGACCACCTCGCAGGGCGCACTCCACGATCGCGCTTCGAGCGCGGCCGGGAGGTCGACGAGCCGCACCCACAAGGCGTCGTACGTCGTCAGGTCGGACGATCCGCGCGGACCCCCGGTCCAGTGCAGCAGCGGGTCGTCCAGGCCGACCCCGCGGATCTTGACCGAGCCCACCAGGTCGAAGTCGACCAGCCGGCGGAGCAGTGCCAGCCGTGCCGCGCGTTCACCGACGAGCCCCCACACCTCCAGGTCGCCGGCGGGGCGCGACCTCTCCCACTTCTGCGTCCGCTGGAAGATCGCGAAGCCCACGTCTCGCCCGGCTCGCTTGGCGAACAGCACCCGCCACGGCTCCTTGCCGCGCGAGTGCTCGGGATGCTGCCGGCACATCCCTTCGTAGA
This sequence comes from Marmoricola sp., assembly GCA_043427135.1. Taxonomy (GTDB): domain Bacteria; phylum Actinomycetota; class Actinomycetes; order Propionibacteriales; family Nocardioidaceae; genus Marmoricola_A. Next base: position 3,354 of record JBHWSH010000160.1, on the reverse strand, counting down.
AGCGGGCGTCGCCCAGGATCGCGCCGTTCTCGGCAGTCCGGGCGTGGCACTGGCGCAGTCGCTCGGGCAGGCCAGCATCGCTCAGGGTGGCTATCCCCGTGGAGACCGTGGCGGCGGCCTCGTCGAGCTGCGGCGCCGCCAGCACCGTGCCCCGCCCCAGCCTCACCTCGTGCTCCAGCGACGCCAGCCCATAGCCGAAGCGCCCGTAGATGCCCGGCTCCGAGGCATGCAGCGCGGACAGCGCGCCACCGTCGTCGCGCACCCGCCCGAGGTGGTCGCGCATCATCGCGCTCAGCACACCCTTTCGTCGGTGGTCGGGGTGTACGCCAACGAAGGTGAGGCCGGCGCACGGCACCACTCCGTGGCCGCCCGTAGCAGGGACGCACAGCGACATCGGGTAGACCCCGTAGACACCCGGGTACGTCGTGGGGTCGGCCCCGTCGACGTACGCCGCGAAGCGCTGTTCGGGGGCCAGGCCGACCAGCTGCTCCTCCGGCGGAGCCGAGGGCCGCTCGTGGAACCAGACCGCGTGGTCGGTCGCGAGATACCGCTCGGGGTCTTCGGCTGGACCGACCCACACAGAACTCTTGGTCACGACCTCACCCAACCTCGGCTGCTCGAGAGGGGCAACCGGGTTTCGGAGTCTCTGCCCTCAGCGACGGCCCTGCTGCAAGGCGCTCCACAGATCGGACGTCACGACGCCGGTCTGGGGGGCGCCGATGCGTGCTTGGTAGGCCTTCACCGCCGCGGTGGTCGCAGCCTCGAGGACGCCCGTGACCCCGAGCTGGTCCTTCCCAGCCGCGTTGAGCGCACGCTGCAGTCGCCGCACCTTCTCGCCGGTCGAGCCGTACTTCATCAGCTTGGTCTGGTTGTTCGCGTGCAGGTTCATCCAGACCTTGCGGTTCGCGGCGCCGTTGGCTTTCCAGCCCTGGCTGGTCTGCAGCATCGCGACCGCAGCCGCGGTGCCGGCGTCCATCGTCCCGGTGACCCTCCCGGCGTACAGCTTGCGCTGCCGCAGCAGGCACTGCAGCGCCGCCACCTGAGGGTCGGAGGCGCCGGCCGGCCACACGCGATAACGGGCGAAGCTGACCGGGGTGCCGCCACACCGCGGCTTCTCCGTTGCGGCCACCGACCCCTTGCCGAGGTCGAGGAAGTTGCTGTCGATGTTGATCGTGACCCCACCGTGGGTCTCGTTGTGGTCGCCGAGGTACTGCTTCATGCGGCCGCCCGGACGCCACCCGTCCTCACGCAGGTACGACGTGGAGGTGTTCGCGACACCGTCCCAACGAGCGATCCAGACTTGGTCGGGGACCGCGAACCCCTTCGGCTTCGCCATCCGCATGTCATCGAGTGCCTTGAGGCCGGATCCGGCCGAGGAGTACACGCCGGAGACGTAGCCCTCCTTACGCAGCGTCTTGGTCCAGGTCGACAGGAACCACATCGCCGACTGGCGGCAGTCGGTCTGCTTGATGTCGAACGCTTCGAGGTCGTACCAGAGCGTGCTGCCCGGCACGATGCCGAGCGCCTGGGCGGCAGCCATCGCGTCCAGCGCCTCCGCCTTGGCCATCTTGCGGGCCTTGCCGTAGTTGTTCTTCGCGCGCGGGTCGATCGTCGGGTCGTCCGTGTAGCGCGGGAAGCGCGGCGAGCACGACGCCTGCGGACCCAGCGTGATCGGCAGGACGCGCCACCCGTTCGCGAGTTGGGTGCTCACCCACGTCGACGTCAGGTTGGGTTGGCTGCGGCACGCGCGGGAGTTGCCGGAGATGTAGATCCCGACCGCCCAGTACGGCGAGTGGCTGAGCCAGGCGTCCATGGCGCGCTGGGTGGGGGAGAGGCACTGGTCGAACCCGTAGCCGGTGAAATTTCGCGGCGTCGCTTTGTTGCCGCCCGCCGAAGCGTGGGCCGTAGCGGGAGTAGCCAGCAGAGCGAGGGCGACAACGGCGGCGCTCAGGGCGCCGACCCAGCGTCGGGGGGACATCGGCAGAGCTCCTGGATCGAGGAAGGGACTATTCACGGTAGTCACTTCCGTCACACCCGTCTCGGCAACGGCGAACTCCGCGAGGTCTACTGACGGACGTCCTGGTGAGCGTCTCGCTCAGCTCGCGCGCGAAGCCGGGCAGCCCGGATGGCGTTCTTCTCCTCGTCCGCCCACAGATCCGCACGCACCCGGCGGGTCACCAGGTGGATGACGGCCGCGGCGGCGAAGGCGGCGGCGAAGACGGCCAGCGCCAGCAACGGGTTGCTCATCGACTCCGGGCTGATCAGCACGGTGAGGGCCAGCGCGACCATCATCGTGCCGGCGATGAGCTTGAGCAGCCGGCCGTGGCGTTCCTGCATCTTCGAGGCCCGCAGGGTGGCGACAGCGATGCCGAAGACGATCAGCTCGTCGAGCAGGAACGGCGCCATGTAGAGCCCGAACAGGCCCGCGGCCTCGGTGGTGCCCACGTCGTTGGCTCGCAGCAGTCCCGTCCACAGCACGGGGAAACCGGCGGTGCACGGTGTCTCCAGCAGCGAGACGCCGACGGCGAGCACGACGGTCGCGGTCAGCGCCGGCACCAGTCCCTCACTGCGCGTGGCGGTGCGCATTCGCTTGTAGATGCCGGGCTTGGAGGAGTCCTTGATCGTGAACGAGATGCCCTTCTTGAGGGCGAAGTAGTCCTTGATGCTCACCAGACCGAACACCCCGGCGACCACTGCGACGACGAGCTGGATGAGTCCGAGGTGGCCGATGACCCCCATGGCGGAGTAGATGCCGACCATGTAGAGCGCGTACATCGCCGCGGTGACGAAGAGGAACGTCAGCCCGATCGCGAAGACGCGACGCCGGCTGCCGGTGCGCACGACGATCGCCAGCAGGACCGAGATCACCCACAGCGAGCAGGGGTTCACGCCGTCGACGAACCCGATGACGAGGGTGGAGAAGACCAGTGAGTCGCTGCTGACCGTGACGTCGCCGAACAGCGGGACCTCCACCGAGGAGGTCTTGCCGGAAGTGCCGTCGCCGCCCGCGGGCAGCGTGCCGTCCTCGAGCTTCAGGATCGCTTCGATCTCGTCGCGGACGGCGTCCGACCAGCCGATCCAGTGGCGGTCGCCGACGATCGTGACGGGCACGCCGCTGGGCTCGAAGCCCATGTCCGCAGCGGTCTCCACGAGCAGGTCGCGGTTGTCCTCGTCGTACCAGACCTCGTAGTCGGTGACCTCGAGCTGCGGGTACTCGTCGAGCGCCTGCTCCAGCCATTCCTCCTCTTCGGCGCAGTGCGGGCATCCCTCGCCGCGGAAGAAGACGAGCTCGACGGTGTCCTGGGTGGTGGTGCGGTCACCGGCCGTGGGGGTGGAGGGGCTGGCAGCAACACC
>JBHWSH010000159.1:0-2837 GCA_043427135.1 Marmoricola sp. | reverse complement strand
GGGAAGATGATCCGCCGGCTCACGGTGCGCTTGCCGGTGGCCGCGTCCGTGCGGGTCTTCTCCTCGGTGAACACGAACTTCTGGAGGATGCCGAGCCAGGCGTCCTTGTCCAGCACGCGCTGCCACAGGTAGGCGGTGTCCGAGCCGTCCGGGTTGGGCGGATTGCCGGCGCCGCCGTCGTGGCCGAGGTTGAAGGGCAGGAACGCGGTGCCCTGCCCGTCCAGCTGGGTGGCCATCATGACCTCGCGGTCCGAGACGGCGAAGTGCACCACGGCCCGGGTGCCGTGCCCGAACAGCGGCGTGGCCCGGTGGTTGCGGTCCCGGTACTGCTTCACCGCGTCCTGGGCGGTCTGGGTGAGGTCTGTCTTGAGCTCGAGGGTGGCGACGGGGATGCCGTTGACGAACAGCACGAGGTCCACGGACTCGCCGGAGGTGGGGTGGAAGTGCACCTGCTGCATGACGCGCACCCGCATGGCCGCGTACTGGCGGGCGGCCTCCGGGTTCTTCTCCGTGACCGGCTTCGGGTAGGCCAGGCGCACGGTGCCGCGCACCGGGTCCGTGAGTCCCCGGCGCAGGGTGGTGATGGTGCCCCCGACCTTCGGGTTCGGGTTGTCCAGCTGCGTGGTGAGAGTCCGCAGCAGGCGCTCGCGCTGGTTCTGCTGGGTGGCCGACGACGCCGTCGCGTCCACCAGCTGGGCCCACACCTCCGGCTGGGACTCGGCGACGAAGTCGTAGAGGTCCTGCGGATAGAGGGCGCGGACTCTGTCGTAGCCCTCGTCATGGGGCGAGTGAAGCCAGCCGTGGTCAGCGAGATGCTCGCAGATGGTCCGCTCGAAGGCGGCCTCCGGTAGCAGGTGCGGGGTGCTCATGCGGAGGACTCCTCTGCGGGGATCTCCAACTGGCCGGTGACGGCGGCGGTGATGAGGGCGGCCCGACGCTCCTGCGCGAGCTCGATGAACCGCTCCGCCTTGGCGATGAGGGCGTCGATCTTCGCGGTCTCACGGTCGAGCTGGTTGGCGATGGCGCGCTGCTCGGGGAGTGGCGGGGCTGGTACTTCCAAGTCACGGACGTCTCCGAGGCTCAACTGCACCTTGGTACCGCCATACGCGGCACCCGCGAATTGATCCTTCAAAGGGGCTCTTCACCGTTGAGTGTGGTGTGTCATGTCTAACCCGCCGCCGATGAGAAGCATCCGAAGGCGGTAGTTGTCCCGGTTGCGGAAGCCTCGGGCGATGCGTCGGTGGAGTTCGATGAGTCCATTGATGGCTTCAGTGCCGCCGTTGCTGGCGCCGTTGGTGTCGAAGTAGCCGAGGAACTCGCGGCGCCATCTGTTCAGGGTCTTGCCCAGCCGTGCGACCTCGGGGATCGGACACGAGGTGAAGGTGGCGAGGATCTTCTCGGCGACTGCTCGCCCGGCGGCATAAGTGCCCTGACGGTAGGCGGAGCGAACCTTCTGGGCGCACAACCACGCGATTTCGACCTCGATGTGTTGCTCGTGAGCGGCCCAGGCCGTCTCGAGCCGATCGCGTTGCCGATCGGTGAGATTCTCCGCGCCGGCGCGCAGGACGTTGCGGACCCGGTACAGCGGATCGCTCTTGCGGCCGCGGTGGCCGTGGATCTGCTGCTGCACCCGCCGGCGGACATCATCGACGACAGTGGTGGCCAGCTTGACCACATGGAAGGCGTCCAGGACCGAGCGGGCGTCCTCGAGCTGGTCATCGATGGCGTTCTTGTACCCATGGAACGGGTCCAGGGTCGCCACCTCGATCCGGGCTCGGAAGGCGTCGCCGCGCTGGTCGAGCCAGTCCTTGTACACCCTGCCGGAACGGCCCGGCACCAGATCGAGCAACCGCGCCCTCGTGCGCCCGCCCTCGTCCCGGGTCAGGTCGACCATCCCGGTCAGCTCTTTGGGGCCGCGCCCGCCGTGATGGATGGGTTTGGTCGAGACGTGATGCCAGACATGCTCGTCAACCCCGAGGATCGCGACGCCCTCGAAGCGGGATGGGTCCTCGTCAGCGGCCTGCAGCAGGGGTTGGATCGAGTCCCACACCGTGCGCCATCCTGTCCCGAGCTGACGGCGGATCCCGTTGACGGAGGCGTGCTCTCGGCGGATCTGCTCGATCGCCCACCGGCACGCCCGGGTCGTCAACACCGCTCGCGGTGCAGCGACCTTCTCGTCCTGCTCGATGAACGAGCCGACCTCGCAGGCTGGATCTGGGCACAGCCACCGGCGCTTGCGCCAGATGATCCGCACCGGTCGCCCGAACGCTGGCGCGTCGACCAGGCTGACCTCGATCCGACCGTGACCACGGGCGATCACCCCGCAGGAGCGGCATCCCATCGGCTCCGGCGCGGACTCGACCGTCACCACCAGCCGGTCGTGGTCATCCCGTTCGGCGGTGAGCACATGCAGCCCGGGCAATCCGACCAGCAGATCGCAACACGTGCAGTAGTCGCCGCGCGCACGGCAGTACAACGTAGGCTCAGGCATGGTCGAGGTCCTTGTGATCAGGAGAGGTCAGAGTCCTCTGATCATCGAGGGCCTCGGCGCTTTCGAGCCCTTACCTCAGGCCCCGGCGCGTCACACCCCCACACTCAACGGCGAAGAGCCTTCAAAGGCGAGGACTTCAGGGCGTAGGCCGCGAATCGCGAGACCCAGTGGCGACCGGCAAGACGCACGATGGCGACATGCTGACTGACCACGGCACCTGCATGAGCCTTGTCAATAAGACCCACAGAACCCAGGTCAGCCGTGATCGAAACGACGAGATCGCCCAGTCGAGTAGAGGCGCGCTGCGACTCCCCGGCGTCGGGTTTGTCCACGTAGCGACCACACG
>JBHWSH010000158.1:0-4827 GCA_043427135.1 Marmoricola sp. | reverse complement strand
TGTACTGACCTGACAGGTTGGTCAAACGGGTGATGGGGGGCTTGTTCTCGCAGGCGGTGTGGGGTCGGTGGTGGTTGTACTCGTGGAGCCATCCTGCCAAGGCATCGCGGCGTTCGGCCTCGGAGGTGTAGCAGCGGGCGTAGCCCCAGCCGTCGGCCATGGTGCGGTGGAACCTCTCGACCTTCCCGTTGGTCTGCGGCCGGTACGGACGAGTCCGCTTCGGGGTGATCGACAGTGCTTCGCAGGTGTCGCGCCAGAGGTGCGATCGGTACGCATCACCGTTGTCTGAAAGCACTCGCTCGATCGCGACGCCGCGGTCGGCGAACCAATCAACGGCCCGACGCAGGACAGCGACAGCGGTGAAGGCGGTCTCGTCGTCGTGGACCTCGGTGTAGGCGACTCTGGAATGGTCATCGATGACGGTATGCACGAATGCATATCCGAGCTTCGGATTGCCATAGACGTTGCGTGACTTGTCCTGCGTCGCGGCGCGGTTCTTCTCGCCTTGGTGGCGACCAACGTAACGCCAGCCGCCACCGTCGGGGATGTTGCCGAGCTTCTTCACGTCTACGTGCACCATTGATCCCGGATGATCGTGCTCGTAGCGGCGGACGGGCTCACCTGTTTCGCGGTCGACATGAGAGAGTCGGTTCAAGCGGGCTGATCGCAAGATTCGATGAACCGTCGACGGCGCGATATTGAGTCTCGCAGCGAGCTGGACCGGACCTTCCCGCAGACGCATTCGTAGGCTGACGCACCTCTTAGTCACGGTCTTGGACGTCTTGCCAGGAGACCTCCGTGGCCGCGAGGAGCGATCCTGCATCGATTCGCCGGCGAGGTATCGATCGACCCAGCGCTTAACTGTCGGCCAGGACACTTGAAAGCGGGCCGCCACTTCACTGATCCGCCACCCCTGGTCGACAACCAGCCGGGCAACTTTCAGTCTGTGGCGCGGGATGAGAGCCGCATTCGCATGGCTCATTGAGACACACCTCCAGGCGGGGGCTCGACGTCGCCGCTGGCCTCCCTTGCTGTGGTCCGCAAATCAGTGTCGCTCGCGAACAGGGGCCTGCAGGGTAACGTGTCCCGTCACGCTGTTGACCTGCCGATAGATGCCGAAACTGGTCAGGTGTCGCTTCTCTAGCTCGGCATCGATCAGGACCCAGGCATCCCCGATGCTCTCTGGCGGTCCATCGAAGGTGACCGTTACGCCTTCCGAGGCCTCCGGCACGACGATCCTGCTGACCGCCTCAGATTCGGTGCGCGTCGTAATCCCGGCTGAGACGGTGATCTGGTCGTCGTCCGTACCGTCATACAGAAGCACGATCTCTTCATCGGTGTGAGGGAGGTCCCGGTGCAACTGTTTGACGGCGTGACCGATCTCGGTCTCGTCAAGGACGGTGGTGCTCAGCCCCCAAATATTGAGGCTGGGCAGTGCGGTGATGGACAGATTCATGATGATCTCCATGGACTTGCTCTGGATGATGTCCAGCCGGTGCTGAACGTGGACCAGACGTGTTGAAGCCTCGGTGATCTGCCGCTGCAGGGCGTCTACCTGGTGAGTGAGAAGCACTTCCAGAGTGGACTGCTCAAGATGCGGATCGAGCAGCTGCCCGATCTCGGCCAAGCCGAACCCCAGCGCGCGCAGTTCCGCAATGGCACGCACGCGCCCAAGCTGGCTGTCCTGGTAGCGCCGATAGCCGGTTACAGGGTCGGTAGTAGCTGGGGTCAGCAACCCCTCGCCTTCCCAGTGCCGCAGCATGCGCCGCGAGACACCAGTGCTATGCGCGATCTCTCCGATACTCAACATGTCGACCCCCACCAGACCGCATCACACAGTGTCAAGGTCAATGCTCCCAGAGAGAGTCGCTCTACCAACGTCTCCGGTCAGTACAGCTAGCGGCGTCCGACGAACCACCGACGGATCGTCTCGATCCGCTCGGTGACCTCCTCGCTCGTCGCGGACGCCAGCTCGGGTCCACCGCAGGCCCGCCGCAGGTCCATGTGGACGTTCGCGTGGGGCGCGCCCTTCTTCTGCGCGTAGGCAGAGACGAGCTTGTTGAGCTCCTTGCGCTGTGCTGCGAGCGCCCGGTGCGCGGAGACGGGCTGTGCCGCCTCGGACTGCCGCCGGGTGCGGCCTGTCTTCGCCGACTGCTTGCTCTGCCGCTCGCTGAGCAGGGCATGCACCTGGTCCGGCTCGAGCAGACCGGGCAGGCCGAGGTAGTCCTGCTCGTCCTCGGAGCCGACGTCGGCATGCAGCCCGAACTGCTTGCTGTCGTAGAGCACATGGTCGAAGTGGGCGTCGGACTCCAGCGCCTCGAACTGCCCCTGGAGGTCGTCGCTCGCCGCCTCGGCTGCGTTGGCGGCGGCGAGCATGCCTTCTTCCTCGGACCAGATCGGGGCGTCGTCGTCGGCGTCCTTGGGCCGGTCGAGCGCGTGGTCCCGCTCGACCTCCATGCTGCCCGCGTGGGCGAGGATGACGGGCACGCTCGGGAGGAAGACCGAGGCGGTCTCGCCCCGCTTGCGGGCCCGGACGAAGCGGCCGACGGCCTGGGCGAAGAAGAGCGGGGTCGAGGTCGACGTCGCGTAGACACCGACGCACAGGCGGGGGACGTCGACCCCTTCGGACACCATGCGCACGGCGACCATCCACCGCGAGTGGTCGCCCGCGAAGGTCTCGATGCGTGCCGAGCTGCCCGGGTCGTCGGAGAGGACGAGGGTGGGCTTCTCTCCGCAGACCTGCTCGAGGATGCGGGCGTAGGCGCGCGCCTGGGTCTGGTTGCTCGCGATGACGAGGCCGCCGGCGTCCTCGACGTGGCGGCGGACCTCGGTGAGCCGTTTGTCGGCGGCGGCGAGGACCGAGGGGACCCACTCCCCCTTCGGGTCGAGCGCAGTGCGCCACGCCTGGGCCGCGACGTCCTTGGTCATCGGCTCGCCGAGCCGCGCCGCGACCTCGTCGCCGGCGCGGGTGCGCCAGCGCATGCCGCCGCCGTACGCCATGAAGAGGACCGGGCGGACGACGTGGTCGGCGAGCGCCTGGGCGTAGCCGTAGGTGTAGTCGGCCGAGGAGCGCAGGATCCCATCGTCGCCGTACTCGTAGGTGACGAAGGGGATGGGGTTGGTGTCGGAGCGGAAGGGTGTGCCGGTGAGCGCCAGCCGACGCGTCGCCTGCTCGAAGGCCCGCCGGATCGCGCTCCCCCACGACTTGTTGTCGCCGCCGTGGTGGATCTCGTCGAGGATGACGAAGGTCCTCGCGGCCCGGGTGCGCGCCTCGTGCACCCCGGCGTTGGCCGCCACCTGAGCGTAGGTCACGGCCACGCCGTCGTAGTCGCTGCTCGTCACGCCGACGGTGTTGGAGAACTTCGGGTCGAGGTGGATCCCGACCCGGCCCGCCGCGTCGGCCCACTGGGTCTTGAGGTGCTCGGTCGGCGCGACGACCGTGACTGCCTCGACCTCACCCTTCGCCAGCAGCTCGGCGGCCACTCGGAGGGCGAAGGTCGTCTTGCCAGCGCCCGGCGTGGCGACCGCGAGGAAGTCGCGGTGGTCGCGCCCGAGGTAGCGCTCGAGGGCCTCGGCCTGCCAGGCCCGCAGCGCCCCCGCGGTACCCCATGCCGCCCGCTCCGGGAAGGCAGGCGAGAGGTGCGATGCGGCGTGCTGGCTCATGTCGACGTCAGGTTAGGTCGGCCTCCCCACAACCACGAAAACGGCGCGCACGCAACCTCGTCCGCACCAGGAGGACGGCTCAGTCCTCGCCGTCCTGGGGTTCGCGCAGCCCCTCCCAGATCTCCCGGCACTCCGGGCACACGGGGAACTTCTCGGGGTCGCGGCCCGGGACCCACTTCTTGCCGCAGAGCGCGGTGACGGCCTCGCCGGTGAGCGCGGACTCGAGGATCTTCTCCTTGCGCACGTAGTGCGAGAAGCGCTCGTGGTCGCCCGGCTCCTGGACCTGCGTGGTGGCCTCGGTCTCGGTGCGCTCGAGGACGCTCGTCGAGGTACCGCCGAAGGGGTCAGTGCCGCCGGGCCCGTCCAGGCTGCCGGGGTTGCCCGGGTCGGTGCTCATGACCGGTCGATAGGCGCTCATGGTTGCCGAGTCTAGGGCGCGCTCAGTTGTGCGAGGGGTCCTCGGGGTACGTCGACACCCACGCCATGAGCCCCCGCTGCCGGCGCAGCACACGGCGCCAGAGGGTCGCCGGGTCGCTGTCGAAGACGTCACCGATCTCGGCGTCGACGACGAACCAGCCGCCGCGCTCGATCTCGTCGGCGAGCTGGTCAGCTCCCCAGCCCGCGTACCCGGCGAAGATCCGCAGCGCGCTGATCCGCGGCCACACCTGCGACTGCTCGGTGTCGAGGTCGACGAGCCCGATCGCCCCGAAGAGCCGTTTCACCCCTTCGGGCGGGTCGCCGTCACCAGGGACGCCGACGAGCCCGACCGCCGAGTCGGTCTGGACCGGGCCGCCCTGGAAGACCATCTGCGGCTCGCTCGCGCAGTCCTGCCAGCCCGGCAGGATGGCGTCGATGGGGGCCTGGACCGGCTTGTTGAGGACGACCCCTTCGGCACTGGTGTCGTCGTGCGCGAGCAGCAGCACGACGCTGCGCTCGAAGACCCCGTCGGTGATCTCCGGGGTGCTGACGAGCAGGCGTCCCGCGAGGCTGTCCATGCCCCCAGTGTCCCTCAGTCGCGGTCGCGGCGAGCCGGTCGGGAGGAGGTGCGGTCACCGCGGTAGCCGCCGTCACGACGCGGACGGCCCTCGCCGCGGTACCCGCCACCGTCGCGGCGCGGGTCGCCGTCCCGTCGGGGACCACCCTCGCGGCGGTAGCCGCCCACCA
>JBHWSH010000157.1:0-12463 GCA_043427135.1 Marmoricola sp. | reverse complement strand
CCCTCATGGCCTGGGCCATGGCTTGGCGCACCCGCTGGTTCAGGTCGAGCACGAGCGCCTCGAAGATGGTCTGTTTGCTGTCGAAGTAGTTGTAGAAGGTGCCGAGCCCGACTCCGGCTCGCTCGGTGATCTTCACGATGGAAGCCTCGTGGTAGCCCAGGTCGGCGAACACCTCCTCGGCCGCCTCGAGGAGCTTGCGACGGGTCGCCTCGCCTCGTTTGGTGAGTCGGCCCGGCTCGGTGGCGGCCGCCACGCGCAGGCTCAGGGCGTTGAAATCGGGGGTGTTCATGCCGGGCCCCTCTCGGCCAGTCGATGTGCCGCTTGCCGCAGCTGCGGCCGGGACACCTTGTCGATGCCGGTGCGCAGCAGCTCCGGGACGACGGTCACCGTGCGAGGGATCTTGTAGGCGGCCAGGTGCTCTCGAGCGTGCGCGATGACCTCCTCGGCGGTGAGGTCCACCCCGGGGTCGGGTACGACGAACGCCACCCCGACCTCGCCCCACACGGGGTCGTCGACGGCCACGACGGCGGCCTCGGCGACCAGCGGGTGCTGCATGAGGACGCGTTCGACCTCGGCGGGAGCGACGTTCTCCCCGCCGGAGATGTAGATGTGCTTGAGCCGGTCGACGATGCGATAGCACCCGTCGCCGTCGCGCTCCGCGATATCCCCGCTTAGGAGCCAACCGTCATGGATCGCGCCGGCGGTCAGCTCCGGCGCGTCGAGGTAGCCGGCGAAGACGCCCGGACCGCGCACCTGCAGCTCGCCGGTGCCGGCGCCCTCGACCTCGGCGCCCGTCGTCGGATCGACGAGCCGCACCTCGACGTACGGGTGGGGGCGCCCGACCGAACCCGGCCTCCCGGCCGACTCAGAGGCCGGGAGATACAGCACGTTGGGAGAGGCCTCGGTGAGCCCGTAGCCCTGGATCACGTCGACGTCGCGCGCCTGCCACGCGCGCAGCACCGGCGCCGGCATCGTCGACCCGCCGACCAACACGTGGCGCAGCGTCGAGAGATCCGCGTCGGCGAAGCGGGGCTCCCCGGCGAGCAGGTGGTACTGGGTGGGGACGCCCATCATCGTCGTGACACCCCGCGCGGGGATCAGCTGCAGCACGCGCGAGGGCACGAAGTTGTGCTCCAGGACGACGGTGGCGCCCAGCCACCAGGCAGCCAGCGGTTGGCAGTTCCAGCCGGCGACGTGGAACTGGAGGAGCACGCTGAGCACGACGTCGCGCGAGCTCAGCTCGAGGGCTCGCGCCAGCGCCAGGTTGTTCCAGAAGCAGTTGGCGTGCGTCAGGACGACGCCCTTGGGCCGTGCCTCGCTGCCGGAGGTGAAGATGACCAGCAGGCCGTCGTCGTCGCGCACCGGACGCTGCTCCGGCCAGGCCTCGCCGACGGAGAGATGGCGGGCCGGCGCGGTGGTCTCCACGCCGTTGCCGCCGAGCTCGGTGAGCGGTGCGGAGATCCCCGCGCGAGCGAGTGCCTCGCGTGCCGTGAGCAGGCGCTCTTCCTCGGCCAGCACCAGCGCGGGACGGGCCACCGCGAGGTTGGCGGCGAGCTCGGCGACGGTGAGCCGCCACGACAGCGGCACGAGAGTCAGGCCCGCCTTGGCGCAGGCGAAGAACACCACCACGTGGTCCACCGAGTTGCCGGTGAGAGTGGCGACCCGGTCGCCCGCGCCGTACCCGGCTCGGCGGAACGCGCGAGCCAGCTCCTCGCTGCGCTCCTCGAGCTCTGCATAGGTGGTGGGCACGCCGCGGTCGTCGACGGCGACCTTGTGCGGATGACGCCGGGCCGTGTCGCGCAGCCAGCCTCCCAACGTGTGCTCTCCCGAACCGTGCGTGGCCGGGTCGTGGTGTCCGGTCATCGTTGCGGCTCCAGGACCGAGTCGGGCGTGGCCGCATGGTTGTCGGCAGCCTCCAAGGCAGTGGGTCCGCTGCGGCCGGACCGGCCGGTGAGCTTGCGGGCGGTGCCGGCGATGCCACCGGGCAGGAACAGCACGACCAGGATGAACATCGTGCCGAGGATGAACATCGGCTCGGACAGGGGGACCTGCACCACGCTGGGAAGCGAGTCCACGAAGTCGGAGCGGGCGAGCAAGGTGAGCCGCTGGTTGAGCAGCGTGTAGATGACCCCGCCGAGCACCGCGCCCCATCGGGAGCCCACCCCGCCGAGGACGACCATCACCAGGACCGTGATGGTCAGGTCGGAGGAGACCGCTCGAGGCACGGTGCCGCTCTGCAGCAGCATGTAGAGCGCCCCGGTCAGGCAGGCCAGCGTGGCGCCGGTGACGAAGACGACCAGCTTGATCGTGTAGGTCTGCAGGCCGAGCACGCGGACCCGCAAGTCGTTCTCGCGAGCCGCCGTCGCGACGTGGCCGGCGCGGGACCGGTCGAGCCACAGCACGACGAGATAGACCACGACCACGACCACGACCACCCCCCTCCTCTCCGCCGGTGAGGCCGTCGGGGTTGCGGCGTACGAGCACCGAACCGGCCTGGGCGAACGCCAGCGTCACCATGGCGAAGGGGATGCCGCTGACCCGGAGGCTGACCGCTCCGGTCACCACTGCGACGACGATGCCACCGATCAGGGTCACCAGCACCGCGGGCCACAGCGACAGCTCGGTCCGCTCGAGTACGACACCGAGTCCGTAGGCGCCGCATCCGAAGTAGAGCGCGTAGCCGAACGAGAGCATCCCGCCGGTGCCCAGCAGCACGTTGTAGGACAACGCCAGCGAGGCATAGACCATGCACAGCGCCAGGAGCTGCAGCGACCCCGGGGTGTAGGTAGGCCCGGGGAGCAGCCCGGGGATGTTCAGGTTCAGCATCGGGAGGACGGCCAGGAGGAGGACGAGCGCCCCTCCGGCAGCGACCGGCGCGAGCCGGCGTACGGTCGGCTTCTCCGCGGCAGCGGCAGGGTTGGTGCTGTTCATACGGTCCTCCCCATCAGGCCCGTGGGACGGATCAGGAGCACGCCGGCCAGCGCCAGCACGATGACGAAGTCGCCGGTGCCCGAGAGGTAGTAGTTGGCGAACTGCTGCAGCAGGGCGACCAGCACCGAGGCGATCGCCGCCCCCGTCAGCGACCCAAGCCCGCCGATCACGGTGACGATGAAGGCGAAGATCAGCAGCGAGCCGCCGAGGTGGGGAGAGACGTAGCCGAAGTAGTGGGCGGCGAGCACGCCGCCGAGGCCGGCTGCGGCGCCACCGATCGCGAAGACGAGCGTGAAGGCGCGGCGTACGTCGATCCCGAGCGCGGTGACCATGGACCGGTTCTCCACGCCGGCCCGGATGATCATGCCGTAGCGGGTGTGCCGCAGGAACATGACGATCGCGACCAGCACGAGCAGTGCCATCGCGATGATGACGAAGCGGTCGTTGGGGATCCGCGCGCCGAAGATCGTCGTGGTGCGGTCGAGCCACTCCGGTCCGCGGATGTAGACCGGGTCGGTGCCCCAGATGCCCTCGAAGAGCGCCACCGCGGCCAGGGACAGGCCGACGGTGATGAGGACCTGCTCGATGTGCCGTTCGTAAAGCGGCTGGATGAGCAGCAGCTCCGTCAGTGCGGCGACCACCGCACCCACGACCGCTCCGGCCAGCATGGACAGCGCGAATCCGCTCCACGAGGTCGCCTCCATCCGCTGGGCGACCGCCCAGCCGAGGAACGCGCCGACGGTGAGGAACGCGCCGTGGGCGAAGTTGAGCACGTGCATGAGCCCGTAGATCAGGGACAGGCCCGAGGCGACGAGGAAGTAGAGGGCTCCCAATCCCAGGCCGGTCGCCAGCAGCAGGATGAACGTGCTCACGTCGTGACTCCGTTCCCGGTGTCGGCATGGACGCCCAGCAGGCGTTGGGTCAGGTCGTCGTCGGCCAGCAGCTCGGCTGCCTTGCCGGTGTGCGCTACGCGACCGTCGGCGACCACGATCGCGTCCTCGGCCAGGCGGCGTACGACCTCGAGGTTCTGTTCCACCAACAAGATCGGTACGGTCCGCGAGGCCTCCTGCAGCGCCACCGTGACCTCCTCCACGATGCGCGGCGCTAGGCCCTTGGTGGGCTCGTCGACGAGGAGGAGCCGGTTGTCGTTGAGCAGCGCGCGCGCCAAGGAGACCATCTGTTGCTGGCCGCCGGACAGCGTCCCGGCCTGTTGGGAGCGGCGGTCGACGAGATCGGGGAAGAGCGCGTCGACGAACTCCCACCGAGGCTCGGACTGACGAGCAGCCAGACGGAGGTTCTCCAGCACGCTCAGGGAGGCGAACACCTCACGGTCCTCCGGCACGTAGCCGACGCCGCGTTGGACGATCTTGTGCGTGGGCAGGCCGTCGATGCGGTCGTCGCCCAGCCGTACCGTGCCGCTGCGGCCGATCAAGCCGAGCACCGCTCGGATGGTGCTGGTCTTGCCGACGCCGTTGCGGCCGAGGATCGCGGTGATGCCCTGCCCGGGCACGGTGAAGGAGACGTCCTCCACGACCTGCTGGCCGTTGATGTGGCCGCACAGGTGCTCGACGGTGAGGATGTCTGCCCTCGCCCCACTCATGCGGTCGCTCCCAGGTAGGCGCCCTGCACGACCGGGTCGGCCATCACGACCGCCGGCGTGTCGAAGGCGAGGATGCTGCCGCGATGCATCACCGCGACACGGTCGACGAGCCCGAGGAGCACCTCCATGTGGTGTTCGACCATCAGGATCGTGCACTTCTTCTCGCGGTGCATCGCGCGGATGATCTCGCTGAGCCCCGCCACGTCGCCGGACCCGACGCCCGCCATCGGCTCGTCGAGCAGCACGACTTCGGGTTCGGTGGCGAGCAGTACGGCGATCTCCAGCTTGCGCTTGTCCCCGTGGGAGAGCTGCCCGGCCGGGACGTCGAGCCGGTCGGTCAGGCCGACCCGCTCGAGTCCCTCGAGCGCCGCGCTGGTGGCGGTGTCGCCGCGGTGGGGGAAGCGGAACAGGGACATGCTGCCCCCGAGCCCGACCTGCGCCGCGAGGCGGACGTTCTCCAGGACGCTCAACCCGGGGAACAGGTTGGAGGTCTGGAAGGTGCGGCCCACTCCGGCACGAGCGCGCCGGTGGATCGACAGGCCGGTGATGTCGCGGCCGTCGAGCCGGACCGAGCCGGAAGTGGGGCGGAGCACGCCGGAGACGATGTTGAACAGGGTCGTCTTGCCGGCGCCGTTGGGGCCGATGACTCCGATGAAGGACCCGGCGGGGACTTGGAGGTTGACGTCCTCCAGGATCCGGGCTCCTCCGATCTGGAGACTCACCTCGTCGACGACGAGTGCCGCAGGGGTCGAGGTCATCGGCTGGTCCGCTCCACTTCCGTCGCTCAGTTGCTCTCCGGCGGCGCCACCTGGTCCGCCGACACCGTCTCCAGCAGCTCGGCTGTCTCCGGCCCACGCCACGAACACGAGGTCGGGCTTGCGGTCCAGGATCTGCTGGGCGAAGGAGGTGAACTCCTTGATGTCCTCGGCGACCAGGAGCGGGTCGACCTCGGCGCCCTGGCCGTTCTCGCCGAGGAGGGCGTCCACCGCGGCGGCGTTGCCCTGGCCGAAGGCGTTGTCCTGGGCGAACACGAGGACCTTCTTGCCCTCGATGTCGTCGAGGAACGTGCCGGCGGTGGCGACGTCCTGCAGGCTCTGCCGGCCGGAACGGAAGGTGTACTCGTTGAGGCCGGTGATCGGGTCGGCCGCAGCGGCGCCGGAGATGTAGAGCACCTTGTTCTGCGCCGCCTGCTCGCCGACCGAGAGGGCGACGCCGGACGACACGGTGCCGGTCAGGATGCTCACCCCGTCGCCGATGTACTGCTTGGCAAGCTGGACCGCCTTGTCGGGGTCGCCTCCGTCGTCGCCGTTGCGGACGTTGATCTCGATCCCGTCCACCTCTCCGTTGGACGCGCCGTCGCTGCTGGGCGCACATGCGGACGTCAGGGCAAGCACGGTGGTTGCGGCCACCGTGGTGAGCAGGTGCTTTCGTGAGCTCCGCATTTCGTGGTCCTTTCAAACCTGAGAGGTGATTCAGGTGTTGAAAGCAGGGAGTTGTCGGCAGGTCTGCCAAGCACATCCCGCCGCGAACGTCGCCGCGGCGGCGTACTCTTGCTGCTCCGACGAGCCCCTCGGGGCAGCAGCGAAGGGACCCTCCGATGTCGAGCCCGATCTCACCCGACTCCGAGCCGGAGCTCTTGCCGGACGTCTCCTCCCGAAGCGAGGGACGATCGCGAGGGTGGCTCTGGGGGACTGCCGCCGTGGCGGGCGTCGCGGTCGCGGGGGGCGCTGCGTGGGGCCTGACGTCGTTCCTCGACTCCGGTCCGGCGGCCAGCGTTGCTCTGCCGGCGGACACCTACGCCTATGTCGCACTCGACATGGACCCCTCCGGCGGGCAGAAGGTCGAGGCATGGCAGACGCTGCGCAAGTTCCCGGCCCTGCGTGAAGAGCTCGGGCTGGAGTCGGGTGACGACATCCGCCGCTGGGTCTACGAGGCGGCGGTCGACAATCTCGACTGCGACGTGCCGTTCGCCGATGTGGAGGACTGGCTCGGCAGCAAGGCGGCGCTGGCTGCGGTGCCCGGTGAGGACGGCGTCGTGGGGGTGGGCGTCGTCGAGGTGAGCGACGAGGAGGCCGCCCGGGCGGGTGCCGCTCGGCTCGCCGGCTGCGGCGGTGCCGAGGCCCCAGGCACGGCCTTCGTCGGCGACTTCATGATCGTCGCCGAGGATCTGCGGACCGCTGCCTCGGTGGCCAAGTCGGTCGCGGACGGTTCGCTCGCCGACGACGAGACCCATCAGCGTTGGACCGACGCGGTCGGCGATGCCGGCGTGGTCGCGGCGTACGTCGCGCCGACGGCGCCCGCGGCCCTGATCGAGGAGATGTCGCAGGGCATGGGCATGCCCTCGACGTACGCCGGTCGCGCGGCTGCGCTCGTATCCGACCCGGCGACACCCTCGCCCTCGATGCCGGCCGACCTGGTCGAGCGGCTCGACGAGCTCCCCGAGCCGCCCGAGCACTTCCAGGATCTCGAAGAGTTCGGGGACGGACCCGGCATGCCACTGCTGCCGGGGCCCGGCATGTTCGGCGGCGGCATGCTAGGCATGATGCCTTTCTCCGACGATGTCGAGGACGCCTTCGAGGACTTCGAGGGGATGGCGATGGCCATCCGCTTCGCCGACGGCTCGCTGGAGGCCGAGGTCGTCTCCGCACTTCCCGACGAGGCCCAGCTGCCCGCCGGTGACAGCGGCATCGGCGACCTTCCGGCCAGCACCGCGGTCGCCTTGGGCATGCCGACCGGTGCGGGCTGGGTCGATCAGATCCTGGCGTCGATCGAGGCCTCCGTCGGCGAGGACGAGTACGCACGTGGCGTCCGTGAACTGGAGCGAGAGCTCGGCGTCTCCGTCCCCGAGGATCTGCGCGCCTTGGCCGGCGAAGGCGTCGCGGTCGCGGTGGACTCTTCGATCGACCTCAGTGAGCTGTTCAGTCTGAGCGCCACGCCCGAGGGCCTGCCTCTGGGTGTCCGCATCACCGGCGACCCGGACACGATCCGTCCGGTGCTGGAGCGCGTCCTGGAGGCGGCTGGCGTCCTGGCCGATGTCGAGATCGCCGAGGGCGACGGCGCCGTGGCGGTCGGGTCCGACGCAGCCTTCGTGCAGCAGCTCGCCGCCGGGGGAGACCTGGGGGACAGCGACACCTTCGACCGCGCTCTCTCCGACTCTGGTTCATCGACCGGTGCGATGTTCGTCGACTTCGACGCCGACGACTGGCTGACCAAGCTGATGGGTCCGGGGGACGCCGAGGCGGAGGAGAACCTCGAGCCACTCGACGCCCTCGGCGTCAGCGGGCGCGTCGAGGACGGCGTGATGCGGGTGGTGGCTCGACTCACCACGGACTGAGGTTTTCGCCCGGGCGAAGGAATGTCCCTGGATTGCCCGTGGGAGGGCCGATTCTTCGCACGGGCGAGCACGTGCGATCCCGACAGGCGGTCGCCGCGGATCAGTTGGGGTTCCAGCCGGTGCGCGCGACCTCGGTCGCAGGCAGCGACGGGAGCGCCCGCATGGCGCGCAGCTCGCTGCCCATGAACCGACGCAGGAGTCGCAGGCGGGTGGCGGCGTCGGGGGCTTCGAGCAGGGTCTGCCGTTCGCGCAGGGTGAGCGTCACCGTCGCGGCGAGCGTGTAGGAGAGCAGTTCAGGGTCCCGCGGGAGCGGGATGAACGGGTCGTCGCCGAGGAGGTCCGCGCGCAGCGTGCGGTACTCGTCGAAGCGGACGAGCGTCCGCGCAACGCCCTCGGCGGCCTCCGGCGTCGGTTCGCCGGCCTCGGACGGCTCCAAGGCCACTTCGGCGCACAGATATGGGCCGTCGGCGTCGGTCGCGAGCACCCTCATGCGTTGGCGACCGACGGCCATGATGTCGAACTGCCCGTCGTCGTACGCCTCGGTCTCGGTGAGCTGCATGACGCAGCCGGTGCGGTACATCGACCGCGACTCGTGCGCGCCGACCTCGTAGCCCTCACGGATCGCGATGACCCCGAAGAGCCGCTCGGCGGGGTCCTCGACCGCGAGCAGGTCGCGCACGAGCGCGCGGTAGCGATCCTCGAACACGTGCAGCGGCAGGCTCGCGCCCGGGAACACCACGGTGTTCAGCGGGAAGAGGGGAAGCCGCCGGTCGGTCACCCGGCCAACGTACCGGCGTACGGAACCTAGACTCGTCCTCATGATCCGCCGCATCGACCTGCGCGCCGCGTCCGTCCCGGGCCGACCGGAGGAGGCATTCGACTACCGCTCCGTCGTGCCCCGGGCCGACACCGACGTGGCGGGCACCCTGGAGGTCGTCCGGCCGATCGTCGAGGCGGTGCGCCATCGCGGCGCCGAGGCGGTCATCGAGTTCAGCGCCCAGTTCGACGGCGTCGAGCAGGAGCAGATCGCGGTACCGGCCGAAGCGCTCGCCGAGGCGCTGCGCACGCTGGACCCCGATGTGCGTGCCGCCCTCGAGGAGTCCATCGCCCGCCTGCGGCGCACGTGCGAGGCCGAGCTGGAGTCCGACGTCGTCACCGAGGTCGTGCCCGGGGGGCGGGTCACGCAGCGGATGGTCCCCATCCAGCGCGTCGGGCTCTACGTCCCTGGCGGCGTCGCACCCTTGGTCTCCAGCGTCGTGATGAACGTCGTCCCTGCCCAGGTCGCCGGCGTCTCGTCGATCGCGCTGACCTCGAGCCCGCAAAAGGACCACGGCGGTCTGCCGCACCCGACGATCCTGGCGGCGTGTGCGCTGCTCGGTGTCGACGAGGTGTACGCCGTCGGGGGCGCCCAGGCGATCGCGATGTTCGCCTACGGCGCCGGCCCGTGCCGCCCGGTCGACCTGGTCACCGGGCCGGGCAACATCTACGTCGTCTCCGCCAAGCGGCTGGTCAAGGGCGTCGTCGGCATCGACTCCGAGGCCGGTCCCACCGAGATCGCAGTGCTGGCCGACCACACGGCCGACCCGGCGTACGTCGCGGCCGACCTGATCAGCCAGGCCG
This sequence comes from Marmoricola sp., assembly GCA_043427135.1. Taxonomy (GTDB): domain Bacteria; phylum Actinomycetota; class Actinomycetes; order Propionibacteriales; family Nocardioidaceae; genus Marmoricola_A. The sequence goes on along the minus strand of JBHWSH010000157.1, from coordinate 2,978 downwards.
AGCACGACCCGCTGGCCGCCTCGGTGCTGGTGACCCCCAGTGACGAGCTGGCCGATGCCGTCGCGGCGCAGCTGGAGGAGCAGGTGGACGCGACCAAGCACGTCGACCGGGTTCGCACCGCGCTGACCGGCAGACAGTCCGCGATCGTGATGGTCGAGGACCTTGAGCAGGGGCTGGGGGTCGTCGATGCGTACGCCGCCGAGCACCTCGAAGTGATCACCGAGAACGCTGGGGACTGGGCCGCACGAGTGAGCAATGCCGGCGCGATCTTCGTCGGCCCCTACGCGCCGGTGTCTCTGGGCGACTACGCCGCCGGGTCCAACCACGTGCTGCCGACCGCGGGGTGCGCCTGCCATTCCTCGGGTCTGTCGGTGCGCTCGTTTCTCAAGGCGGTGCACGTCATCGACTACTCCGAGCAGGCGCTGCGCGACGTCGCCCGGCACGTGGTCAACCTGGCCAACGCCGAGGACCTGCCGGGGCATGCTGCCGCGATCCAGGTGCGGGTCCCGGACGCCGGACTGGACGAGACCGCGTGACGAACCTGCCGCTGCGCGAGGAGCTGCGCGGCGTCGAGCCCTATGGCGCGCCGCAGCTCGACGTCCCGGTCGCGCTCAACGTCAACGAGAACCCCTATCCGCCGTCCGAGGCCGTGGTCGCCGACGTCGCCGAGGCGGTCGCCCGGGCAACCCGCACCCTCAACCGCTATCCCGACCGCGAGTTCTCCGATCTGCGGACGGCCCTGGCGGCGTACCTCGGCCACGGAGTTCGACCGGAGCAGGTCTGGGCGGCCAACGGCTCCAACGAGGTCATGCTGCACCTGCTGCAGGCCTTCGGAGGCCCGGGACGGACTGCGCTGTCGTTCGCCCCGACGTACTCGATGTATCCGGAGTACGCCCGCGACACCCACACACGTTGGGTGACCGGCCGGCGCGAGGAGGACTTCACCCTCGACCCCGACACCGCCGCGGAGATGATCCGCGACGTCCGGCCGTCGGTGGTCCTGCTGCCCTCGCCCAACAACCCGACCGGCACCGCGTTGCCTCTCGACACGGTCCGGCGGATCTGCGAGGCAGCCGCGTCGTACGACCCGGTCGGGGTGGTCGTCATCGACGAGGCGTACGCCGAGTTCCGCCGGGAGGGCACGCCGAGTGCCCTCGAGCTGCTTCCGACATCGCCGAACCTGGTCGTCTCACGGACGATGAGCAAGGCGTTCGCGCTGGCCGGCGGGCGACTCGGCTACCTCGCGGCCAGCACCGAGATCTGCGACGCGCTGCGCGTCGTACGCCTGCCGTATCACCTGTCCGCGGTCACGCAGGCTGTGGCGCTGACCGCACTGAAGCACGCCGACGAGCTGCTCGCGCGGGTCGACGACCTGCGTGGCGAGCGCGACCGCACCGTCGACTGGCTACGGTCGCTCGGGCTGACCGTGGCCGACAGCGACGCGAACTTCTGCCTGTTCGGGACCTTCGAGGACCGGCACCAGGTGTTCGAGGCCATGTTGGAACGGGGGGTGCTCATCCGGGAGACTGGACCCGAGGGGTGGCTGCGTGTGTCGATCGGCACCCCCGAGGAGATGGCGGCGTTCCGAGCCGCCCTGTTGGAGGTCATCTGAATGAGTGGCACCCGCACTGCCCGCATCGAGCGGGCGACCAAGGAGTCGAAGGTCCTCGTCGAGCTCGACCTCGACGGCACCGGCCGCGCCGACATCCACACCGGCGTCGGCTTCTACGACCACATGCTCAACTCGCTGGCGCGGCATTCACTGATCGACCTCACCGTCCACACCGACGGCGACGTGCACATCGACGCCCACCACACCGTCGAGGACACCGCGATCGCTCTGGGCGACGCACTGCTGCAGGCGCTGGGCGACAAGCGCGGCATTCGCCGCTTCGGCGACGCCACCGTGCCGCTCGACGAGGCGCTCGTGCAGGCCGTCGTCGACGTCTCGGGTCGGCCCTACTGCGTGCATACCGGTGAGCCGGAAGGTCAGCAGTACGTCACCATCGGGGGCTCCGGCGTCGGCTACGTCGGCTCGCTGACCCGGCACGTCTTCGAGACGATCGCCCACCACGCTCAGATCGCTCTGCACGTGCGCGTGTTCTCCGGCCGCGACCCGCACCACATCGTGGAGACGCAGTTCAAGGCGGTCGCTCGCGCTCTGCGCGACGCGATCGCCTACGACCCGCGGGAGACCGGAGTGCCCTCCACCAAGGGCCTTCTGTGACAGCAGGCGCCCCTGACGTCGTCGTCCTGGACTACGGGTTCGGCAACGTCCGCTCCGCCGTGCGTGCCCTCGAACGGGCTGGAGCAAAGGTCGAGCTGACCGCCGACCGGGAGCGTGGTCTGTCCTGCGACGGCCTCGTCGTGCCCGGGGTGGGCGCGTTCGCCTCCTGTGTCGCAGCCATCCGGGGCGTGCGCGGTCACGAAGTCATCGGGCGGAGGCTGGCCGGAGGACGCGCAGTGCTCGGCATCTGCGTCGGTCTCCAGGTGCTGTTCGCCCGTGGAGTCGAGCACGGCGTCGACACCGAAGGCCTTGCGGAGTGGCCCGGCACGGTCGAGCGGCTCCAGGCGCCGGTGGTGCCGCACATGGGGTGGAACACCGTCGAGGTGCCCGAAGGGTCGTCCCTGTTCGCGGGGATCGAGGCCGAGCGGTTCTACTTCGTGCACTCCTACGGCGTACGCCGCTGGGAACTGGTCACCAACGGCCGCACCGAGCCACCGAAGGTGACCTGGACCGAGTACGCCGGGGAGCGGTTCGTCGCTGCGGTTGAGAACGGCCCATTGACCGCCACGCAGTTCCACCCCGAGAAGTCCGGCGACGCCGGCGCGGCCCTGCTGCGCAACTGGGTCGAGTCGCTCTGAACGGGGCCGGCCGTTGAGCAAGGAGCGGGCCCGCCGCCGCGCGGAGAGAGAGCGGGAGGCCGCGATCCGGCAGGCCGCGCGCGCGGCGGAGGCCGAGCGCCGCGAACGAGATG
>JBHWSH010000156.1:0-8448 GCA_043427135.1 Marmoricola sp. | reverse complement strand
AGTCTCCGACGGCCCCGAGTCGCTGTGATCCTGGTCGACACATCCGTCTGGATCGAGTTGCTCCGCGGCACCCGAAGCCCGGCACACCTGGCACTGCGTGACCTCATCGAGACCACGCCTGCGGAGATCGCCACGTGCGAGCCGATCGTCATGGAACTCCTCGCGGGCCCGACCGACCCCTTCACCATCAGGCGCATCGAGGACCAGCTCGGCACACTTCACTACCTCGCGTTCGACCCCTCAGTCGACTTCCGCAGCGCCGCCGCTCTGGCACGACAGGTACGACGCAGCGGTCACACGATCCGGTCGATGACGGACTGCCTGATAGCCACTGTCGCAGTCAAGCACGACACTGCGATCTGGCACTGCGACGCCGATTTCGAGCGCGTCGCCGAAGTCTCAGAGCTCCGACAGCGCGACGTACGTCTGTAGGCCAATGGATACTCGGGGGATGCGTCGCCTCGTCGCACTACCCGGCGTGCTCGTCCTGCTGTTGGCCTCCGGCTGCAGCGGCGGAGACGAGGTCGGCGATGCGCGCACCACGCCAACCGTCTCGTCGCCGACCGCGAGCGTGACCACCGAGACGGTCCCGCCGTCCTCCGAGCCTGCGGCGCCCGCTGCAGTGTCCGTGGTGTCCCACTGTGGGGTCGTCAGCGTCACAGTGGACGGTCAGTTATGGCTTGCCGATCCGCCCTTGGGAGACCACAACCCGCCGCCAGGGTGGGGCGAGCAGGAGACCTCGGGCCAGTGGATCCCGGTCGGTCGCGATCGAGCGGAATTCTACGGCGACCACGGACAGCGGGCGTCCTTCCGCCGGGCCGAACCGGGAACCCCAGATCCCAACGCGGGCTGCGAGTAGCAGAGCGAGCCATGCGACGACCCCGCGCGTGTCACCAGGCTGTCACGTATGCCGTGAACGCAGTGGTCGAACAGGCCAACACGGACACCTCCGCACGGTTTACGGGGCGTTCTCGGACCGGCGCCCCGCTCGTCTTGAAAATAGACGACGCGGAAGACAACCGATTCGCTTGCTCGAACGTCACCTAGGCATGTCACGATTCGCGCTCGCCGCCGTCTGCGGGCTGCTGGCCATGTCGGGGTGCACCTCCCAGGGCCCTGACGCGGCAGCGCCCAGCTCATCGCCGGTTTCGATCGCGAGTACGCCGCACACCGAGCCGCCCCTGCCGACTGGAGACCCGCCGCTTGTGCCGTACGTGCACGGCAGGCGCTACGTGCTGCCCGACGGCCGCGAAGAGGTCCTACCCACCCGGGATCGCGGCGTCAGCGGGGTGGTGAATTTCGCGGGCGGGCTGCTGATCTCCGACGCTGCGCACTTCGAGGGCTCGAACGGTCTGGCGCTCGTGCGAGGCGGTGAGCTGGTGGAGAACTGGCCCTCGGCAGGCCGGTGTTCCAGTGGCACCCCGATCGCGTCCTCGGACGGCCGGTACGTCGCGTGGGTCACCGTGTACTGCCCGGAGAGCCTCGAGTACTCGACGGGTGCCGTGCACCGGGCGACGACGGACGGCGAGCGCGAGGTGACGGTGCCCATCGGCTCGGGTCTGGCCGGGGTGAAGGGGTTCCTTGGTGACCGGGTCGTCTACAGCCTCGGCTGGCAAGGCGGAAGCTGGATCACCGACTTCTGTGGCCCACCTCGTCGAATCCCGGGCATCGATCACGTCCTGGACGTCTCTGAGCGGTCCGGCCTGCTCATCGCACAGCGTGGCGACCAGGCACGGCTCGTCGTAGACGCCGAGGGGTCCGTCCGTTGGCGCCTTGGTGGTGCCGGCACTCTGGTCGCGTTCAGTCCAGACGGATCGAGGGTGCTCGCTCTCGAGCGTCGCCGACTCGCCGTGCTGCGCAGTTCCGATGGCTCAGTCGCTGCCAAGATCGACACACCGGCCGGAGTCGGAGCCTGGTCGATCACCTGGGAGACAGACCGCACCCTGCTGGCGCTGATGGAGCGAGCCGGCCGCGTCGCGATCGTCCGCCTCGGGATCGACGGCAACCTCGAGCGTGTCACTCCCGCTGTGCCGGCCAAGCCCGGCCGCACGCCGTACGTCCTGCTGCCGCCGCCGCCCGTCCCGGAGCACACCGAGGATCACTGACGCCAGATGTCAGTGATCTTCCAGGTGCTGCGCACGGATATCGCCGCATGACAACGATTCCTCAGTAGGCCTCGGCCGGCTACCGGCGACGTCGGATGATCGAATCGACGGAGTAGCACTACCAGGGCGCTCGGCTCCCCCGCCGAAATCGAAATATGGAGTACGTGCGACAAGTCTGCGTTCATGAGGCAGCGCCCAGCGAGCTAATGGTTCAGCAGTGGCTGTATTATTCAGCATGTGCTGACTGTTGCTACGCGTTTGGACGTGATGAACCGGTTGGGTCGGGCGATGGCGGACCCGACCCGTTCTCGCCTTCTTATGGCTCTGCTGGAGCGGCCCGCCTATCCCGCTGAGTTGGCGCGCGAGCTCGGTCTGACCCGGTCGAACGTGTCGAATCATCTGGCGTGCCTGCGGGACTGCGGCATCGTGGTGGCTGAACCGGAGGGTCGGCAGACGCGGTATGTCATTGCCGATCCGCATCTGGCTCGGGCCCTTACTGCGTTGGTTGAGGTCACTCTCGCGGTCGATGAGAGTGCACCTTGTATCGACCCGACCTGCTCCCTACCCGAGTGCGGAAACGGAGAGGCAGGCGCGTGATCCTGTCCTCCGCGCTGCAGGCGATTGGCCTGTTCATCGCTACGAACATCGACGACATCATCGTGCTCTCGCTGTTCTTCGCCCGAGGAGCCGGCCGCAGTGGGACCACGGCCCGGATCCTGGTCGGTCAGTACCTGGGGTTCGCTGGCATCTTGGCCGCAGCAGTGCTCGTGTCGTTGGGCGCAGGAGCCTTCTTGCCCGAGGAAGCCATTCCCTACTTCGGCCTGATCCCCTTGCTGCTGGGCCTGTGGGCAGCGTGGCAAGTCCGGCGATCCGGCGACGATGACGACGACGCGAAGATCGCCGGCAAGCCGGTGGCTGCTTGGACGGTGGCTGCCGTGACGTTCGCCAACGGTGGGGACAACATCGGGGTCTACGTGCCGGTCTTCCTCAGCGTGGGCGTCGCTGCCACGGTTGCGTTCTGCATTGTCTTCCTCGTCCTTGTGGCAGCTCTGGTCATGCTGGCCAAGTTCGTTGCGACTCGACCCGGGATCGACGAGGTCCTCGAACGCTGGGAGCATGTGCTGTTCCCCCTCGTCTTGGTCGGACTCGGCATCGTCATCCTTTACACCGGCGGAGCGTTCGGTCTCTGACAGAACGACAACGAGTCGAGTCGCCGGCCTCTGGCGCTGCTGCTGTGTAGCGTGCCAGCGGCGTGTTGGACATGCCTCAGTCGTTGTGACGCGGCCTGGTGGAGTTCTTCCGGACTGCGGCGTAGGTGGTCCAGTTGCCGCCGGCGTGCTCGGTCCACTTCGTGGCGGCGCCGGCGCTGATTCCGATGAGGCTGGCGAACACCGCGGGCGGGACGGTCGCCGCGAGGTGGAGCATGGCCGCGTTGCGGCTGGCTCGGGTGGTGATGCCGAGCTTGTTGAGCCTGCCCATCAACGAGGCCGGGTGCTGGTGGTGGCCGGCCCACTTGCCGGGGAAGAGCCAGCGTTCGTCGGCCAGCGTCCTGGCTGCGCCGAACGGCTTCGCGATTGGCAGCGAGGTCACGAGCGCGTCCAGCGGAGGCGGCAGTCTGAGCGGCTCGACGCCGAGCCGGAGGTAGATGCCGTCATCGTCGACCGTGAGGTCGTCGGTGGTGAGGGCGACGATCTTGCTCACGGGTTGGGCGTAGAGCAGGACGAGGCATGCTGCTGCGCGGTCTTCGGGGTTGGCGGCGTCCTGGTCGTGGAGCATGCGGCGCACGAGGGCCCAATGCTCGTCCTGGTCGACGTGTCCGCGCGGTCCGGCTGCAGGGACGGCGTCGGGCAGCACGAGTCCGGTCAGGTGGCCGTTGTCGAGAAGCCAGCGTGGGAATCGGATCCGGGTCGCGAGTCGTGTCGAGAGCCAGGAATCGAGGTCGGCTTGGGTGCAGTCGTCGACGGTCCGGCCACGGCCAGCGAGGTGGTCGAGGAATCGTTGCGCGGCTCGGATCTCTTGCCGGCAGCGGTCTGCGACGGCTGGGCTGAGCTGGCCGTGGCGGTCGGGTTTGGCGCGGGCGATGACGTGCCAGCGGGCGTAGCGTCCCAGCGTCTGCTGGTGTCGAGGGTCGGCGACGTCGTCGATGACGGCGGCCGCGAAGCGTCGGAGACGGGTGGCGTGCTCGTCGCGGTCGGGAAGGACGCCGGTGGCGACGAGGAGGGCGCGTAGGTAGCCGACGGAGAACCGGTCGCCTTCGGCATCGAGGAGCTCGTGGCTGAGCTGCTCGTCTTGGCGAGCGAGGCGTGCGAGAAGGCTGAGGCTTTCGATGCGGTCCCAGTTGTTCAGGATCGATCGGGGTCGCTGGGTCGCGACGAGTACGTCACGGACCTCCTTGATCCCGGGCGAGATGGTGCCATCGGGTCCGGCGAGGAGACGGTCGATCCGGTCGGTGGCCTGGCAGCCGAAGCACCAGGGCCGACCCCCCTTTGTGGTGCGTCGGCCGAGAGCGTGTTGCCCGCAGACCGAGCAGTCGATGAGCGGCGCCTGATAGCAGGTCGGGCAGATGTCGGGGCTGCTGTCGTTGGCCTTGAGCGCGACCCGGCGGGTCCGCCCGCAGATGCCGCACTCGCGTTTGGGGTGGCGGTAGCAGCGCACGCAGATGTTCTTGCCGGTCCCGGTGCCAATGCGCCCGTCCGCGCGAGCGGTGAGTGGGACCACCTGACCGCACTCATCGCAAGGAACGGTGCCGGTCCGGGTCTTGGCGTAGCAGCCGGTGCAGACCGCATCACCATCCGTCGTGCGGGCGTTGACCCGGCGATCCCGGCCGCAGATCGAGCATGGTTCGGTCGGTGCCCGCCGGGCGATGCAGGAGCGGCAGTAGCCCAGCCCGTCGATGGTGGAACGTTTCAGGCGACGTGACTGTTGGCACCCGGCGCACACTTCGGGCGGCTGGGCCCGGTCGTGGCAACGGGGGCAGACGGGCTGGCCGTCGACGGTGTGCGATCGGATGCGGTGCCCGTCGCGGCCGCAACTCGAGCAGGTCGCGACGCGGAGCCGGCTGTAGCAGGTGGTGCAGATCCGCTGGCCGTCGTCGTGGGTGTGGAACAGGGGCCGTGGCCGGTGGCAGAGCGCGCAGCTGGGAGCGGCCAGGCCGGCGATACCGGCGTCGATGGCGGCGTAGAGGAACTCGCCGACGAGCTTCGGCATAGACGACCCGCCGGAGGTCAGGACGGCCGGGTGATTGGCGAGGTGGCCGAGCAGCAGGGTGTGTGCGTGGGCGGCGGGTGCGACCTGGGCCAGCAGATCCTCGACTTGGTCAGGAGTGACCGTCTGGTCAAGCTCGACGATCAGCCTGGCGACGGTAGCGAGTTGTGCGCTCCGGTTGGCGGCGAGTTTCTCGGCCGCGCGACGTTTCTCGTGACATCGGCAGAGCAGTACCCCAGGCGCTCGGCCACTGCGTGCCCGGCCGCAGTCGGAGCAAGGCTGCGCTTCCGGGCGTGGCACAGGCCCACCGCTCAGTCGTTGTCGGTGGGCGTGATGGTGGCTCGGCGCGGCCTGGTCTTGCTTGTCGTGTCGCGAGTGGTCGGCTGCGCGGCAGTGGCGGTCTTCCGTCCACGCCTCGACGTCGCAACGACGTAGGGCTCAATGAGGTCGTTGGGCGTGCACCCGAAGATGTCGCACAGCGCTGCCAGCAGGCGCATGTTGAGCCGCTCGGGTTCGCCGGTGACGATCCGGTAGACCTGCGTCGAGGTCATCACCACGCTGCGATCGGCCAGAAGGGGCACCAGATCGGTGGTGTTGTGGAGGCCGTGGTCGCTCATCACCTTGCGCAGGTGCCAGCGGTAGGCCACGGTTTTCGTCGTCGGGTTCGTCATCGCGGGGTACCTCCTTGATCGGTCGGACTGGTCGGTGGCGCGAATGCTTCGTCGAGGGCGTGTCGCAGCACGCGGTTGCGGTAATCACCGGAGACGCCGGTGTAGAGCGCGGTGGTCGAGCCCCAACGGTGGCCGGCCTGTTGTTGGACGAAGAGCGGGTCGAAGCCGTCCTCGATCAAATGGGTCACGTAGGAGTGCCGCAGACAGTGCGGGTGCAGCACCGGGTCCAGGCCGAGGTCGTCGCGCCAGTCGGCGAACCGGTCATCGATGTGGGCCAGCCGGATACGTCCCTGGCGTTCGGTCGGCCACAGCACCGCCGAGTCCGCCAATTCGAACCGTGGCAGGACATCGGTGACGTACTCCTCCAGGACAGGTCGGGTCCACTCGAACACCGTCAACACCGCTCGCCGGCGAGGCTGGGAGCCGCGGCTGGCCTTGCCCCAGCGGACGTTGCAGACGCCGTAGCGGCCGAACTCGAGCGCCTTGGGATTGCGGGTGAAGTCATGGAGGTCGAGCATCGCCGCTTCACGACGGCGCAGGCCGTAGGCATAGATGACCTTGAACAGGGTCGCGTCGCGGTACAGCGTCAGCCAGCCCTTGCGCTTCGAGGTGCGTGCGAAGTCGACGTGGTCATCGGCGTGGTCGAACAACGCCTGGACCTCGTCGCGGGTCAGTGGGCGGACCGCTGGTCGTGCCTCATGGTCGGCGACGTGGATGGCGGTGTTCCACTCGTGACAGACCTGGATCGGATGGGTGCCGAACAGCTCCATGCACTGGTCGGCCCAGCCGTAGCGGGCATCGGTCAGGTAGGAGCAGAACAGCGCCACTGAGTTCTGGTAGGCGCGGATCGTCGACGGGGTCAGTGGCCGGGGTCCAGACAGCAGCTCGGTGGTCCACTCCTCGACATCGCTCGCAGCCCACTCCCACGGCGAGGCGGCGCAGAAACCAGCGAACCGGCGGACCTGCGCTTCCCTCGTCCCGATCGTCTTCGACGACAACAGCCGGGACGACTGCTGGCCGGCCCACCCGGCGAGCATGTCATCGAAGAGCTGCTCTTCCGGGCGCAACACCGACACGTTGTCCGGCCGCAGCGCGACTACCGAGCCATGCCCACGTTCGTCCCGAGACACCATGCTGGCGACCTTACATTAAATGTAAGAATCCTGCATCAGATGTAACTTTGCAGGCGAAGTCGCAGGTCAGGCCGCCACCCCGCACGAGACCGACGCGTGCGAAGTCACGCCGGAGGAGCCGATCCCCGCGTACATCTAACGCATGAATCATGCGTTAGATGTAACTCCCGACAGAATCAGTAGACCGAGACGTGGACGTGGTCGTAGTGGTTGGCGGTGGCCGAGCCACGGTTGGACATGTAGCGCCAACCCTCGCCGCCACGCTGCACGGTCCAGATCTTCTGCGAGTAGATGACCTCGCTGACACCGAGGGCGCCGGCGTTGGCCCGGAGCCACTCGGCGATCGCCCATCCGGCCGCGCCGGAGATCATGATGTCGAGACCGCGCCCCGAGCCGTGGGCGCCGGAGTCGCCGGGGCGGAGACCGCCGTACGACGACACTGACGGGAACGCCGCGCACACGGCACGGTAGACACCGATCGCGGTAGAGGTCAGCCCGGACTCGACGCCGCTGCCGTGGACGCAGGGCGCGCTGGACACACCACGGGCGGCGGTGGTCGCCACCACGGACTCGTCGCCCTCGTCGCCCGCCTCGGTCACTGCTGGAGTCGGCGGCTGCGGCTTGCGCTTGAGGAGGAAATCGTTGTTGACCCAGCGGACCTGCTGCTTCTTGCCCTTGCCCAGGAGGACCTCAGCCCACCGACCCTGGACCTGACCGGTGACGGCGACCTTGGTGCCGGCATCGAGGAGGCCGACTCGCTTGGAGCGCTCCCCAGGCCCTGACCAGATGTTGAGGTCGTCGCTCGCCCACCGGTGGGCGACGGGTTGCGGGGTGAGCTTGATGCGCTTCGCCGTACGGGAGGCGCGCTCACCACGAGCGTCGAAGGAGGCCTGGTCGGCGTCCAAGGCGGCCCCGACTCCGGCGCGCATCGCTGCGGTGACGGGAGCTGGCCCCGTCTCGCCGATCCCGGCGACACCCACCCCGACGACCATCGCGGTCAGCGACGTGGAGACCAGGACCGGACGCAGGTGTGCGCGAAGCCAGATGCGCGCGCTGGGCCGCGCAGGGGCTGCGCGGTGTCGCGGGCTGGACATCAAGAAACCACCGGATTCGACTCGACTGCAGGACAACAGTCGGTGAGTCAAACACAGGAAGAGCGGCGAAGTCACATCCCGGTGACGAAGTGTGCCCCTCTTCACGTGGTCCAAACCATCGGCTTGGGGGGATTCGGGACGTTCTTCAGCCCCCGGAGCCCGACTGCACGTCCTCAGGCGCCGAGCATCCCGCGCCGTCGGTGTCCGCCAGCCAGCCCTCGGGCAGAACCACCTGTACAAA
>JBHWSH010000155.1:0-17510 GCA_043427135.1 Marmoricola sp. | reverse complement strand
GTTGTGGTCGGCCGCAGCCAGGCCGTCGCGGACGGCGAAGCGGTGGAAGCCTCGTACGGCGACCACGGCCCTGCCCGCGCTCCCGGCGGCGAGCGGCGGATGGTCGGCGTCGCCCTCGCGCAGGTGGGCCAGGAAGCCGCCGACCGTCTGTTCGTCGACCGACCCGAGGTCCTCGATGCCTTCGCTGTCGAGGAATGCGAGGTAGCGCCGCAGGTCGCGACGGTAGGACTTCAGCGTGTTGTCGGCCAGGCCGCGCTCGACGGCGAGGTGGTCGAGATACGTGCGCACCGCGACTGTCAGGGACTCCCCCACGATCAGCCGAGCACCTCGTCGACGGTCACGCTGGCCAGGTCGTGAGCCTGTGCCACCGGGGCGTTGGTCAGACTGCCGGCGTGCACGTTGAGCCCGGCGGCCAGGGCGGCGTCCTCACGGCACGCCTCGCGCCACCCCTTGTCGGCCAGTGCCACGGCATAGGGCAGCGTCACGTTGGTCAGGGCGTACGTCGAGGTGTGCGGCACCGCGCCCGGCATGTTGGCCACGCAGTAGAAGACCGAGTCGTGCACCCGGTAGGTCGGCTCGGCATGCGTGGTGGGGCGAGAGTCCTCGAAGCAGCCGCCTTGGTCGATGGAGATGTCCACCAGCACCGAGCCCGGCTTCATCCGCGAGACGAGCTCGTTCGACACCAGCGTCGGTGCCTTCGCTCCTGGAACGAGCACCGCCCCGATGACCAGGTCGGCGTCGATCACAGCCCGTTCGATCTCGTAGGCGTTGGACGCCACGGTCTGCATGTGCCCCTGATAGATGCTGTCTGCACGGCGCAAAGCATCGATGTTCTTGTCCAGCAGAAGAACCTCTGCCTGCATGCCCAGGGCGATCGCGGCGGCGTTCATCCCGGAGACGCCCGCGCCGATCACGACGACCTTCGCGGCGTACACCCCGGAGACGCCTCCCATCAGCACGCCCCGGCCGCCCTCGGCGCGCATCAACGTCTGCGCTCCGACCTGCGGCGCCAGCCGTCCGGCGACCTCGCTCATCGGAGCCAGCAGCGGCAGCGATCCGTCGGACTTCTGCACCGTTTCGTAGGCGATCGCGGTGACGCCGCGTTCCATCAGCTCGTGGGTCAGCGGCAGGTCGGCGGCGAGGTGCAGGTAGGTGAAGAGGAGCTGGCCGTCCCGCAGGTGGGAGTACTCCTCCTCGACCGGCTCCTTGACCTTGAGCACCATCTCGGCGGCTTCCCAGACCTCGGCTGCGTTGTCGACCAGCACCGCGCCCGCCTCGGCGTACTGCTCGTCGGGGATGGCCGATCCCACGCCCGCTCCGGTCTCGACCATCACCTCGTGGCCGTGCCGGACGAGCTCATGGGCGCCGGCCGGCGTCATCGCGACGCGGTACTCGTGGACCTTGATCTCCTTGGGCACACCGACTCGCATCGACCGCCGCCTTCCTGCTCGGTCGCCGCGCCGTCGGGGCGACTGCCCGAGTCTATGCCGCAGGTCACACGGTGGGCGTCGTTCCGCTCCGGAAGCGCACCTGCACCAGCAGCAGAGCGGTGACGAGCGGACCGTCGCCGGTCCGGCCGTCGAGCGCCGCGGCGAGCAACTCGTCGTACGCCGCCCAGTGCAGAGTCATGTCGGCCTCTTCGTGCTCGAGCACGAAGTCGCCGCGATCGGCCTGGCGCAGCGCGCGAGCCAGGAAGAACACGATGCGCTCGGAGGTGAACCCGGGTGAGTTGTGCACGGTCGCGAGGTGCTCCCATGACTCCGCGAGAAGTCCGGCCTCCTCGAGCAGCTCGCGCTCGGCTGCCGCTCGCGGATCCTCCTGCTCCTGGTCGAGCAACCCCGCGGGGAGCTCGACGAACCGGTGCTTGGCGGCATGGCGGTACTGCCTCAGCACCAGCACGCGATCCTGCTCGTCGAGGGCGAGAACCACGACCGCGCCGGGGTGCTCCACGACGACCCGGGAGAACGGCGCGCCGCCCTGCGGCAGGGTGATCTCGTCGACGCGGACCGCGAAGGGTGCCCGGCCCCGCCACACGTCGTCCGTGCGGCGGACCGGCCACTCCTCGGGTTCGTCACGGAGCTCTGCTCCGCTGAGCAGGCTCCCGTCAAGCAGTCCGCTCAGCGATTCGCTTTGCGGGTGCAACGCTTCAGGTCGACCTTCGCGCTCTTGCCGCGATCCACCTGCACCTGCACCGTCTGCAGCACCTTGTCGTTCTTCTCGCACGTCAGCGTCCACTGCTCCACCTTGCCAGGGGTCTTCTGAACCACCGGACGGGTGGAGGGGTTGACGTGCCAGGTGAACTTGCCGCCGCGCGACTTGTAGGTGCTCTCGAGGTGGTCCTCGAAGGAGCTCTCCCACGTCGGGCTCTGGAACGTCTTGGTCAGCCGCAGCGTCACGCCCTTGGGTGCCTTGCCCTTCAGCACCGAATGTGTCGATCGGTCGGCGGCTGCCTCGAGCGCGATCAGGTAGGCCTCGCGGTTGCCCTTGGCGGCGTACTCTCCTGCGCCGACGTACTCCTCGACGACCTTGGGGAACGGCGGGTGGAACTCGTCGGGTCCGATCTCGAAGGTGTAGCCGAAGCCGCCGGTGGCGTTGTAGGACCAGTCCTCGGTGGTGCCGGTGGTGTCGTAGAGCTCCCAGCCGTGGATGTTCTCGTAGCCGTTCTGCTCGGCCATCCGTGCCCCGAGCGCCTTCAGCGCCTCCTCGTCCGGAGCGTCTCCGACCGGCTGGCCGTCGAAGCCGATGGTCTCGGGGTGTACGCCGTTGGGCCGCAGGATCAGGTTGGAGAAGGTGTGGTTGGAGATCATCATCGTCACCTGACGACCACTGATGAGCTCCTGGATGTTCTGGGTCTCGGGCTCGGAGAACGGCGCGGCGCCGCGGTAGGTCGGGTCGATCACGCCGGTGTTGGCCTCAGCGTCCGGAGTGGGCCCGGAAGCACCGGGACCGCCCCAGAAGCCGCCGTAGTTGCGGTTGAGGTCGACGCCCGCGCCGAACCCGCCCGGGCTGCCGAGCGTCAGCGCGCAGGTGCCGTCCGGGGTGTCGACCCCGTCGATGATCCGGCAGTTCTTGCGCTTGTAGGTGTGGTTGGGAGTCAGCAGGTTGGACACGGTGCCGCCGCCGTCGAGCTCGCGCAGGTCCAACATCGCGCCGTCGGTGCGGGAGAGGTGGAACCCGTCGACGTTGACCACCGGGACCACCACGACGCTCGCGCGGTCCAGCAGGCCGGTGATGCGAGCGTCCTTGCCGTAGTTCTTCACCAGGTCGACGGCGAACTCCATCGCCAGCTCACCCGACGGCCACTCCCGCGCGTGGTGTACGCCGAGCAGCACGAAGGTCGGTCGCCCGTCGGTCGCTGCCCGCTTCACCTTGCCGGCGATCTCGATGCCGGTGATCGTGCGCCCGTCGAGGCTCGGCCGCGGCAGGGTGAACGTGCGGGCAATGCTGGGCCGCTCCTTGGCGAGCGCTGCCATGTCGGCGTCGTAGTCGGCGAGCGTGCGGTACTCGACTCGACCCGACGGCAACGCCGAGGCGTCGGTCGCGGCGGCGTACGCGGCGTTGATGCGGTTGTTCTGCACCTCGCGGGCGACCAGGTCGGGGATGCGCACGTCGTAGTCGAACCCGGCGCGCTCGAGCAGGCGCTTCTCCAGCGCGGTGTGCACCACGACCTCGACGTAGTCGTGACCCGCGTGCTCGGTCAGGTCCACACCGAGCCGCTGCAGCCGCTGCTTGTCGGCGCGGGTGGGGGTGTCGACCGTCAGCAGCTGGGGTGCGAACAGCGTGCTGGTGGCCTGAGCGCCACCTGCGGGCAGCAGGGCCACGGCGGCGGACAGCGCGGTGGCGCCGGCCAGCGTGAGGGCGCCGAGGCGGCGGGACCGGTGCGACATGGGTCGTCTCCTGGGTCATGAGCGGGCAGTGACCAGAAAACGACGCACCAGGCCCTACGTCACGCGCAACCCCACGACGCGACCTCCGCCACACCGCGTCAGACCGCGGCGCCGTCCTGCGGGTGCGGCACCAGATCGCCGATCGGGATCTCGAGCTCCTTCTGACGGGCGATGGCGGCCTCTACGAGCCCGCTGAACAACGGATGCGGCCGGGTAGGGCGCGACCGCAGCTCGGGGTGGGCCTGGGTCGAGATGTAGTAGGGGTGGACGTCGCGGGGCAGTTCGACGTACTCGACCAGACCGTTCTCCGGACCGATGCCGGAGAAGACGAGCCCGGCCTGCGCCAGCGGCTCCTGGTAGGCGCCGTTGACCTCGTAGCGGTGGCGGTGCCGCTCGTGCACCAGCGTCTCGCCGTACGCCGCGGCGGCCACCGAGCCCTCCGCGAGCTTCGCCGGGTAGAGACCCAGGCGCATCGTCCCGCCCAGGTCTCCGGCGCCGTCGACGTACGCCTTCTGCTCGGCCATCGTGGCGATGACCGGCTCGGGCACCTCGGGGTCGAACTCGGTGGAACCGGCCTTGTCCAGGCCCAGGACGTTGCGGGCGTACTCGATGACCATGCACTGCAGGCCCAGGCAGATCCCGAGCGTGGGGATCTTGTGGGTGCGGGCGTAGTGAAGGGCGCCGATCTTGCCGTCGATGCCGCGGATGCCGAAGCCGCCGGGCACCAGGACGGCGTCGACCTCCGCGAGGTGCCGTGCCGCACCTTCGGGCGTGGCGCACTCGTCGGAAGGCACCCAGGAGATCCGCACCTTGGCTTCGTGGGCGAAGCCGCCGGCACGCAGCGCCTCTGCCACCGACAGGTAGGCGTCGGGCAGGTCGACGTACTTGCCGACCAGTGCGACGGTGACCTCCTCGACCGGGTGGTGCACGCGACGCAGCAGGTCGTCCCAGTCGGTCCAGTCGACGTCGCGGAACGGCAGGTTCATCCGGCGTACGAGGTAGGCGTCGAGTCCCTCGGAGTGCAGCACCTTGGGGATGTCGTAGATGGACGGCGCGTCGACGGCGGCGACCACGGCCTCCTCGTCGACGTCGCACATCAGCGAGATCTTGCGCTTGACCCCTTGAGGGATCTCGCGGTCGGCGCGGCACACGATCGCGTCGGGTTGGATGCCGATGGACCGCAGGGCGGCCACCGAGTGCTGGGTCGGCTTGGTCTTCAGCTCACCGGACGGCCCGATGTAGGGCACGAGTGAGACGTGGAGGAAGAAGCAGTTGTCGCGCCCCAGGTCATGGCGCACCTGACGGGCGGCCTCGAGGAACGGCAGGGACTCGATGTCACCGACGGTGCCGCCGATCTCGGTGATGACGACGTCGACGTCGTCACCACCCATCGCGCGGATGCGGTCCTTGATCTCGTTGGTGATGTGCGGGATGACCTGCACGGTGTCGCCGAGGTAGTCGCCGCGGCGCTCCTTGGCGATCACCGTGGAGTAGACCTGGCCGGTCGTGACGTTGGCGATGCCGGACAGGTCACGGTCGAGGAAGCGCTCGTAGTGCCCGACGTCGAGGTCGGTCTCCGCGCCGTCGTCGGTCACGAAGACCTCGCCGTGCTGGAACGGGTTCATCGTCCCGGGGTCGACGTTGAGATACGGGTCGAGCTTCTGCATCGTGACCCGCAGGCCGCGGGCCTTGAGCAGGTTTCCCAGGGAGCTGGCGGTCAGGCCCTTGCCGAGCGAGGAGGCGACCCCTCCGGTGACGAACACATGCTTGGTGTTGTTCAGCGCTGCGGCCAAGGGGACTCCCGCGGTCGGTGTGCGGCGAGAGTACTCGCCCGTCCACGGGGTTCTAGGCTAGCAACCCGCCATCGGATCGTCGCGCGCCCCGCCGAGCAGCGATCCCTCCCGACGCCGATCAGCCCCCGGAGACCGGCACTGGACCGTCCGGCGCACCGTCGGTTCCGTAGTGGCCGCTCGCCCCTTCCGCCTCGCGCGCCAGTGCGAGCACCACAGTGACGGCGCCCGCGGCTCGCTCCACCGCATCCACGGTCGACACGCGCGCGCCTACCCGGGCGTCGCTGCGCACTGCAGCCACCAGCCCGTCCTCCCCCGCCGAGCTCATCGGGCCCGCGACGACGACGCCGTCGGAGCCGTCGTCCCACGCACCGCTCAGCGCAGCGAGCACGCTGCCTGCACCGGTCCGCTGGTCGGCGGTGCCCAGAGGGTCGCCGGTGAGGACCAGGACGATGCTGCCCCGACGCTCGACCTCGCCTCGAGAGGTGACGAGGCCTGCGGTGGAGATCGCCGCGAGGATGCTCTCGGAGGTCTCGTCGAGCGCCTCACCTCCGGCACGTCCGGAGGTCAGCGCACGCGCCAGCAGCCGGCCGAATCGTTCGTAGGCGCTGACCCCGTCGGGCACCTCGACCTCGGCTCGGGCGGTGCGCAGCATCTGAGCACCGAGCTCGTCGACGAGCTGTCGGTTGTCGACATCCAGGAGGTCGGCGGAGACATCGACATGGGCGGTGACCGAACCCCCCGCCGTCTCGACGGCCTCGGTCAGGCGACCGGCCGCCTCTTCGTCGGCGTCCGGCAGGCTCACCAGTGTGACCGCCCGGTCGGCCAGGGCGTCGCCGAGGAGCTGGTCGGCGTTCGCGCGAACGAAGGCGTCATCGTAGGCGAGCAGCTGCTCCTGGCCGGCGATGGTCTCCTCCGCGGTGGCCAGGGCCGCCGAGCTGCCGCCCGTGCTCGACACCGCCTCGTCGCGCTGCAGCGGCCCAGACCCGAGGGCGACGCCGATCGCGAGCGCGAGCAGCACCGCCACCAGGGAGACGACGTGGTAGCGGAACGAGATCACGTCAGGAGTCCTTTGATCCAGGAGACGAACGAGTCGTACGCCGGCCGCAGCTCGTCGAGCAGGTCCTGGCCGACGGGGGTGAGCGAGACGGCGACGGCCAGTGCGAGAAGACCCGCCAGCACGACGAGGGCCAGATGCCAGACCCGCACCCGCCCGGCGTACAGCACCGGGACGCTCTCTGCGTCGACGATCTTGGTGCCGACCCGGAGCCGGGTGAGGAACGTGGAGGACAGCCCGACGCGTTGCCGGTCGAGGAACTCGTCGAGCGTGGCATGGCTCCCCACAGTGACGATCAGGTTGGCGCCCCGGTTGTCGGCGAGCAGCAGAGCGATGTCCTCGGTGGTCCCGCTGGCAGCGATGCTGTGCGGCCTGATCCCGAGTCGGTCGAGGCGCTCGGCGCCCAGGACACGGCCGGAGGGGTCGGCGTGCAGCACGACGTCCTTTGCCGCTCGCAAGGACTTGTCGCTCACCGCGGCTCCCGGTCCGGTGCCGCTGCGTCCGGCGAAGCCGCCCGGCCCGATGACGACGACGTCCGCCTTGAGGCCGGCCTCACGCAGGGCGTCGGCGCCGCCGTCGACTCCGATGAGCACCGGGCGCTGCTCACGGATGAAGCGTCGGACCATTCGCAGGTCCGCCTCGTAGTCGAAGTCGCGCACTACCACCACGGCGGGCCGTTGCGACAGATCCGTGTGCAGCTCGGGCATTCCGCGGCCGTGCAGCAGGAGGTCCTGCTCGCGGCGGAGGAACTCCGTGGTGTTGTGCGTGAAGGACTGCAATTGGGTGGTCAGCCCGTCGCGCGCCTCGTGCATGCGGAGCTGGACGTCCTCGAGGCCGAGTCGCTCTCCCTGGGCGATCGGCACCCCTCGCGAGAGCAGCACCCCGTCCTGCACGGTCACGGAGTCGCCGTCGGAGACCTTGCCGAACACGTCGCCACCGACGCCGTCGACCAGGACAACGCCTTCCCGAGCGAGCACCTCCGGCCCCAAGTTGGGGTATCGCCCGGAGATGAAGCTGCTGGCGTTGACCACAGCGCGTACGCCGTGCGCGAGCAGGGCCTCGGCACTGCTGCGGTCGAGGTCGACGTGGTCGAGGACCACGATGTCGCCGTCCTGGGCTCGGCGAAGGACGCCGGTGGTGCGCCGGTCGACCCGAGCGGTCCCGGAGAGGGAGAGCGAATCGGCGGGGACCTTGGCGCGGCTGCGGAACTTCATGACCATCTCATCCTCACACGCGACCGAGAGCGATCCGGGGAGGCTGCCGCGCGCGTCAGCCGGCTGTCCGCGCAGCGTCCAGGAGCTCCTCGGCGTGTGCACGGGCAGTGTCGGAGTCCTCCAGGCCGGGCCAACAGACCGCGTTGACTTGAGCTGCTGCACATCCCCGTAAGTCAAAGAGGCAGAAACGTGCCCATCGTGGGGGGGTGCACCCACACCGCCGAAAAACGGTCATGGCGCCGTGAGGCAATATGTCCCAAGTCCTCGATCGAGTCGGCGCCGGCCAGCAGTCCGCCGACCACGCATTGGCGCCTTCGGGGCAGCGTTCGGCGAGGGCACGCCCAACTCCTTGAGAAGTTGGTGCGGGCCAGTGATTACGGCACCGAACCCCTTTAAGACAGGCACGTACGGAAGATTGGCACAATCTGTCGCCCCGTTTCACCAGTATCCGCGCTGAAGGTGAAGACGGCGCACGCGGATTTCTTGCGGAGCGCGAGACCACCGACCCACCAACTCTGACTTTCAACACAGGAAACATAGGTGACTTGCCGGTACCGCGACCCGCCGACGACCAACCTGACCTCACTCGCCGGACCAACGCTGACGCGAACAGACCGATTCGAGGGAAGCCCGACACCGGCCTTCAGGAAATACCAACCCTGTTCCTGGGACGGATTTTCCCCGATCCACTCAAGAAAGCTGCTGTGCTCCCATGCGCGCCCATTCGCGATCCATAACGGACCAATTGTCTGTGTATCCCGTGGAGGAGATCCCTCATCCACCGTTTGTGCGGAGTCGCAGTCCGCGCGCGGCGTCGGCGGTGACGACGGCTTGGCAGCAACAGGCGGGGAGGACGAAAGCTTGGCACCCGGTTCGTCTCGCGGCGCCGCGGTCGCACATGCGGTGACGCCGAAGAGAAGCACCGAGACTAAGGCTAGGGTGCGCCCGGCTAGATAAGTCACTATTTCCTCATCACCTTGCCAGGACAAGAATCGTCGCTACTAGTAACGTCAGACATGCGACCTGGCCGATCCACATTGACCTTCGCAACAGCCGACCGATCCCCGCTGTCGAAGCCTCATGCATAGGAGCGGCAATCAACGCGACCGTTGGGACTAGAAATCCGACCGCATAGGCGGCGCCAACCCACGAAGGGGTGAATCCCAGCACAGCCCCACCCACAAGGACCCACGTAGCACCCGAAACTCGAAACGTTGAGATGCTTGTCCCGGTGTCCAAACCCCACAAGAACGCCCCGAGGGTTGGCCTCAGGCGCGAGTTGTAGAGAAAGTTCTTCGGAGTCTGGCGCGAAAAACCGAGGGGACTCAAGCGACGCCGAATCAAGGATGATGCTTCAACGGCAACGACCGCAACGCCGAAGACGACCAGGACGTTTGCTCGCTGGGTGCGATAAGCGCCGTCTTCCCAAGCTGGCGCGAACACCCCGCTCAGGATCACGTAGATCAAGAGCGAACTCGTCATGAAGCCCAGCATCAACGCGAAGAGAATCCGCCAGCCCTTCATCGATGGCAAGGCACGCGACTGTTGTGAAGTGAATGAGTCATCCTGAACCAGAATGGTGCGGCCCATGCTCCGCACTCGAGCGCGGAGCGTGCCGATGAACGAGACGCCTCAAGGGCTGAAGAGCTGGGCAAACCCTGCTGCCGCCGCAAGCAGAACAATAGAGGTCACGAGTCTTCTCGCCTACGGGCAAGCCCCATCGTCCCACCAGATCGAGCAGGCAAAGGGGCCGTTCCAACAGGTGCTTGTAGGCTTCTTGGAGCACTCGCCGCAGCCGATCATCCGGGTGCCCGCCATGCACCACCAGAATTCCCTCGCGTAGCCCGAGGGGCAGTGGAAATTTGAGCAACTCGAACATCCACCTGAACAGGAGGCGCTGCACTTGGTATTGCTGGCTAACTAACAACAGGGCGAGGCCAAGCCAGCGCTGGCAGGTTGCGGCGAGGCAATCATATCGGCAATCGCCGCGACGACCCCTAACCCGATAGCCCCGAAGACTCCACGACGTCGGTCGTAGGGTCGGGCTAGAGCAGGAGGCTTGATGACTGTCTCTTCGAGCGTGGGGCTGGACACACTGGACCCTTTCGTTAATTTTCTTCCTAGACCTCAGCACGCTTCGCTGACCGTGCTTGTTCCATCAATAAGTGCAACTGCCGGACTGAGGGCACGGTCAGGCCCCGTGCTAGCCTGCCGTCTTCCATCAGGACTGCCGACGGCACGGTGTTGATACCCAAGGCATTCGCGAGACTCGACTCCGGGTCTTCGATGGCACGATCCAGATGCCAAAGCCTAGCTAGTTCCGATTCTCCACCGCCCGGACCATGCAATATGACTTGGACATGTGGAGGAACGGCACCGTCGAGGGCAGCAGCGAGAGACCGGCACGTCGCGCACTTGTCGCTTAAGATCAAAATGAGCGTCGCATGCTTGAAGTTTCTTTGTCCCAAACTCTCAAGCGAGGCTCCAACGGCGACTCCCAGATCCAATTCAACTGGTTGATCAAGGAGTCCCGTTACTTCTCGCATCTGACGCATGTCACGGAAGAGTTCCACCTGAGATGACAGCACCACTATCAGGCCGAGGCAGAGTACGGTGACAACGATGGAAATCACGATCACGGTTCCACCTTTACACTGAAACAGCCGCGTAAGTGCTGTCTGCCAGCGCTTGACGGTCAGCGCTGGCTTTTCGCATGAGCATCACCACACGACCAATCATCAATACCAACACTGCGGCAGCACAAGCATTGAGGGCCAAGATAGCATTCATCTCGCTCCAAGGGCTCGGAAGCGCCCAGATTGCCACACCAGCAAGTGCGATAACCAATCCTCGTATGAAATGCGGGAATCCTAAAGGTTCTCCATCGCCACCAAGACATGCACATGTTACGGCGACCTTAGACCAACTCGCTACTACAGCAGTAACACTGAACGCGATGCCAAGCGAAAAGACCGTGGCCGAGGAGACAGCGTTTAGGGAGGGAAAGAAGATTAGGATTCCAGCTATGGCCTCGGCGGCAACCAATCCGGCGCTGGCAGCAGTTGGGTACGGCATTCTAAGCTCGCGCATCATTCGGAGGGTGGAACTTGGGCTGGCAGCCTTGGCGCAGGAACTGACAATGAACATAGCGCCAACGGCAAACGTAAGTGCTCCAGCGAAGGTCTCCATGCACTCTCCCAGTCTGGCTGCAGTTCAGCCTGTCGTATAAGCCACCACGTGCTGCCGTCCACTTCGGACGTTGGACGATAACCAAGCCCGTCGTGGTCCGAACGCTTCGGCAGAAGTCTTGAAAGCGCCAAGGGTCTCAACTGGTCTGCCGCCCACGACCGAGACAGCGCCGGGTTCTACCCTGGCGTCACCCACTACTGCAACGAGTGGCATCGCTTCAACTATGCCGAGGCGTCGATCGCTGAGCACGACCTCTTCGCCCACCTGTACTGAGTAGCCGGCGGGAAACCCGTGGAGAGGTACGCCATCGTCCCGTTTGCCACGGATCCACAGGTCGCAAGTCCTCCCGTCGGAGGCCCTGACAACCCCGACCTCCGAACTGCGACGGCTGTGTCCCGAAGGAATCTCACCCGCCGCGCTGGCCCTTCCGCCAGCCGCGACTATCAAACCGGCGCCGATTGCAGGTGACCACGCCAAGATCCGCCTGCGGCTAATGGGATTCATCGACCCTCCTAGAGTGATGATTGTCACTCGGGTGGAATGAGATTGACTGTGACACATGCCGCGGCACGGGGCAACGGGGATCGACAGGCCTCTGCCGAGACCTGCTGATGTGAGCACGCTGCTCACGCCCCTGAGGCAGACCCGATCCGGGAGGCTGTCGCGCGCGTCAGCCTGTCCGCGCGGCGTCCAGGAGTTCCTCGGCGTGGGCGCGCGCGGTCTCGGAGTCCTCCAGGCCCGCCAGCATCCGGGAGAGCTCGCGGACGCGACCGTCGTCGTCGAGGACGACGAGCCCTGAGGTAGTGACCGAGCCGTCGTCGCTCTTCGAGACCACGACATGACGGTCGGCGAAGGCGGCGACCTGCGGCAGATGGGTCACGACGATGACCTGAGCGGTGCGCGCCAGTCGCGCCAACCGGCGGCCGATCTCCACGGCCGCCTTGCCACCCACGCCGGCGTCCACCTCGTCGAACACGAACGTCGGCACGGGGTTGGTGCCCGCCAAGGCCACCTCGAGGGCCAGCATCACCCGGGAGAGCTCACCGCCGGACGCGCCCTTGTCCAGGGGACGCGGCTCGGCGCCCACGTTGGCGGCCAGAAGGAACTCCACCTCGTCGAAACCGGCGGCAGTGGCGCGCAGGACGCGCTCGCCGACCGGGATCCCGTGCTCGTCAGGGACCTGAGCGACCGCGACCGACACCCGGGCGTGCGGCATCGCCAGACCGGAGAGCTCGGTGGTGACAACCTCGGCAAGCCGCGCGGCGGCGGCGGAGCGTACGTCGGACAGTTCGGCACCCAGCGTGGCCAGCTCGTCGCGGAGCTGGGCGCGGCGTGCCCGCAGCTCCTCGATCAGTCCGTCGGTGTCCTCGACCTCGGCCAGGCGAGCGGCTGCGCGTTTCGACCACGCCAGGACCTCCTCGACGGTGTCGCCGTACTTGCGTGTCAGCGAGGTCAGTGCGGCCCGGCGTTCGGAGACCTCTGCCAACCGGAGGGGGTCTGTCTCCAACCCGGTGGCGTACGACGCGACGTCGGCGGCGAGGTCGGAGAGCAGGTAGCTGACCTCGGCCAGCCGGTCGGCGAGCTCGGCGGCGTGGGAGTCGTGGTCGCGGACGCTGTCCAGCACGCGCCGAGCCGTTCCCGCGGCTCCGAGCGCATCCGGTCCACCGTCGTCGGAGGAGAGTGCGGAGCGGGCCTGCTCTGCGGCGATACGTAACGTGTCCGCGTGACCGAGACGCCGCTCCTCATCGGCGAGCGCACGGTCCTCTCCAGGCTCCGGCGCGATCTTCTCGATCTCGTCCAGTCCGAAGCGGAGCAGGTCGGCCTCCTGCGCCCGCTCTCGAGCGGAGTCGATCGTCTCGCGCAGCTGCCCCTCGGTCTCACGGAGCGCGGCGTGAGTGGTGGCGAAACGGTCACGCAGGTCGAGCGCCGGTGCACCCGCGAAGCGGTCCAGCGCCTCACGTTGAGCACCAGGTCGCAGGAGCAGATGCTGGTCGGACTGTCCGTGGACAGCGAGGAGGTCCTCGGCCAGACGACTGAGGACGGCGGCGGGGGCGGCCGCACCGCCGACGAACGCCCTGGACCTGCCCTCTGCAGAGACCTGCCTGGCGAGGAGAAGGCGCTCATCCTCGACCTCGCCGCCGACCTCGTCCACGATCACCGCCAGCGGCGCAGCAGCGGGAAGGTGGATGAGGCCCTCCACGCGCGCGTGCTTGACGCCTCGGCGTACTGCTCCGGAGTCGGCCCGCCCGCCCATGAGCAGGGCGAGTGCGGTCACCACCATCGTCTTGCCGGCGCCGGTTTCCCCGGTGATCGCGGTGAACCCGGGTCCGAGCTCGAGGACCGACTCGTCGATGACGCCGAGCCCGGTGATGCGGATCTCCTCAAGCATCGCCGTTGCCTGCGCGCCGGCGACGCGCTGCGGCGCCGCGCCAACCAGACACCGGCAGCTCGAACTTGGCGACGAGCCGGTCGGTGAAGGGCGCCTGATGGAGCCTGGCCAACCGGATCGGGGCGTGCCCGCGGCGTACTTCGATCCGGGCGCCCGGCGGCAGGTCCACCGTGCGTCGGCCGTCGCACCACAGCACACCGGCGCCGTCGTTGTCCTCGATGACCTCGACGGCGAGCACCGACGTGGGAGCAACGACCATCGGCCGGGCGAAGAGGGCGTGGGCGGAGATCGGGGTGATCAGCAGCGCCTGCACCTCCGGCCACACGACCGGACCACCTGCGGAGAAGTTGTACGCCGTGGAGCCGGTGGGGGTCGAGCAGACCACGCCGTCACATCCCCAGCGGGACAGCGGACGACCGTCGATCTCGACGACGACCTCGAGCATCCGCTCCCGGGCGGCCTTCTCGACACTGGCCTCGTTGAGTGCCCAGGTCGAGGCGACGAGCTGCTTGCCGGTGAAGACCGAGACGTCGACGGTCAGCCGCTCCTCGGTGCCGTAGTCGCGGGCGACGATGGCACCGATGGTCTGGTCGATGTCCTCGGGGTCGGCCTCGGCGAGGAAGCCGACGTGCCCGAGGTTGACCCCCAGCAGGGGCGTGCCCGCGTCGCGAGCAAGCTCGGCGGCGCGCAGGATGGTGCCGTCACCGCCGATGACCACGGCGATCTCGCAGTCGACCGCTGCCGCCGGGGTAGCCGCGGCGACCTCGGCGCCGGCACCCTCGTCGATCCGGAGGTGTTCGGCGTCGTCCTCGAGGACACGTACGACGATGTCTTGGTCCTGCAGCGCCTGACAGATCTGCATCGCCACGTCGCACGCCGTGGCACGGCGCGTGTTGACGACGAGCAGGACCCGGCGGGCCGACTCCGAGGTGGATCCGGTCACGGCTCCACCTTCTCATCCGCCGGATCGACCGGGATGCCGCCGGCCACCTCCGCACGGATCTCAGGCTCGCCGATCTCGGGGGCTCCGCGCCGCAGCCAGAGGAAGAACTCGACGTTTCCCGAGGGTCCGGGAAGCGGCGAGGTGGTCACGGCTCTCGCCCCCCAACCACGCGCGGCGGCGGCCCCGGCCACCGAGGTCACGGCTTCGGCGCGCAGTTCGAGGTCGCGTACGACGCCGCCTTTGCCGACCCGCTCCTTGCCCACCTCGAACTGCGGCTTGACCATCAACGCGAGGTCGGCGTCCGGCGTACACACCGAGATCAAGGCGTCGAGCACCAGCCGCAGGGAGATGAAGCTGAGGTCGCCCACGACCACCTCCACCGGCTCTCCCAGCAAGTCGAGGTCCAGGTCGCGGATGTTGGTCCGGTCCCGCACCTGCACACGAGGGTCCTGCTGCAAGGACCATGCGAGCTGGCCGTAGCCGACGTCGACCGCGACGACCTCGGCTGCCCCTGCGCGCAGAAGCACGTCGGTGAATCCGCCCGTGGACGCGCCGGCGTCGAGACACCGCCGTCCCTCGACGCGGAATCCTTGCGGACCGAAGGCCGCCAGCGCTCCGGCGAGCTTGTGTCCCCCACGAGAGACGAAGTCGGGAGTCTCGGGGTCCTCTCGCACCAGCAGCGCGACGTCCGTCGTCACGCCGGTGGCGGGCTTGTGCGCCACTACGCCGCCCACGCTCACCCGGCCGGCTGCGACCAGCTCTGCGGCGTGGTCGCGCGATCGAGCCAGTCCGCGGCGGACCAGCTCAGCGTCGAGTCGCAGGCGACGAGGAGGCGGCACGGCGCGGCTTGCTCAGTCACCAGCGTCGCTGCCGGACAGCGCTGCCCGTAGGGCGCGGTGCGCTGTCTCGAAGACGGCGACGTGTTCGGCGACCGGCCGATCCTGGAGGTCCTCCAAGACAGCCAGCGCGGCGTCGACGTCAGGGTTGTCGGTGCGCAGCGTCGCCGACGGGCTCTCCTGCTCGTCAAGGGGCATCGCGGTGTGCTCGTCGTCGAGTCGGGTCTCCTCCATGCGCCTCACCGTACTCGGCGTCGGCGACGCCCTCGCGCATTGATCCACCGCGAGGGCTCACCCGTGCGGCGGCGTGAGGCGGGCGACGTCGACCGCGACGCCGGTGGAATCGAGGTGATCCCAGGCGGTCGTCGCGACGCACCGCCACCAGTCCAGGGCAGTCCCGGAGCCCTCGATGAGCAGCTCTCCGCCGCTGACGATGCCCCTCCAGCCGCTCGGCTCCACCTGGTCGACAGGAACTCGGACCGATTCAAGCGGCGCGAGCAGGCTCGCCAGCGTGGGCGCGAGGTAGGTCGGCCGCTCGTGCTCGCCCGCACACACCAGCTCGCGGAGCCCGGTCACGCCGGTGAGGACCAGCAGGCTGTCGAAGCCGGCCCGGTTGGCTCCTTCGATGTCGGTATCGAGACGATCGCCCACCACCAGCGGGTTCGTTCCGCCGACCCGTCGCTGTGTCTCTGCGAAGAGGTGCGGCTCAGGTTTGCCCGCCACGAGGGGTTGGCGCCCCGCGTAGTCGGCGACCGCGCCGACCAGCACGCCGTTGCCCGGGCCGGGCCCCCGTGGCGTCGGCACGGTGCGGTCGGTGTTCGAGGCCACCCACAGCAGTCCTTCGCGCACGAGGATCGCCCCGTCGATGACGGTCCGCCAGCGCAGGTCGGGGTCGTAGCCGGAGACGACAGCGACCGGTTCCGCCCGCGCGTCCTGAACCGGGCACAGGTCTTCGGCCTCCAACGCCCGCTCCAGGCCGGTGCCGCCGATGACGAAGACGGCGCTGCCGCCGTCCAGTCGCTCGGCGAGCAGGTGGGCGGCGGCCTGTGCGGAGGTCACGACATCGTCGTCCTCGGCTGGGATGCCCAGGTCGCGCAGGTGGCCTGCGACCGCCTCAGGCGGACGCGAGGCGTTGTTCGTGACGTACGCCGATCGCATGCCCCGCTCGGTGGCAGCAGCGAGGTGCTCGGGCACCTGGGGGACGGCCTCGGCGCCGACATAGACCACGCCATCCAGATCGAGCATGGCGAGGTCGTAGGCCTCTGCGAGCACGGTCATGCGCCCGACCCTAGTCGCCGGGCTTCGCGGCCTTCGTGGCGCGCTGCAGCAACCGCGCGGTGAGGATCTCGACCTCGAGACGAGCTGCGCCCGGCCCGGCGCTAGCCACGAACCGTCGCCGCAGTGCGCCCTCGAGCTCCACGACGTCGCCGTTCTCCCAGCGCAGGACGGACTTGCGAGCTCGGGCGCTCCAAGCCGAGGCGTCCACCCAGTCCACCGACTGTCGCGACCCTCGCACCATTGCCGTGCGTTCGTCGCGGGCCACCGAGACGCGCACGGTGACGATCTTGGTCCCGCTGGGCAGGTCCCGCTCCTGGGGCGCCGTGGTCACGCGCCCCCGCAGCCGCACGCGGTTGGCTGGCACGTGGTCGCCGTCCAGGGGGCGAGGTTCGGTCTGTTCGATCTGGATATTCACGGGCTCTCCTCGTCGGTCTTGATGACGAGCACGAGCGTGCTGCCCGGCACCGACCTTCCCAGTCGAGACCACCTGAGCCTGGGGAAGCAACGCCGAGTTCGCTCCCCTGTGGAAGAGAACTGGTCAGTCCTCGTCGGGGGACTCCTGGACGCTGAGCCCCTCCAGCTCCAGGATGCGGTCCGCGGCGTCGGTCACGCCGGTGCCGTCGATGCCAGCGGTGCGGTGGAACCACTCCACAGCGTCCTCACGACGTCCGGCTTTCAACAGCAGGTCGGCGTAGGCGTACCGCAGGCGCACCGCCCAATCCTCTCGGGAGTCGGTGCGAAGCGGCCCGTTCTCCAGGGTGCGAAGGGCACCCTCGATCTCGCCGAGGTCGAAGCGTGCACCCGCCTCGACGATGCGCATCTCGACCTGCAAGGCGCGCGGAAGCTTGGCGACCGCCGGAGACTTGGCCAGCGCCAGCGCCCGCTCGGGTCTCTTCATGGCGCGCTCGCAGTCGGCCATCACACTGG
>JBHWSH010000154.1:0-9282 GCA_043427135.1 Marmoricola sp. | reverse complement strand
CCGCGATGCTGATCGCGGTCTTCCTCAACGGCATGGTGAGCGTCGTGGGGGTCGCCGGCGGCTACGTCTTCAACGTCATTCTCCAGGACGGCACCCCTGGGGCATACTTGGCCAGCTTCACCGCGCTCGCTCAACTACCCGATCTGTGGGTGGGTCTGCTCAAGGCCCTGGTCTTCGGCCTGATCGCGGCGGTGGTCGCGTCGTACAAGGGGATGAACGCCGGAGGCGGACCGAAGGGGGTCGGGGACGCGGTGAACGAGTCGGTCGTCATCACGTTCCTGTTGCTGTTCGTCGTCAACTTCATCATGAGCGCGGTGTACCTCGAGCTCGTCCCGCCGAAGACGGCCGGGTGAGCGGACATGGCTGACCTGCGCGCCATCTACCAGCGACCCCTGTCGTCCCTCGACGTCCTGGGATCGCAGCTGCGCTTCTACCTCGGCGTCCTGGCCGCGATGCCGCGCTCGCTCAAGCGCTACCCGCGAGAAGTGATGCGGATCCTGGCCGAGGTCACCCTCGGCACCGGCGCCCTGGCCGTCATCGGCGGCACGGTCGGCGTCATCATCGGCATGACCTTCTTCACCGGCGCCCAGGTGGGGCTCTCGGGTTTCGCTGCGCTCGACCAGATCGGCACCGCAGCCTTCGCCGGCTTCGTGTCGGCGTACTTCAACACCCGCGAGATCGCGCCGCTGGTCTCCGGCATCGCGCTGGCGGCAACGGTGGGCTGCGGTTTCACCGCCCAGCTCGGTGCGATGCGTATCTCCGAGGAGGTCGACGCCCTCGAGGTGATGGCGATCCCCTCGATGCCGTTCCTGGTCGCCACCCGGGTCATCGGCGGCATGATCGCGATTATCCCGCTCTACGTCGTCGGGCTGCTCTCGTCGTACGTCGCGAGCCGGCTCGTGGTGACGCAGATCTACGGCCAGTCGACCGGCACCTACGACCACTACTTCAACCTGTTCCTGCCACCGGGCGACGTCCTGTGGTCGTTCGGCAAAGTGCTTGTCTTCGCCGTGGTGGTGATCCTGATCCACACCTACCACGGCTACAACGCCTCGGGCGGCCCGTCCGGTGTGGGCATCGCCGTGGGGCGCGCGGTCCGCACGAGCATCGTGGCGATCAACGTCATCGACCTGTTCCTGTCGATGGCGATCTGGGGCACGACCACGACCGTACGGCTGGCGGGGTAGCGACATGAGCTCAGGAGGCAGGGGCACCTCGGTTCTGGCCGGTCGCGCTCTCGGCGTGGCCTTCCTGGTGCTGTGCTTGTTGTTCGTGTGGTTCACCTACGCGATGTTCACCAAGCAGTTCGCCAGCTACGACGAGGTCACGCTCAACACCTCGAGGATCGGCCTGTCGATGCCGACGCGGGCCGACGTGAAGATCCGCGGCGTCATCGTCGGCGAGGTCCTGGAGACCCGCACCAGCGGGGACGGCGCCCAGATGAAGCTCGGCCTCTATCCCGATCGCAACGCCGACATCCCGGCCGATGTCACCGCGCAGATCCTGCCCAAGACCCTCTTCGGTGAGAAGTATGTCGCTTTCCAGCTCCCCGACGACGGTGGCAGCGGCACGTTGCAGGCGGGCGACACCGTCGAGCAGGCCGAGATCGCCGTCGAGCTCGAAGCCGTCATCAACGACCTCTTCCCGCTGCTGCGCACGGTGCAGCCGGCGGAGCTGAACTACACTCTGACCGCACTCGCAAACGCACTCGAGGGCCGCGGTGAGGCATTGGGCGACAACTTGGAGACCCTCGACTCCTACCTGCGCCGGATGAACCCGGAGATCCCTGCGCTCCTGGAGAGCCTGCGCCGGCTCGGGCAGACCGCCGGCGTCTACGAGTCGATCATCCCCGAGCTCGTGGACACCTTGCGCAACACGGTGGTGACCACCAACACCTTCCAGAGCAACGAGGACGAGATCCAGGCGCTGTTCGACGACGTCGCCGGGTTCTCTGACACCTCCCGAGAGTTCCTCGACGCCAACGGCCAGAACATGGTGACGCTGGCTGACCAGGGACGCAGGATCCTGCCGATCCTGGCCAAGCACTCCCCGGCCTTCGAGTGCTTCCTGGCCGGCGCGGTCGCCAGCATCGGCCCCAACGAGCAGGCGTTCCGCGACCGCACGCTCCACATCATCTTGGAGACGTTGCCACGCCAGCCCCGCGGGTACACCCCGGAGGACCGGCCGGAGTTCAACACCACTGGCGGACCCTTCCCGTTCTGTGAGGACCTCTACAAGGGGATTCGCGGAGAGTACGGCCAGGACAACCTGATCCCGCCGCGCCTGGTGCCGCAGATCAACGACGGGGTCAACTACCCGGTTGCCAAGAGGGCCGCGGTCAACGACGGCGTCATAGGCACCAGAGCGCACCGCGAGGTGCTTGACCTGGCCGCGGCCGCCGTACTCGATGTGCCTGTCGAAGACGTCCCGGCGCTCGCCTCGCTGCTGCTCGGTCCGATGGCGCAAGGGAAGGCGGTGGACGTCCGATGATGGGTCTGGACAAGCGCACCGCCTCCGACGGGATGCGGCTGCTGGTCTTCATCGTGGTGACCGGGCTGGCGACCGTGTTGCTCGCGGTCACGATCGGCAACATCACCTTCGGGTCGCGCACCACCTACTCCGCCGTCTTCAGCGACGTCACCGGTGTCGTGCCGGGCGACGAGGTCCGGGTCGCGGGCGTCAAGGTCGGCACCGTCGAGGGCGTCGAGGTGGTCGACCGCGACAAGGCGCTCGTGGAGTTCTCCGTGGAGGACCGCACTCCGCTGACGCAGAGCACCTACGCGACCATCCGCTACCGCAACCTGGTCGGCCAGCGCTACATCGCCTTGACCGAGGGGCCAGGCGGCGCCTCGGTGCTGCGGGACGGTGACACCATCCCGCTGGAGCGCACGACTCCCGCGCTGGACCTGACCGTGCTCTTCAACGGGTTCAAGCCGCTGTTCGCCGCGATGTCGCCCGAGGACGTCAACAAGCTCTCCTTCGAGCTGATCCAGGTGTTCCAGGGCGAAGGCGGCACGCTCGAGAGCCTCCTGGACCGCACCGCCTCGGTCACCACCACGCTCGCGGCGCGCGACGAGCTGATCGGCGACCTGATCGACAACCTGAACCAGACCCTGGTCACCGTGGGCGACCGCGACGAGCAGCTCTCCGACCTCATCGTCCAGCTGCAGCGCTTCATCTCCGGGCTCAGCCAGGACCGACGCGCCATCCTCGGGTCGTTGGACTCGATCTCCGACCTCGCGGTGGAGACCTCCGAGCTGGTGACCGGCATCCGTCCCGGGCTGACCAAGGACGTCACCGAGCTCAAGAAGGTGACCGCTAACCTGCGTCGCAACGAGCCCGAGCTCGACCGAGCCATCAAGGTGCTGCCGATCAAGCTGGAGAAGGTCGGCCGCACCGCGATCTACGGCTCCTGGTTCAACTTCTATCTCTGCGAGTTCACCGGTCAGGTGCGGCTGCCCGGCGGCACCAGCTTGCCGATCAGGTACGACACCAATGCAGCGAGGTGCGACATCGGATGAGCACCCCGTTCCGTGAGCGCAACCCCGTGACCATCGGGCTCGTCAGTCTCGCCGTCCTGACCACGCTGATCGTGGTGGCCTTGCGCGCCGGCGACCTGCCGGTCATCGGTGGCGGCGACACCTATCACGCCAGGTTCACCGAGGCCGGCGGCCTCCGTGCCGGCGACGAGGTCCGCATCGCCGGCGTGCGCGTCGGCGAGGTCCAGGAGGTGGAGCTCGCCGGCAACGAGGTCGACGTGAAGTTCCGAGTGGACAGCGGGACCGACCTCGGGGTGGCCACCGAAGCCGAGATCCGCGTGAAGACCTTGTTGGGCGCGATGTTCGTGGCATTGGAACCCCGGGGCACCGGCGAGCTCGCCGAGGACACCGTGATCCCGACGTCGCGGACGAGGTCGCCCTACGACATCGTCGAGGTCTTCGAAGGGCTGGCCGAGCGGTCGGGAGAGATCGACACCGAGCAGCTCGCGACCGCCTTCGACACGATGGCAACTCTGACCCGCAACACCCCCGAGGAGTTCCAGGAGGCTCTCGCCGGGCTGTCGGAGCTCTCCGCCAACGTCGCCGCCCGCGACGCTGAGCTCAACACGCTCCTGCGCAACCTCGAGAAGGTCTCATCGGTGCTCGGAGAGCGTCGCGAGGACATCGTCACGCTGATGGAGGACGGTGACAAGCTCTTCCGTGCCCTTGTGGCGCGCCGTCAGGCCGTTCACGACCTACTCGTCGCGACCTCTCAGCTGTCCCGTGAGCTCACCGGGCTCGTCCGCGACACTCGCGCCGACCTCGCCCCGGCGCTCGACAACCTGCAGAGCGTGGTCGACCTGCTCAACCGCAACCAGGAGAACCTCGACGCCAGCCTCAGGCTGCTCGCGCCCTTCTACCGCGTCTTCGCCAGCACGCTCGGCAACGGTCCGTGGTTCGACACGATCATCCAGAACATGCCGCCCGCGCCGCAGATCGGAGTGCAGTGATGGCTGAGCCCATGCACGCCGACCGCAGCAGCGGCCTCATCCGCGCTCTCGCGATCGCCACGGTCGCGGTCCTGGTCATCGGTGCGGTCGTGTTCCTGTGGCCGGGCCAGGACGTCAAGCTGCTCAAGGCGGAGTTCCCGCGCACCGTCTCGATCTACGAAGGGTCCGACGTGCGCGTGCTCGGCGTCGGGGTCGGCACGGTCACCGAGGTCCGCCCGGCCGGCACGACCGTCGAGGTGACCATGGAGTACGACGGCGAGCTGAAGGTCCCCGCGGACGCGAAAGCCGTCGTCGTGGCCCCCGCCGTGGTCGGCGACCGCTTCGTCCAGCTGACCCCGGCGTACGACTCGGGGCCGGTCCTGGAGGACGGTGCCCGGCTGAGCTCGGACCGGACGGCGGTCCCGCTTGAGCTTGACGACATCTACCTCGCGCTCAGCGACCTCGCCGCGGACCTGGGTCCCGACGGCGCCAACAAGGAGGGCGCCCTGACCCGGCTCCTGGCCAGCACCGCGGACAACTTCGGCGGCCAGGGTGCCCAGTTCAACGAGACCATCCGCAACCTCAGCCGGTTCACCACCACGCTCGACAACAACAAGGACGCGCTGTTCGACACCGCCGACGAGATCGACCGGTTCGTGCAGGTCCTCGCCGACAACGACCAGACCGTCCGCGACTTCAACGACAGCCTGGCCGCGGCCTCGAGTGTCCTGGAGGAGGAGCGGGAGGACCTCGCGGCGTCGCTGCGCAACCTGGGCGTCGCGATGGAGGAGGT
This sequence comes from Marmoricola sp., assembly GCA_043427135.1. GTDB lineage: Bacteria > Actinomycetota > Actinomycetes > Propionibacteriales > Nocardioidaceae > Marmoricola_A. Next base: position 4,021 of record JBHWSH010000154.1, on the reverse strand, counting down.
CTCCACCTTCGTGCGGGACAACCGCGAGGCGCTGTCGAGCAACATCACGAGCCTCACCAAGGTCACCCGCCTCCTGGTGAAGCACCGCGAGGCGCTCGACGAGACCATGACGGCCGCGCCGGTCGCGCTGACGAACCTCTTCCACACCTACAACCCCAGCACCGGCACGCTCGACACCCGCGCCAACCTGGGCGAGAACATCGACTCCCTCGAGCGCGACCCCGCCTCCACGCTCTGCTCGCTGGTCACCACCGTCGACCCCAACGGCGCGCTCTGCGACGTCTTCGTCGACCTGCTGGGTCGCAGCGCCCCGGGCGGCGGCAAGGGTGGCGCGAAGGCGTCGTCGGGCAGAGTGCTGGAGATCGAGCGCATCGACACCTCGCTGGCCGGGATCTTGGAGGTGGACCGATGAGCCGTACGACGCGGCGCGCGCGCTGGGCGGCGCTCGGGGCCACCGGCGCCCTCCTGCTCAGCGGATGCGACTTCTCTGTCTACGACCTGCCGTTGCCCGGCGGCGCGGACGTCGGTGACGACCCCTACCGCATCACCGTCGAGTTCCGCGACGTCCTCGACCTGGTGCCGCACTCGACGGTCAAGGTCGACGACGTCACCGTGGGCCGGGTGGAGGAGGTCGAGCTCGACGGGTTCCACGCCGACGTGACCGTGCTCATCGACGGCTCCGTGGAGCTGCCGAGCAACGCCGAGGCCACAATCCGCCAGACCAGCCTGCTGGGCGAGAAGTTCGTGTCCCTCGACGCTCCGGAGGCCGGCGCCAGCGACGAGCTGCTCGCCGACGGCGACGTGATCGGGCTCGAGCGCACCGGCCGCAACATCGAGGTCGAGGAGGTCCTGGGAGCACTCTCCCTGGTCCTCAACGGCGGCGGCGTCGGTCAGCTGAAGACGATCACCAACGAGCTCAACAACGCGCTCGAAGGCCGCGAGGCCTCGGTCAAGTCGGTGCTGCGCCAGATGCGCACGCTGATGACGCAGTTCGACCGCAGCAAGGAAGACATCGTCACCACCATCGAGCGGGTCAACTCCCTCGCCATCTCCGCCAACCGGCGTACGGCCGACATCGACCTGGCCCTCGAGGAGCTGCCCAGCGCGATCGCGTCGGTCGACCGTCAGCGCGACGACCTGGTGCGGATGCTCGAGGCGCTCAACGAGCTGAGCGCGGTCGGCACCCAGGTCATCGAGGCCTCCAAGCAGGGCACGATCGAGAGCCTCAACGCGCTGGCGCCGACCCTGACCGAGCTGGCCAAGAGCGGCGACGACCTGGCCAACAGCCTGCAGATCATCCTGACCTACCCGTTCATGGACGGCGTCGTCGGCAAGAACCCCGCCCAGGCGCGCGACCTCCACATGGGCGACTACAAGAACCTCTCCATCGTCCTCGACCTCGACCTGCGCAACGGCATCCCCGCGGTCGGTCTGCCGGTCGGCGACGGTGGCGGCCTGCCCAACATCCCGCTGCCCAGCCTGCCCTTCCCGAGCCTCCCGTTGCCGACGCTGGGCGTTCCCGACCTCGGCGGCATCCTCGGCGGCGGCAACGGCGCAGGTGGCACTGGCGGCAAGGGCACCGGCGGCAAGGGTGGCAACAAGGGCGGCGCCGGCGGTGGAGGCAAGGGCGGCGACGGCAGCGGGCTGCTCGGGGGTCTCCTCGGCGGGCTGGGTGCCGGTCGCGCTGCGGTCGGTGCGCAGGTCGACCCCGTGCAACCGGGGCAGCCCGGTCCAGCGCAACCCACTCGCCCAGGACACAACGCCGGCGGCACTTCGGTGCCAGGCGTGGACACCGAGCTCGCCGCCATGCTGGTGTGGGGGGCGATCGAGCGATGATCACGCGACGCACCAAGATCCAGCTGCTGATCTTCGTGATCATCACGCTGGTCGGCGTCTCCTATGTCGGGGCGAAGTACGCCCGGCTCGACCGTCTCGTCCTGGACCGCTCCTACACCGTGGCGGTCGAGCTCGTCGACTCCGGCGGGATCTTCACGGGCGCCGAGGTGACCTATCGAGGCGTGACCGTCGGGCGGGTGGGGGAGATGCGCCTGGCCGACGACGGAGTCGAGGTGCTGCTCGACATCGACAAGGAGCACGACCGCATCCCGGCCGATGCTCGCGCAGTGGTCGGCAACCGGTCCGCCGTGGGCGAGCAGTACGTCGAGCTGCAACCCCAGGTCGACGACGGCCCCTACCTCGAGGAAGGGTCCAGCATCGACCAGGACCGCACCGCGATCCCGATCTCGACCACCGAGTGGCTCGACAATACGCAGAAGCTGGTGAACTCGGTCGACCAGCAGGACCTGCGCACGGTGGTCGCGGAGTTCGGCGCGGCGTTCAAGGACGGCGGGGAGGATCTCGCCCGGTTGATCGACAGCTCCAACTCCTTCATCGCGACCGCCGACGAGAACTTCGAGCTCACCCAGCGCCTGATCCGCAACAGCAACGTGGTCCTCGGCACCCAGATCGACAAGGCATCGGCGATCCGCGACTTCGCCCGCGACCTGGCGTTGTTCTCGGGGACCCTCGCCGAGAGCGACCCCGACCTGCGCCGCGTCATCGCCAACGGCAGCGCGACGGCCAACCAGCTTCGCACCTTCCTCGAGGACAGCGGCGTCGACCTCGGCAAGCTCATCAACGACCTGGTCACCACCGGTGAGATCCAGGTCCGCCACCTCGACGAGCTCGACATGGTCATGCTGCTCTACCCCTACGTCGTCGCCGGCGGGTTCGTCGTCAACGACGTCACTCCCGAGACCGGGTTGTACGACGCCCACTTCGGTCTGGTGCTCACCCAGGAGCCGCACGTGTGCCGCGGCGGCTACGACATCGGCCAGCGCCGCCCGCCGCAGCAGCGCGGCAACAAGCCGATGGACGAGGACGCCCGCTGCACCGAGCCGATCACGACCAGCAACCCGCGCGGCGCGCAGCACGCCCCGAACTACCCGCGCGTGGCGCCGGGTCCCAGCGAGCCCGTCGTCGCGACGTACGATCGCTCGACCTCGCAGCTGACGTTCACCGATGGGGTCGACAGCGACGCCACCGTGACCTACACGGGCGGAGCGAGCGCGGCCTTCGGGAAGGAGTCGTGGAAGTGGTTGCTGCTCCAGCCTCTGACACCGAGGTGAGCCACAACCCCTCGGCGTCTCCGGAGCGCACGTTCCACCGACCCGTGCTCGCCACCGTGCTGGCGGTTCTCCTGCCGCTGGCTTTGGCCGCCGGCGGCGCCTTCTCCTGGTGGCACATCGACGCGGTGGACGCGGTCGAGCGTCGTCAGAGCGACGAGGTCGCTGTCACCCAGGCGGCCGAGCGGTTCGTCGAGACCTGGAACACCTTCACCCCGCAGGACGTCGACACCTACGTCGAGCGGGTGAGCGGGCTGCTGTCGACGAAGTTCCGCACCGAGTTCACCGACGCAGCCGAGGACGTCGTCCGCGGCGTCGAGGCCCAGCAGCTCAGCTCGACCGGCGAGGTCCTCGTCGACGAGGCCGGCATCCCGCTTGTCGGCATCGCCTCGCTGGACGAGAGCACGGCGCATGTGCTGGTCGTCTCCGACGCGCAGCGCGTGGCCGGGGGCCAGGAGGTGCTACGGCATTGGCGCTGGCAGGTGTCGCTGGTCAAGGTGGACGGTCAGTGGCTCGTCGACGCGTTCAGCGAGGCCTGAGGGTGAGGGACGCATGAGTACGCCGGGAACCGGTGGTCAGCGCCGGCGACGGATCGCGGGCGAACGCCGTCCGGTCAAGCCGATTGCCGACCCGGCACTGTCGGCCGACCTGACGCAACCGCCGACCGGACAGGCAGAACGGTCGATCGAGGCGTCGACCCGCGACGAACCCGTCACGCCACCGGTCTCGCCGGGCCCCGAGCGCGAGCGCCGGCGGGGTTGGTGGGGGTCGCGGACGTCGGTCCTGCTGCTGGCCGGGGCGCTGACCGTCGTACTCATTCTCACCGCCCTGGTGGCGTTGGGGGTGCTCGCTTCGCGCAGCGTCGGCGAGGTGCGCGACGCGGAGGCCGCGCGACA
>JBHWSH010000153.1:0-3524 GCA_043427135.1 Marmoricola sp. | reverse complement strand
GCCTGCAGGGCGCCGGCGAGCCGGGCGGCCTGTGCGAGCGGGGCGTTGAGCAGGTAGACGGCCTGGCTGAGCGAGGCGAGCATGCCGCCCGCGAGCTTGGCCAGCAGCACCTCGCGCGACTCGAGATCGGCCAGCTTGGCGATCTCCTTCGCGTCCATCGGCTTGCCGTCCAGGAAGCCGCCCTTGATGACGAGGGCGGGGTTGGCCTTGGCGAAGTCACGCAGACCCTTGGCCGCCTCGACCACATCGCCGTTGATGAAGGCGATGGCGGTCGGACCGGTGAGCAGGTCGTCGAAGCCTTCGACGCCCGCCTCCTTGGCCGCGATCTGGGTCAGGGTGTTCTTCACCACGGCGTAGTCAGCGTTCTCGCCGAGAGCGCGCCGCAGGTCCTGCAGCTGCTTGACGGTGAGACCGCGATACTCGGTCAGCACGGCGCCGGTCGACTCCTGGAAGGACTCCACGAGTTCCGCGACGGCGGCTGCCTTGTCTGGCCGCGCCATGGGTCTCCTTATCGGTTGCACTGCCGAGAGACCGCCCTCCCCGACCTGCCCACATGCGCCGGACGGGGAAACGAAAGAACGCCCCGGCGCAAGCGCACAGGGCGTGAACCCGGATCGACTCCGAGCAACTTCTGTGTCACCTGCGCAGGCCGCCCGCTCTCGCGGGACCTTCACCCGGGTGTGAGCACGGTGTGCGCACACGCCGATGACCGGCGGTCTCTGGTTACCGGGGCAACTGTACGCGAGGGCGACGAGGGCACAAAATCGTTGCGCGGCGTACGCCTGTGGGCTGCGCAGGTGATCCCGCATTCTCCTGACCAGCGGCTGGACTTGGGGTCCAATGGTCCAGTGGATCTGCACCTGCAGTCGTTGAACGAGACCCTCGAGCAGGCCGACTACCGCGTCCGGACCGGCTCGCATGCCGCCGACCGCGTGTGGCCGACCGGCTTCGACGTGCTCGACGCCAACCTGCACGGAGGATTCCGCAGCGGCGACCTGATCCTCATCGGCGGCCCGCAGGGCATGGGCAAGACCACCTGGGTGCTCCAAGTCGCACGCAACATCGCGCGCCAGGGTCGGCCGGTCGTCTACTTCTGCTACGAGCACGACCAGACCACCATGCTGATCCGCCTGGTGGCGCTCGAGGCCGGACTGATCGCCGGCAGCGAGGCGCCCTCGATCAACCGGATCCGTTGGATCTTCGAGGCCTCCGACGGCTTGGGCCGAGGACTGCGCGAGCGCCTCTCCGACACCAACGGCGGGGCCGAAGGGCTCGACGTCGTCCAGGAGTACGCCGACCGGCTCGCCATGCACCGCTCGTCCGGATCGAGCACCACGCTCGACGAGATCAAGCGCACGATCATGGCGGTCAAGGCCAAGCACGGCATGGCGCCGTTCGTGGTCATCGACTACCTGCAGAAGATCCCGTCGCCCGGCCTGGGCGAGGACGAGCGCATCACCTCGATCGTCGAGGGGGTCAAGGACATGACCCTCGACTACGACGTGCCGGCGCTCTGCGTGGTGGCCGCCGACAAGGAAGGCATCGTCAAGGGCAAGCGGATGCGGGTCAACCACCTGCGCGGCTCCTCGGCGTTGGCCTACGAGGCCGACACCGTCCTGATGCTCAACAACAAGTACGACATCGTCGCCCGTCACCACCTGGTCTTCGACGCCGGCAACGTCGAGCGCTTCCAGCACTGGGCGGTGCTGTCGGTGGAGAAGAACCGCAGCGGCCTGACCGGTGTCGACATGGAGTTCCCCAAACGCTTCGAGCAGTCCCGCTTCGACACCCGCGGCCAGCTCGTGCGCGAGAAGCTCGTCGACGAGCGTGTGTTCACGGAGTAGACACCGACGCCGAGTCGGCGCCACTTCGGCTCGCGAGCGCAGCGAGCTCCTCGAAGTAGCGCCGACTCGGCGTTATGGGTCAGGCTGCGCCTTCGTCTTCCTCGGTGAGGTTGCGCGTGCGGTTCGGGTCGACCGGGATGCCGGGGCCCATCGTGGTGGAGAAGGTGACCTTGCGGACGTAGCGGCCCTTGGAGCTGGCCGGCTTGAGCCGCAGCACCTCCTCCAGCGCGGCGGCGTAGTTCTCGGCGAGCTGCTGCTCGGAGAACGACGTCTTGCCGATGATGAAGTGCAGGTTGGCGTGACGGTCGGCGCGGAGCTCGATCTTGCCGCCCTTGATGTCGCCGACTGCCTTGGCGACGTCCATGGTGACCGTGCCGGTCTTGGGGTTGGGCATCAGGCCGCGAGGGCCGAGGACCTTGCCGAGCCGGCCGACCTTGCCCATCATGTCGGGCGTCGCGACGACGGCGTCGAAGTCGAGCCAGCCGCCGGACACCTTCTCGATGAGCTCGTCGCCGCCGACGTGGTCGGCGCCTGCCTCCCGGGCTTCCTCGGCCTTGGCGGCGTTGGCGAAGACCAGGACCCTGGCGGTCTTGCCGGTGCCGTGGGGCAGGTTGACGGTGCCGCGGACGGCCTGGTCGGCCTTGCGCGGGTCGATGCCGAGACGCATCGAGACGTCGACGGACTCGTCGAACTTCTTCTTGGCCGTGCTCTTGGCGAGCTTGATGGCCGCCAGCGGGCTGTAGAGGGCGTCCTTGTCGATCGCCTCGGCTGCTGCCCGGTAGGTCTTGCTGCGCTGCATGGTCTGGTTCCTTTCACCAGTCGTGGTCCTCGGCCGCAGAGCGGGCCTGCCACTGGGGGTTCGATTTCTGGGTGACGGGTGGTTTCGAGACGTCGCTAACGCTCCTCCTCAACCACCAATGTGCGGGTCAGCCTTCGACGGTCACGCCCATGGAGCGGGCGGTGCCCTCGACGACCTTCATCGCGGCGTCGACGTCGTTGGCGTTGAGGTCCTGCAGCTTGGTCTGGGCGATCTCGCGCACCTGGTCGCGGGTCAGCTTGCCGACCTTCTCCTTATGCGGGACGCCGGAGCCCTTGCTCAGGCCGGCTGCCTTCTTGATGAGCTCGGCGGCGGGCGGGGTCTTCGTGATGAAGGTGAAGGTCCGGTCCTCGTAGATGGTGATCTCGACGGGGATGACCTGCCCGCGCTGCGACTCGGTGGCCGCGTTGTACGCCTTGCAGAACTCCATGATGTTGACGCCGTGGGGACCGAGGGCGGTGCCGACGGGCGGGGCGGGGGTCGCCGCTCCGGCGTTCAGCTGCACCTTGACCAGCGCGGCGATCTTCTTCTTGGGGGGCATGTTCCAGGGTCCTTACGTGATTCTGCTTCGGTGGTGCAGGGATGCGTGAGCCCAGTGGCCCAGCAGGTCGGTCAGACCTTCTGGATCTGGCTGAAGCTCAGCTCGACCGGGGTCTCCCGGCCGAAGATCTCGACCAGCGCCTTGACGCGCTGGGTGTCGGCGTTGATCTCGGTGATCGTCGCGTGCAGCGTGGCGAACGGGCCGTCGATGACCATGACGGAGTCGGAGACGTCGAAGTCGGCGACCTCGACCTTCTTCTTCGCCTGGGCGGGAGCGCCGCCGCCCGTGCCGCTCGCGGCGCTCGCCTGCGCGGCCGCAGTTC
>JBHWSH010000152.1:0-9094 GCA_043427135.1 Marmoricola sp. | reverse complement strand
GGTGTTGCCACGAAATTGTCGGCGCCGGGTGATGGAGTGGAGTCATGCCAGCCACCCGCACCGCCCGCAAGCCGACCCCGGTCACGGGGCCGGCTGCGGTGCGAGAGGCCGAGCAGGTCGACGTGTTCGGCCTGGGTCCGGGTGCGACGTTGGCGTTCGTCACCGAGCAGCGCCGCCGTCAAGACCACGCCGCCGCCGAGGAGCTTCGCGGAGTGGCCGCGTGGGCTGACCACCACCGCGTCGACGATCTTGGGTCGGTCGATCCTGAGCTGATCGAGCCCCTGCTCGACTCCAGCGCCAGCACCGGAGAAACGCTCCTCGGTCTCGAACGTGAGTTGCGGCTCGCGGGTCAGGGTGCGTTCAGGGTCGCGGAGTTCGCCGTCTGCGAGCTCGCCGCCGCGTTGGCCCTGTCCGAGCCCGCCGCCCGTGCCTACGTCGGTCAGGCTCTCGAGCTCCGCGACCGCCTCCCCCGACTCTGGGAGGCGGTCATGGCTGGTGTGTTGCCGGCATGGAAGGCCCGCAAGATCGCCGCCGAGACCATCCCGCTCTCCGCAGCAGCAGCTGATGAGGCCGACCGCCACCTCGCGCCGTTCGCCCACAAACTGTCCTTCGGCCGGATCTTGAAAGCCGTCGACGCCGCCGTCCTGCGCCACGACCCCGACCTCGCGGCAGCTCGTGCAGCAGATGCAGCGGAGAAGCGCGGCGTGTGGGTAGAGGACCACCTCGACGGCACCTCCACGATCAACGCCGTGGCGAACACGACCGATGCAGCAGCGTTGGATCAGGCCCTCGACACCGTCGCATCCGATCTCGCCGCATTAGGTGACGCGGATTCAAAGGACGTCCGCCGCGCAAAGGCCCTCGGTGTCCTGGCCGACCCCCAGCTCGCCCTCGACCTCCACGCCTATGCCCAGCAGCCCGATGCCCAGCAGTCCGGGCAGACCGGCACGCGTCGGACCGGTCCCACGATCCACGTCCACCTGCACACCGACGCCGTCGACACCAAGACCGGCACCGCCCGAGTCACCGGCTACGGCCCCCGCTCCTTCGACGCAGTGCAGCAGTGGCTGGCCGACCTCGCTCCGGGCACAACGGTCACCGTGACCCCGGTGGTCGACCTGACCGACCACATCGCAGTCGACGCCTACGAGATCCCCGACAGGCTCCGCCGACAGGTCGAGGAACGCGACCACGGCGGCTGCCGGTTCCCCTGGTGCGGCAGGCAAGGCCGCTACGACCTCGACCACATCGACCCGTACTTGCCACCCGGCGACGGCGGGCCACCCGGTCGCGAACAGGGCCAGACCAACACCGCGAATCTCGCTCGCTTGTGTCGGTTCCACCACAGAGTGAAAACCCATGGCGACTGGGCCTACATCAGGACCGGACCCACCGAACTCATCTGGACCTCGCCCCTGGGCAAGACCTACACCGTCGACGAACACGGCACCCTGCCTCGCCACTGACGTCTGCCCGAACGCCCGGGGCCTCGACCCCTCTCGAGAGGCTCAGGCACCTGGAACATCACTGTCACTGACTGACAGCGATGTTCCAGGCGCTTACTCAGACCCGAGGATGTCGCGGACTGCCAACGAGGCGAAGACCATCGCAGTCCCGAGGGGTACGCCGGGAGCGGGGTAGCGCGCCATGACCATGGAGGCCGAGGTGTTCCCGGTGGCGTAGAGACCGTCGATCACCGAGCCGTCCTCGCGCAGCACGCGGGCGGCGGCGTCTGTGACGAGCCCACCCTTGGTGCCGAGGTCGGAGAGGATGAACCGCGCCGCGTAGAACGGTGCCTGCTCTACCCCCGTCAACGCCTTGTTGGCGCCGGTGCCGCCGGCGAAGAACCCGTCGTACTCGTCCTGACCGCGGCCGAACTCCTCGTCCACGCCCGTCTCGCAGAACCCGTTGAACCGTTCGACGGTCTCGACGAGGTGCTCGAGCCCCAACGTCGAGGCCAGCTCCTCGATCGTGTCGGCGCGCACCCACGTGCCAGCGGCGAGGTGCTCCTCCGGATCGCCCTCGGGGATCGCGATCGCGGGCAGCCGGCCGCCCTCGCGCGAGTCGAAGACGAACCACGACGGGATGCGTTCGGGGGCCTTGGCCATCTCGCGGCCGAAGCGGTCGTAGGGCAGCGTCTCGTTGGCGTAGCGACGGCCCGTCTGGTCGACCATCAAGCCGCTGCGGAACCCGAGGACGAACGACCCGCTGCCGTCGGGGTGCTCCAGTCCCGGGCAGAACCAGCCCTCGCCCATCAGATCGACGGCGGCGCCGAGCTCCTGACCGGCGACGAGCGGCTCGCCGGTGTTCGTGCCGGCCGGCGCCATCGACCACCGGTCGGCGCCGGGCACGGCGTACCTCTCGCGCAGCTCGGAGGAGTGCTCGAAACCACCCGATCCCACGAGTACGCCGCGGGTGCCGCGCACGGTGACCGAACCGGAGTCCGTCTGCGCCTGGACCCCAACCACGCGGCCGTCCTCAACGACGTAGCCGTCGACGGTGTGCTCGGTGAGGACCGTGCCGCCCTCACGGGTGAAGATCCACGCCAGCCTGGCGATCAGCGCCTGGCCGCCGCTGAGGGTACGCCGGCCGGGCTCGCCCGCGCGGTCGCGCTCCACAGGTGGTCGCACCAAGGCAGCGACATCCTCGGGCAGCTCGTCACGGCGGATCTTGACCGGCTGGATCGACCGGCCGGACGGCACCCGGCCGGGCGCGTCGAAGTACTCCGGGAACGGCGACCACTCGAACTCGAACGCCTCGTCCTCCTCCAGCGCGGCGACCAGCCGGGGACTCTCGGCGAGGAACGCCTCCGCCTTGTCGGTGTCGATGCCCTCGACGACCGCGGTGAGGTAGGCACGGGCGCCCTCGGTGGAGTCCGGAAGACCCGTCCGCTGCTGGACTGCCGAGCCGGGCAGCCAGCACGCGCCGCCGCTGTAGGCCGAGGTGCCGCCGAGGTAGCGGGTCTTCTCTACGACCACCGTCCGCAGGCCGGCCTTCTGCGCCAGCATCGCCCCTGCGAGGGCGCCGCCGCCGGAGCCCACCACCACCACGTCGTACTCGTGCTCGGCTGTCATGACCCGATCCAAGCACCGCACCGAGCGGCCGGCCGATGTCCTTTCGGTGGCCGGGAGCGAAACTCAGAGCGCCTCCAGCAGCCCCTCGTCCTCGACCACCTGCAGCGACAGCGTGCGATAGCCGTCGTCGAAGAGCACGGTGACGCGGTCCTCCTCGACGTCGGTGACCACGCCCTCGCCGAACTCGTCGTGGCGGACCCGGCTCTCCAGCCCGTACGGCGCGTCGGTCGGCGTCGCCGCAGGCTCCTCGGCGATGCCTTGGCGGCAGTTGTCGCAGTGGCCGCAGAGCCCGTCGGCCTCCTCGCCGAAGTACGCCAGGAGGTACTCCGCGCGACACCGCACCGTCTCGGCGTACCCCTGCATCATGTCGACGCGCGACTGCTGCAGCCGCCGCTGCGCCTCCGCTCGCTCGGTCACGGCCTCGACGACCTTGCGCCCCGAGCCTGTCGGTCCGCCAGCTTCGGCGACGAGGTCGAGCAGGTTGAGCAGCCGCGCGGCCTTGCGCGGGCCGAGGCCGGTCTTCTGGCGCACGGTGGGCAGCCGGTCGCCGTCGCGCTCGAGCTTGGCCGCCACCCGGGCGACCTTGGCCACCTCGTCGGGGTCGGGGAGGCCGCCGCTGAAGAACTTCCCCAACGCGAGGTCCTTGGCGCGATAGACCAGCAGCGCGCGAGCGGGTTCGTCGTCGCGGCCGGCGCGGCCGATCTCCTGGTAGTAGGTGTCGGGCGACTCCGGCACCTGCGCGTGCACCACGAAACGGATGTCGGGCTTGTCGATGCCCATGCCGAACGCCGAGGTCGCCACGATCACGTCGAGGTTGTCGTCGAGGAACGCCTCGTGGGTCTCTTCGCGCTGCCGCTGAGGGAGGCCTGCGTGATAGACGGCGGTACGCCGGCCGAGCTCGGCGAGCGCCTCGGCGTACTCCTCGGCCTTCTTCCGCGTGCGGCAGTAGACGATGCCGACCCCCTCCTCGGCGGCGACTGCCTCGACCACTACCCGCTGCTGGTCGCTCTTCTCCTCGACGCGGGTGACGGCGAGCTCGAGGTTGTCGCGGGCGAAGCCGGTCACGACGAGCTCGTGGTCGGCCAGCCGCAGCCGCTCGACGATGTCCTCGCGCACGGGCAGCGCGGCCGTCGCGGTCATGGCGATGATCGGCGGGTCGCCGAGGTCCGCGATCAGGTCGCCCAGACGCAGGTAGTCGGGCCGGAAGTCGTGGCCCCACGAGGAGACGCAGTGCGCCTCATCGACCGCCACGAGACTCGGGCGCACCGCCGCGAGCCGCTCGCGGACCTCGTCGTTGGCGAGCTGCTCGGGTGAGCAGAACAAGAACTCGAGCTCGCCCGACGCCGCCTGTGCGAGGACGGCCTCCTTCTCGCTGTCGCTCTCCGCAGAACTGATCCGACCGGCCCGCAGCTCCGGCCGCTCCTCGCCGAGGTTGGCGATCTGGTCGCGTTGCAACGCGAGCAGCGGGGAGATCACGATCGTCACGCCGTCGATGAGGACACCGGGCAACTGGTAGCTCAGCGACTTGCCGGACCCCGTCGGCGACACGAGCAGCACGTCGCGGCCCTCCAGCAGGGCGCCCATCGCCTCTTCCTGACCCGGCAACAGCGAACGGTGGCCGAACGAGCGGCGGGCGGCCTCGCGCAGGCGGTCCAACGTGCCGGTCGAGGGGGAGGGCGGCGTCATGAGCGGAGCGTTCCCGACGCGAAGCCCGCCATGCGGCGTACACACGTCGAATCGGTAACGGTGACGCGGATCTCGGCGACGCAGCCCGCTGAGGGGTGCAGGATCGCGCCGTGGGGAAATGGAAGCAGTCGTTGGGAGCGGCGCTCGCGGTGTCGGCTGCGGTCATCGTCGGCGTACAGGTCGCGCCGCTCGTCGGTCTCGGACCCGACGCGGCTGCTTCGACCACCCGCACCTGCCGCGCGATCGCCGCTGCGTCGGAGCTGCGAGCGCGCCAGGTCGCCGGCGAGGGCCCGACGGTCGCCGTGATCGGCGACTCCTACTCGCAAGGGCACCGGCTCGCCGAGCCCGGGCACTCCTGGCCGCGCATGCTCTCCGAAGAGCTGCCGGTGCGTGTCGTCGTCGACGGGTTCGCGGGGTCCGGATTCAGCGACGCGGCCAGCGCCTGCACAACGGTGGCGTACGCCGACCGCGCGCCCGCGGTGCCGGACGTCGCCGAACTGCTCGTGGTGCAGGGCGGGCTCAACGACTACGACGTCCCGCTGGACCAGGTGCGATCCGGCGTCTCGCGGCTGGTCGAAGTTGTGGGCACCCGACCGCTGGTGCTGATCGGTCCGCCGGCAGCGCCGCGCCGTCTCGAGGGTGCGGCCAGGGCGGATGAGCTGCTGTCGCAGCTGGCGATCGAGGCGGGCGTGCCCTACGTGCGGACCTACGAGTGGCCGCTGGACTACCTGCCGGACCGGCTGCACCTCACGCCCGCCGGCCACGACGACTTCGGCCGCAGAGTGGCCGCCGCGATCGGCGCCCTCGACCTGCTCTGAGGTGCTCCGGTCCTCACGGACCGGCCGGCAATGACCCCGCGACCGGTCGATCAGCGGCCGGTCGATCAGCGGCCGGTGAGGCGGCTGATGAGTCCGGCGCGGCGACGGCTCTGTGCCGGCATCGAGGCCACGGTCTCGGTGGGCGCCGCTTGCGTCGGGATGACCGCGTCGGGGCGGGGCGCCGCCTCCTGCGCGACCACGTGCACGGTCACGTAGTGCCCGGTGGACGAGCTGCGCGCCGCGCCCTGCAACTCGACGTGACCGGTGTCGGTCATCGTGGAGTGGGTGGCCCAGAACGGGTAGGCGACCCGGTGGATCCAGGTGTGTTCCAGGGTGAACGCGACGTCCTCCGTCGGCACGTCGGGAGCGAACTCGACCATGGCGATCACGAGACGGTCGGGGTCCTCGGTGTGGTCCACCTCGACGTTGTGGAACAGGCCGGTGCCCCACAGGGTGGTCTGCAGCAGGGCCGCGACCTCGGCGCTCTCGGCGGCGGTGGCAGGGGCCGCGTTGATCCGCAGCCCGTCACGCAACTGGTAGAACTCGTTCAGCTTCATTTCGGCTCCCTCACGATGCGGCCCCACGTCGTTGTGGTGGCAACGTGTCCCTCTCCCACCCCTAGTCTGGGCCGCGGGAACGACATTTCATGCCCGTCGTGCGCACTTCAGGACCTATTGGTGACAGAGGCCCGGAAACGGACACGACCTAAGTCCCGGCTGAGGGCGGCCCGCGGTCAGGGGCGGCGCAGCAGGACCAGAGCGCCGCGTTCGACGACCCGCGACTCGGCGACCTCCAGGCGCAGCGTCGGGTGCTGGGCGACGTACGCCGCCACCGCCTCGACCTGGTCGCCCCCGCCGACCTGCAGCACGGCCGCACCGTGGTCGGCCAAATGCCGGCCGGCGACGCCGATGCAGACCCGGATGAGCACCATCCCGTCCGGTCCGCCGTCGATCGCCGACAGCGGATCCTCGGGGTGAAGAGCCGTCTGGTCGCTGGGCACCCACGGCGGGTCGGCGATGACGAGAGCGAACCGCTCCTCGGCGCGCAGGATGTCCTGCATTCGGCCATTGCGGACCTCGACCTCGGTGACGCCGGCCCGTTCGGCGTTCTCCCGGGCGAAGTCGCACGCGACCTCGTTGGCGTCGACCATGACCAACCGCCGACCGCTGCCGGCGACCGCCAGAAGCCCGATGTGCCCCGCTCCAGCGCAGAGCTCGAGGACGTCGCCCTCGTCCAGCTCGGCCAGCACCTCGGCCGCCCACTGCGACTGCAGTTGCGTCCAGGGTCGCGGGCGCAGGACCCGGTGGTCGAAGGCGATGCGCAGCGGCCCGAAGTCGATGACCTCGGGCGGCGGCGCGGTGTCCAGCGTGGGGTTCAAGAAACGCTCCTCAGCGGGCGGCGTCGAGCGGCCGAAGCTCGACGACGTCGTGTCGTGGTGGCGGGCTGTCCTGGACCGACCGGCACGTGAGTCGGCCCGGAACACCGGGGGTGGTCTGCACCCGAGCCTGCCATCCGACGCCAGCGGCCTCGAACGTCACCTCGGTGTGCACGGTGCCGTCGGCCTCGCGGGTGCGCCGGAGCCCCAGCAGCGGGTACGCCGCCAGCCGGTCGTCGCCGAGCCGCTGCCGAAGGGCGATCTCCGCAGCCTGCGTCGGGAAGGAGTACGACGAGCGGCCGCGCAGGTGGTCGAGGTCGAGCCGCCCCTCGTGGTGGCGCTGCACCCATCCGGCCGCGCGGGGCAGTGAGAGCCGCCCGTAGTACAGGCCGTGCGGCAGCACCAGCACGTTGGGCGCGAACCGGTCCCCGCCGATGTGGGAGACCTCCCACGTGTGCTCGGGCGCGGCCTGGGCCAGCGCCGCCGCCAACGGCCGGCCGCGCTCGGCGCAACACGCGTCGTGCTTGCCGTGGGTGCACACGCAGAACACCGGGTCCTCGTGCGGGCGAAGGTCGTCCGGGACGGCATGCGCGGCCAGCCCGGAGAGGTCGAGGTCGAGTACGTCGCGCACGTCGCCGAGCGCGGTGGCGTAGAGACCGGGGGAGTGGGTGCGCGTGCCGACGGGAGCTGCCGGATCACCGGCGTACGCCGCGAACAGCCGAGAGCCCGAACCGGCTCGCGTGTGGCGGCGGGCGAGGAGCGGTCGGATGCCGTGCTCCCGCTCGAGTGAGCGCAGCCGACCCTTGACCTCCACGGGGAGTCGGCTGTCGCGCAGCGCGTCGATGCCCCATGGTCCCGGGGCCTCCAGCACGACGAACGCCCGCACGGTCGAGGCTGTCCCGGCCGGTGACTCACCGAGCGCCGTGCTGGCGGCGGCGCACCGAAAGGCCGCCACGTCAGAGGGAGCGGTCGGCGTCATGGAGCGATCCGAAGCAGGCCTTCGCGCACGAGTCGCCGAGCCAGCACCAGACGGCTGTCCTGGTCGAGCCAGGGGGACAGGTCGCGGACGGTCAGGGTGTCGTGGTCGCGGATGTGCTCGAGGACGGTGCGCAGTCGCAGCGGCATCCGCAGGGCGCGGTCGCCGAGCAGCACCAGGAGCTTGCCGTCGTCCTCACGCAGCGCGCACGCGGCGGTCGGTCGACGGGTCAGGACGGTGTCGTCGTCGAGGTTCGGCATCGCGACTCGGTCCGACAAGCCGCCACGCAAGGCGGGGGTGCGCTCCTGCAGGAAGCGGTGCGCGGTCGTCTCCGCGATCTCGTCGGCGTCCCGCTCACCGAGCCGGGCGGCGTACGACGTGAGGCGCTCGGTGAGCGCCGAGGCGAGCAGCGCGGGCTCGTCGAGGTAGCCCGCCGGGAGCCGCTCGTCGTACTCCTCGTCGCCCAATGCCTCCTCGGCCAGTCGGCCGAGCAGCTGCCGCCAGGTCACCTGGTTGATGCCGACGGTGACGTGTAGCGAGGTCTCGTCCTGGCTGCGCGCGGAGTGGGGGGTGCCGGTGGGCAGGTACATTGACAGGCCGGGCTCGAGGACGACGTCGCGCTCCTGATCGCCGTCGACGATCTCCCACCGCTTGTGACCGTGGGTCTGGAACACGAAGACGTCGTGGCTGTCGCTGTGCCGGGCGAAGCCCTGGGAGCCGGGCGGAGTCAGGTAGGCGTTGGCCTGGCAGGGGTGGCCCAACGCGAGCTCGAGGGAGCGGATCAGCTCGGTCAACGGCGGCCAGTAGCGGTGCAGTCCCTGCAGGACCACGGTGGCGCCCTCGTCGAACAGCGCCAGCACCTTGGCGGCGTCGACCAGACCCGTCAGCGGCGCACCGGCCATGGTGGCCGAGCGGGTGAAGCGAGTGGCCGGCTGGATCTGGGCGTCCTTGACGACCCGCAGTGCTGGAGTCCGTAGCGCGGTGCTGGTCAGCAGGTGATCGACGTCGTCCAGCGACAGCAGCCCGACCAGGTCAGCGGGGTCGGTGTGGTGCAGGTGCACGCGGGACGCCCAGATCTTGTCGCGGAAGGTCTGGGCGTCGCCGCTGAGCAGGGTGAGGGCGTCCATCGATGATGCGGTTCCCTCAGGCGTCGGTACCGTCACGA
>JBHWSH010000151.1:0-5035 GCA_043427135.1 Marmoricola sp. | reverse complement strand
GTTTCTCGAAGTTGGCGCGGGCGTGACGATGTTCATCCTCGCCGGCCGCTACTTCGAGAAGCGCTCCAAACGCCAGGCCGGGGCCGCGCTGCGCGCCCTCCTGGAGCTCGGCGCGAAGGAAGTCGCCGTGCTCCGCGACGGCGTTGAGGTGAAGATCCCCACCTCTGACCTCCAGGTCGGCGACGAGTTCA
The DNA here is from genome assembly GCA_043427135.1 of Marmoricola sp. Classification (GTDB taxonomy): domain Bacteria; phylum Actinomycetota; class Actinomycetes; order Propionibacteriales; family Nocardioidaceae; genus Marmoricola_A. The sequence continues at coordinate 4,844 of JBHWSH010000151.1, read as the reverse complement.
TCGTTCGTCCGGGTGAGAAGATCGCCACCGACGGCATCGTGGTCTCCGGCTCCTCCGCGGTGGACGCCTCCATGCTCACCGGCGAGTCCGTACCGGTCGAGGTCCGCGAGGGCGACTCGGTCACCGGTGCCACCGTCAACGCGGGCGGCCGCCTTGTCGTGCGGGCGACCCGTGTCGGTTCGGACACGCAGCTTGCGCAGATGGCGAAGCTCGTCGAGGATGCGCAGACTGGCAAGGCCGAGGTGCAGCGTCTGGCTGACACGATCTCCGGCGTGTTCGTGCCGATCGTCATCGTCGTCGCGTTCATCACCCTCGGCGCCTGGCTGGGAGCCGGATTCCCCGTCGCCGCCGCGTTCACCGCAGCGGTCGCCGTGCTCGTTATCGCCTGCCCCTGCGCGCTGGGACTCGCGACTCCGACCGCGCTGCTGGTCGGCACCGGCCGCGGGGCGCAGATGGGCATCCTCATCAAGGGCCCAGAGGTGCTGGAGTCCACCCGCAAGGTCGATACCGTCGTGCTCGACAAGACCGGTACCGTCACCAGCGGCAAGATGACCCTGACAGATGTGATCACCGAATCCGGTGTGGACCGTGCCGAGCTGCTGCGCTTCGCGGGTGCGTTGGAGGACTCCTCGGAGCACCCGATCGCGCAGGCGATCGCCAAGGGCGCCACCCAGGAAGTCGGCCAGTTGCCCACGCCCGAGGACTTCGCCAATGTTGAAGGCAAGGGCGTGCAGGGCATCGTCGAGGGCACCCCGGTCGTCGTCGGACGCGAGTCGCTGCTGGCCGACTGGTCACAGAAGCTCTCTCCGGAGGTCGCACGGGCGAAGGCTCAAGCTGAGGGTGAAGGCAAGACGGTCGTCGCGATCGGCTGGGACGGTGCTGCGCGCGGCATCCTCGTCGTCGCCGACACCGTCAAGCCCACGAGCGCGGAGGCGATCCGCGGGCTCAAGGAGATCGGCCTGACCCCGGTGCTGCTCACCGGTGACAATGAGGCCGTGGCCCGCCAGATCGCCGCCGAGGTCGGCATCGAGGAGGTCATCGCCGAGGTGCTGCCCAAGGACAAGGTCGACGTCGTCACCCGTCTCCAGGGCGAGGGCAAGATCGTCGCGATGGTCGGCGACGGCGTCAACGACGCCCCCGCGCTCGCGCAGGCCGATCTGGGCCTGGCGATGGGCACCGGCACGGACGTCGCGATCGAGGCCTCCGACATCACCCTGGTCCGCGGCGACCTGCGGGCCGCGGTCGACGCGATCCGTCTGTCTCGGAAGACACTTTCGACGATCAAGACCAACCTGTTCTGGGCATTCGCCTATAACACCGCCGCGATCCCAGTCGCAGCGCTGGGCATGCTCAACCCCATGCTCGCAGGCGCGGCGATGGCGTTCTCCAGCGTCTTCGTCGTCGGCAACAGCCTCCGCCTGCGCGGGTTCAAGAGCGTCGCCACGAAGTGACGAACGAGAACCCACCCATCCATACCAATCCGATACAGAACCCACCCATCCATACGAATCCGATACAGAAGGAACACCAGAAAATGAGCAACTGCTGTAGCACGAACGAGACTAACCCCGCCGCCGAGAACGGTGGACGCGAGAACCTGCTCGGCGGGGGAGCCGATGACATGACCACCTGCCCGGTCATGGTCGGAACCCCGGTCAGCAAGAAGACCGCCGAAGCCGCCGGACTCTACCGCGACTTCGACGGCGAGCGCTACTACTTCTGCTGCGCCGGCTGCGGCCCCGCATTTGATTCGGACCCCGCCAAATACGCCGCCAACATGGCGTAATCCACCAGCGTGCCGGGGTGCCGCGGCACCGCTGCGGCACCCCGCCACCTGATCGGAGCGAACCGACATGACCACTACGACCCCCACCACCGAAACCCACCTCGACACCTACCCCGCAGGAGGCGACGGCGACGCGTCCGACCACGGATACATCAGCGACAAGACGAAGTACCGCAATCGCCTGCGACGCCTCGAAGGCCAGATCCGCGGCATTGATCGGATGGTCGACGAGGACCGCTACTGCATAGACATCCTCACCCAGATCTCCGCAGCCACCAGGGCACTCGAGAACGTCGCCCTCGGCCTGCTCGACGATCACCTCAAGCATTGCGTCCTCGACGCCGCAGTCGCCGGCGGACCAGTCAGCGAGCAGAGGCTCGGCGAGGCATCCGAGGCCATCGCCCGCCTCGTTCGCTCCTGACGCCGACGCACCAGTTCGACCACGACCAGCAGCCCAGGAGTTCCTCTATGACCACCCAGCACGTCCTCATCCTCGGCTCGGGAGCAGCCGGGGCCGCAGCCACCCGCACTCTCGCCTCACGCGACGATGTCCGGGTGACGCTGGTGACCCGCACCGGGGAGACGCCCTATACGCGGATGCTCATCAAGGGAATCGCGTTCGGTCCGACACCGCCGGAGATGATCAAGCTCCCGCTGCCTCAGATCGAGGTCATCGCCGACACCGTGCTCGAAGTCGACACCTCGGCGAAGCAGGTCCGGCTGACCTCCGGCGCACAGGTCTCCTACGACGCGCTCATCGTCGCGACCGGGAGCATGCCCCGTTCCCTGCCCGCTGACGTGTTCGGCGACGACGCCGGACAAGGGAGGGTCACCGCTCTTCACTCCGTGGAGGATGCCCTCGGCATCCGAAAGTTGCTGACCGGCCTGGGACGGCCGGCGCGCGTGGCGATCTACGGCGGCGGAATCATCGCAGCCGAGACCGCCTCGTCGCTGCAAGCCGACGGACACATGGTCACGCTGGTCTCTCGCAGTTCCGTTCCCGGCATCGGAGCGTTTGGGGCGCCCGTGGCTGAACGCCTCGCCGCCGACCATGCCGCCAAGGTGCAGACTCGATTCGGTCGCACTCTCCAGCATGTCGACGAAACAGAATCCGGTGTCGCCATCACCCTCGACGACGGCGATCCTATTGTGGCCGACTTCCTCCTCGTTGCGCTCGGCACGACGCCCGCAGCCCCGTCACCGTGGACGAACGGCATCGACGTCGACGATCACCTCCGCGCCGCAGCAGACCACGTCTACGCCGCTGGAGGTGTGGCCACGCATCACGACGAAGCACTGGGCGCCTGGCGCATCGACCATTGGGAAGACGCCGCCGCGCAGGGTGCGCACGCCGCACAGGCCGCATTGCACGACCTCGGCATCAGCGACGATCCGAGCACCTACCTGCCACGCAGCCCCTACATGGCGATGGTCTACGGTCAGATGATCTCCGGAGTCGGGTACACGGCCGGCACAAACACCTACCTGGAAGCCGGCGAGGAGTTCATCGTCCGCCACGAGACCGACGGTATGGTCGTCGGCGTCACCGGCATCGACGCGGTCGGCACCGTCTACCAGTGGGGACAGCAGCTCCACGGCGTGCAGGCCTAGGCGATGGCGGGAGACTGTACCAGGCAGATCCCACGGCGGGGCTTCCTGCTCTCGCTGGCAGCGACCATTCTCATGATGGCGGCTGCCAGCGCGCCGTCGTTGTTCTACCCCCAGATCGCCGAACGGCTCGAGCTCGTTCCCGTCGCCACCACATTCGTATTCGCGGTCTACACCTTCACCCTCCTGGCCGCGCTGCTCTACCTCGGACCGCTCTCCGATTACATCGGCAGACGTCCGGTCGTAACCGCCGGTTCCCTGGCGCTGGCACTGAGCCTGGCCATGTTCTGGTTCGCCGGCGGCCTCGCGACACTCCTGGTCGCACGCGCTCTGCAAGGGCTCGCAGCGGGTCTGCTCATCCCGGCCCTGTCGGCGATGATGATCGACTTCGAGCCGCCGTCGCATCCGAACATCGCAGCCCTGTGGAACACGATCGGGCCGATGATCGGTCTCGGGACCGGGGCACTCGGTGCTGCGCTTCTCCTCGATCTCACCCCCGAACCGACAGCTGCGGTCTTCGGCCTGCTCGTGCTCGCCTTCCTCATCGTGGCAGCGACGGTGTGGATCACACCGGAATTGGTCCCCAAGACCCGGTTACGACGTGGCGACCTCCGCCCGCGGTTCACCGTGCCACCGCACCTGCGCCGCATGTTCACCGCCGGTGTGCCCGCGATCATCGCTGGGTGGGCGACCAACGGACTCTTCCTCGCGCTCGGAGCCGGCCTCGTCGGCAGTGAGCTCGGGGGCTCCACGCACACCCACGCGGGCATCGTCATCTTCGCACTGGCGATCTCCGGAATCACCGCCTCGTCCGTCCTGCAGCGGCGTTCCGCCCGCACCATCAGCCTGTATGCGACCAGCGCCCTGGCATTCGGCACCGCAGCGAGCATCGTCGCCCTCGCACTCGGTTCCTACCCGGCCTACGTCGTGTCGGTCGCGATCGTCGGTTCCGGGTTCGGCACAGCGTTCCTCGGGGTGCTGCGCACACTCATGCCCCACACGGCATCGTCGGAACGCGCCGCCGTGATGGCTGTGATCTACACGGTCGCCTACCTGGCATTCGGCGTGCCCACCATCGTCGCCGGGTTGCTCGTGCCGGTACTCACCCTGTCAGGAACGATGACAGTCCTCGGTGCGATCATCATCGCCCTCAGCCTTGCAGCCACCGTCCTACGCCTGCGCATTCCTTAGCCGGCCGCAGATCCGGCAGAGACTGACGACTTCTCCGAACTCCCCACCGACTCTCGCCGCCGAACCGCACCCGACCAAGAAGAGCAGCCATGACCTATGCGATCGCGCTTCCCTGCGCGGACGTCAAGGACCGCGCCTGCATCGACGAATGTCCTGTCGACTGCATCTACGAGGGCGAACGCTCGCTCTACATCCATCCCGACGAATGCGTTGACTGCGGAGCCTGCGAACCGGTTTGTCCCGTCGAGGCCATCTACTA
>JBHWSH010000150.1:0-4290 GCA_043427135.1 Marmoricola sp. | reverse complement strand
TGTCTGCTGGGAGCCCTGGACGAATCCGATGAGCTCGTCGGGGAAGAGTCCCTTCTCACGGTCGTAGGACGAAGGGGGCACCGCCGACCAGCCGTTGCCGAGGAGGTGGGCCTCGATGTTGGCCTCGAAGGTGGACTCGGTCGTGTTGCTCATCGGTTCCCTTCATGATCTGCCCCCATCGGCGGACCTGGTCTCTCAGGCGAACCTACAAGCCATGGCGGCGAGTCGCGGGGATCTGCTCCGGCCGTCCCGTCGAGCCGTCTCGTTGGTGGCGCCGCCTCACAGGTGGCGGGTGGGGTCCATGCGCTGGTGGAGGATCCGGATGACGTCGACCCCCCCTGACCGCTCGACGTAGAAGAGCAGGTGGCTGCCGATGGCATATCTGCGGTAGCCCTCCCGGATCTCGTCGCACGGTCGACCGCGTAGGGGATCCTCGGCAATGCGCTCAACCGCCGCCCCGATCTCCCGGACGTAAATCTCGGCCTGGGCGAGGTCCCACCGATCCTGCGTGTAGTCCCAGATCAAGGAGAGATCGTGCTGCGCCGCCGGGGTGAGGCGGTACCCGGTCACGAGGTCTTCGAGGCGATGAAGGCGTCGAAGTCGAACGGCTCGGCTGCACCGCTCTGCTCCCCCTCGACGAGCGCGGACCGGAGCGCGGCCAGCTGGGTCTCGCGCTCCTCGAGGAGGCGAAGGCCAGCACGCACGACCTCGCTGGCCGACCGGTAACGGCCGGTCGAGACCTCGTGGGAGAGGAACTCGGCAAAGTGGTCGTCGAGGCTGATCGAGGTGTTCTGCGCCATGTAAAGAGGCTACCAATCATTGGTAACTCCCGGCTGCCCTTTAGCGGGTCAGCCCGGGACGCCACTCCCCGCGGTCGTGACATCGAGATCGCCGGTCACGGCGGCGGTAATGAGCGACTGCTTGTACTCGGTGAGGAGGTCGACAGACTGAGCGAGCAGGTCCAGCCCAATTGCGATCGACGCCTGCCTCTGACGTGCGGTCGCGGCCGCTTGCTCCTGGCGCTCGCGAGGAGCTGCTGGCACCGGGACGCCTAGAATATCGTCGCCGCGTGCCTTTGCTGGGCCGCTCCCCTGCCGGACTCGTGACCCGAGCTCGGCGCGGCCCCGAGCACTGATCAGACCCAAGACAAGAAAGTACGGGTCCGCAGTCACGTCGCGAAGACGGTAAGTCAGATCAGACAGGTAGAGCGGAGTCGCCGCGGTGGCCGCAACCGCAGCGTCGCCGACTAGATCGGCCGACCCACTCCCGCGGATCACGATCACGTCTCCATCGCGAACTCGGTGCCTCTCCTCGATGGCAGCAACCGCCGCCGCCTTGTGGCGTTCTGGGTAGAAGTCACCGCGAGCGACGGCTGAGGTCTTCAGCACCCCCCACTCGGAACCGAGCGCTGGTCGGTCCCGGCGACCGGTGATGCGCCCTGTTCTATGCCGGAACAGAACCGGCGTAGGGGTGCAAGACCGAACACCTCCGCCAAGCCGTCAACCGTGGCACTAAGACTTGAGAGCTCCGATGCACGAAGAAGTCGCTGCTGCTCACGGCGAGCGGCGAGGATCTGGTCGATGCGGGCGACGCGGTCGTCGAGGAAGTCTGCGATCCGCCGCTGCTCCTCCGCGCTGAACTGCTCGACAGGGGTGGAGCGCAGTCCGTTCTGGGAGATGCCGTATCGGGAGATACCCGATGCGTGATTGCCCAAATGGTCTAGGCATGGGCGCCCACGCAGCGCCCACGTTAGGAACCGGCCGTGCACCTGACGCTTGGGGCGGACGATCGCGAGGTGGTAGCCACACACATAGTCGTCGGCGGATTCCGCGACCGTAGCCGAGATCCCGACGTCACGCGGATCTTCTGAGTCCTTGGTCAGCACGGTGTCGCCGACAAGTAGTCGGTTGCGTGCGACCTCATCGATGGTCGCTGTCGCGCGCATGCTTGAATCGGACGGCCCGACGACGTCGCCGTAGTAGGCATCGGTGTAGTTGCACAGCCGCACGGGCACCTCGCCCTCGCGGGTGTGCTTGTCGACGCTGCTCGTCCAGACGTCGGCGAGATGGCGCAACGGGGTAGTGCTCACAGGCCCAGGCCCTTCATCCACCCCTGGATCTGGTCCTCGAGCTCCTTGATCTCGGCGGCGATCTCCTCGACCGGACGCGGCGGCTCGTAGACGTAGAACTGTCGGGAGAAGGGGATCTCGAACCCCACCCTCGTCTTCGCGTGGTCGATCCACGCGTCCGGCACGTACGGGTGAATCTCGTCGGCGAGGTGCTTCTCGGCCGACTCGACGAGGGAGGCTGACCTCCCTTCGTCGTCCAGCGCCAGCCAGCCGGCGGGCAGGGGGACGTTCTCCTGGTCGCGCAGCTCCGGGTCCGGCTCGGGCTTGCCGCCCTTGCCGGTGACGACGGGCGCCTCCAGGTCGGCGACGGCACACCCCTTCGCGAAGGCCTTGCGCACCGCCGGCTTCCAGCCGAGGTCCGACGGCAACGCCGCCAGGAGGTCCTTCTCCGACTCGAAGACCTGACCGGCCAACCCCTTCGCCCCCGCGAAGCGCTCCTCCTCAACGACCTCGGGAGCAACGACCCAACGCCGACGCATCGGTCGCTCGACCGTGATGCGCTGGAAGCCAAACTCCTCGTTGCGCAGGACGCGGACTCGCGGGTCCTTGGCGAACTCCCCTAGCGCGCCGCCGTAGAGGTTCGCGATCTCGCCGATGGCGTCCTCGGTGAGCTCCTTGCGCTTGTCGCCGAGGGACTTGCGCATCTTCGTGCCGAGGCCTCGGGCGTCAATGAGTCGGACCCGGCCGTGGGCTGCCTCGTCCTTGGCGTTGGTGAGGATCCAGACGTAGGTGGAGATGCCGGTGTTGTAGAACATCTGGTCCGGGAGGGAGACGATGCCTTCGAGCCAGTCGTTCTCGAGGATCCAGCGGCGGATCTCGGACTCCCCCGAGCCGGCCTGGCCGGAGAAGAGTGGCGAGCCGGAGAGGACGATCGCGACGCGGCCGCCGTTCGGCTTCATGTGGCTGAGCATGTGCTGGAGGAAGAGGAGCGAGCCGTCGCTGACGCGGGGCAGGCCGGCGCCGAAGCGGCCGTGGTGGCCCTGCTTCTCATGCTCCTCCTTGATCGGGGCGGAGTAGGCCTTCCAGTCCACGCCGTAGGGCGGGTTGGCGAGGATGAAGTCGAACTGTCGACCCTCGAAGGCGTCTTCGGTGAGGCTGTTGCCGTGGACCATCCGGTCCGGGCCGATGCCCTGGATCATGAGGTCCGACTGGGCGATCGCCCAGGTCTCGGCGTTGAGCTCCTGGCCGGAGACGCGCACGATCGCGTCCGGGTTGAGGTCGGTGATCTGGTCGATCGCGGCCGTGAGCATGCCGCCGGTGCCGGCGGCCGGGTCGTAGACCTCGCGGACCGGCTTGGGGTTGTCGTGCAGCTCGCGGTACGCACGGCCGGTGAGCAGGAGGTTGACCATGAGGCCGATCACCTCGCGGGGCGTGTAGTGCTCTCCGGCGGTCTCGTTGCTCATCTCGGAGAACTTCCGGAGGAGCTCCTCGAAGATGTAGCCCATCGACTCGTTGGAGACGACGCTAGGGCGCAGGTCGAGATCGGCGAAGTCGGAGAGGACCGCGTAGAGGATGCCGGCGCGGTCCATTCGCGCGATCTTGTCGTCGAAGCTGTATGCCTCGATGACCTTGTAGGCGTCCGGAGACAGGCCCCGGATGTAGGCGGCGAGGTTGTCGGCGACGGCCTTGTCGTCGTTGAGGAGCGTGGTGACGCTGAGGGGGCTGGTGTTGTAGAAGGACTGCTTGGCGACGGCCTTGAGCAGGGCGTCGCGAGCCTCGCCGGAGGATGGGCCGGTCGCCGCCTTGGCCAGGACCGCCTGCTTGGTCGGGGCGAGGACGGCGTCCATGCGGCGCAGGACGAGCAGGGGCAGCATGACGCTGCCGTACTCGTGCTGCTTGAAGGTGCCCCTCAGCTTGTCGGCGACCTTCCAGACGAAGGCGACCTTGTCGCTGAAGCCTTGCGGTGCCATGCAACTCCTCCGTCAGAGACCGTAAAGCCACCACCCTATTGACCTGGAAACACCCCTCGGGGCCACGCGCCCACGCTCGGACGAGCTTTTGAGGCTAGCCAGCCAAGGTCTCTAGTGGGCCGTGTTTGAAGTTGGCTGACGGTTCGCCTTCTTGAGGATCTCGTCCGCGGTCTTGGTCCACACGAAAGGGTGACAGCGGTCGTTCCAGCCGTCGATGAAGGCGCGGATCTTGGCGTTGAGGTCCTTGACCGA
>JBHWSH010000149.1:0-2568 GCA_043427135.1 Marmoricola sp. | reverse complement strand
GGGTGCCGCCTGCCCGGACCGGGGGCCCGGCCCCGGTCCCAGCAGACGGGGCTGCGGAGGGGCTAAGTGCAGTGACTACTGCAATCTGCCTCCACGGCAGCCGTCGATCTGGAGCCCTGAAGAGGGCCACGCGCGCCAGGTAAAAACGAGCAGGGCAGACGGCCCTGACCTGCGGAAACGTCACGGTAGTGGGGAACGAGCGTGCAACCGGTGGGGAATGGGGTTCGCGAGGGCCACGTTTCGGCTGGTCAGGGACTTTCGTCGACAGCCCGTCGGCACCTGGCCGCGCTGGGATTCGAGATCGCCGGCAACGTCGAATCACGCACGACGGCACCACCCTTGCGCGTCGCTACGCCCGCACCAACCGCCCCTCGACCTACTGCCGCCCTGGTTGAGGTCGGCGCGGAGTGGCACACCGAGGCCAATGTCCAGGCAGCCCTGGTCACGGCGCTGGCGGGCGAGGGATGGCGCATCCTCTCGGTGGCCAACACCGCGACCAAGGAGCACGGCATCGACGTGATCGCCGCCCGCGACGGCCGCACCGTCGGGGTGGAGGTCAAGGGGTTCCCCAGCCGCAACTACGCCGACCCGGCACGCGCCGGCGAGGCCAAGCGCACCAGCCCGAGCACCCAGGCCGGCCACTGGTACTCCCAAGCTGTGCTGGCCGCCATGCGCCTGCGCGGCAAGGAGCCAGAGTGGGGCAGCGTGATCGCCCTGCCCGACTTCCCCCGCTACCGCGACCTGCACGCCGAGACGGCCGGGTCGCTTGCCGCGGCGAAGATCGAGATCTGGTGGGTCGACCAGGCGGGAACGGTGCACCGCCCTTGACCGCTCCGAGGTGGTATCGACGCCCGGCCGGGGACGGTCTGGTGCTCCGGAAGGTCCCGCGCCTGGCGAGCTGGAACAAGTCCACCGACCCCGACCAGGTCCGACTCAGCGAGTACCTCGAGGACACCGCCGAGTTGCTGGCGCCCCACCTGGTGGCCAGCAACGGCCCCTGGGCGCTGTTGCTCGAGGTCGGCTTGCCGCCCGGCCGCGACCTCGTCGACATGGCCGACCTGGACAACTACGCCTTCCCGCTGGCCACCCGGCTCCGCAACAAGGACCTCGTTGCGGTGTGGTGCACCAAGAGACACGCCGACACCTCGCGGGTCCTGGTCGCGCCGGCGGCCGAGACCGCAGGGCCTCGCGACCCTTACACGGTCCGCACCACCGCCTCGACCTCGACGGCGGCGTACAAGGAGCAGGTCCGGTCCGCGGTCGTCGACGCCGCGGCGATCCCCACCGCCGCCGTGCAACTGCAGCTGTCCTTCGTCGTCGGTCCGCAGCGCAACTGGCTGACCCTGTGGAAGCCCACGATCGACGCTCTCGACCCGCTGCTGGGCCGCACCCGCGACGATCGCGACTGGCATCCCCAGGACGGGCGGATCACCGACCTCGGCCTGCACATGGCCGTCGACCCCTCACTTGGCCACGACGTACTGGTCAGCATCGCCGCGGCTCCAGCGGCCGCCAGAACGGAAGGTCCCGTATGACGCTCACCTTCGCCTCGATCATCGCCAGCGCCGGCCTCGACCCGGCCGCGGCCATGGTCATCCGGCACGCCTACGTGCGCGAACACGAGGACGGGACGGTAGGGCTCCACGGCGACTCCTCGGACGAGGAGATCTTGGCCTACACGAGCGTCCAGGTGGCCAACCCCCGGATTTTCCCAGCACAGCCCCCAGGCGTTTGGATCGTGTTCCGCCCCGAGGGCGGCGACCGCGCCCGGCTGTGGTCCGTCCTGGTGAACCATGGAGAGACGCAGAACGACGGGCTGCGTCGCACCTTCCACCTCGAGCACTCCGAGCTGATGAGCGACCTGCGGAACCGGCTCGTCATCGGCTGGCGCTCCCCGCGGACGTGGCGGATCCACGCGACCACCGCGGCTGCGTACCCGGTGATGGAGATCGCCGACGCCGAGCCGGTGAGGTTCCCCGGCTTCGACGCGCTCACCCTGGACTACCCCCAGCTGCAGGCCGTCATCCGTGAGCACCGCTACGCCGCCTGGCGCACCGCCCTCTCGTCCGTGATCGGGGTCTACCTCATCACCGACACCCGCGACGGCCGTCATTACGTGGGCAAGGCCGACGGCGCCGAGAACATCCTGCAGCGCTGGGCCGCGTACGCGACCAATGGTCACGGCGGCAACGTCGAGCTTCGCAACCTGGACCCCTCCAGCTTCCGGCTCTCCGTCCTGAGGGTGTTCGATCCCGCCACCCCGACCCGCGAGATCGACGCCGCCGAGAGTCAGTACAAGTACGCGCTCGACTCCCGCCGGCACGGCCTCAACCGCAACTGATCCAGCAGTTGTGTCGGCCGTCTCCGGCAGAGTGCCCTCGTGCCACTGACGGCGCAGCACGCCGCGGCCGGCGTGCTCGACGCAACCGTTGATCCGCTCGGCGAAGGAGTGCCCTGGGAGGCGATCCACCGGGCGCGACCTCGCGCGCCCCTGATCTGCCGAGAGTGCGGGCACGGGCTTCACGCCAAGGTCTCGCCCAAGGGCCTGCGGTTCTTCGCACACAGTGA
>JBHWSH010000148.1:0-3081 GCA_043427135.1 Marmoricola sp. | reverse complement strand
CCCCGCTGGAGGGGCCCGGCGGGCGCCGGGCCCCGACTCGCCTCGCGCAGCCCGCTCGGCCGCCACCTGGGCGTAGCCCTCGTCGAGAGAGGTCGCGGTGACGTAGTCCAGCAACCCCATCGTGACCTGGGGCGGCATCTTCTCCGAGGCCGGTCCGGGATCTGGGTCGAGCCGCTCTGCGTCGTCCGGCTTGTTCACCGTTGGTCCACCCGTGGAGTCGTCACCAAGAGGCGCCGGACCTGCCAGGCGTAGAGGAGGCCGGCCCACCAGTACATGCCCACGCCCCACAGCGCGAACGCCCACCCGAACACCTGCGCGACCTGCGCCAGGGTCGAGTCGCCGTCTCCGAGCAGGAGGAGCGGGAAGGCGTAGAGCAGAGCCGCGGTCGCGGCCTTGCCCAGGAAGTGCACCGGCAGGGCGCTGTAGCCGCGGGTGCGCAGGAACGGCACCAACGCCCAGAGGAAGACGTCACGAGCAGGCAGCGCGATCGCCAGCCACAGCGGGATGATGTCGCGCATCCCCAGGCCGATGACCGTGGCAAGGATGTAGAGCCGGTCGGCGACCGGGTCCAGGATCATGCCGAGCGGAGAGGTCTGCTCCCATCGACGCGCGATCCAACCGTCGAGGTAGTCGCTGATCCCCATGACCATCAACACCGCGACCGCCCACCCGTCGGCCTCCGGGCCGAGGACGAGCCAGAGGAAGACCGGCAACAGCAGCAGGCGGAGGATGCTCAAGACGTTGGGGACGGTGAGGATCCGGGTTGTCCCCGGCTCCACCTGGTTCTCCACCACACTCACACGCTCCCTCGGCGGCCACCTTAGCGGCCCGAGGGCGCGATGATCGGGTCCGCCGCCACGCGCGCGAAGCCTCCCTCTTTCGGGGGAAATCTGGGATTGCGGGACTTTCGCCCCAACGAGCGGATCGGGTCGCGCCGCGATACTCGAGTGAGCACCGGAAAGCCGGGTGCCCCGAGGCGACGGAGATCCGACATGGGTGAGACTACGCAGGCGCAGCTCGTCAGGGCGCAGATCGTGCGACAGCGACGCGGCTCGACCGATGTCGCCGGTGACACCCCTGCCTCCCGTCGGCGGTTCGTCGCCGCCCTGCTCGAGCTGGCCCGCGACTCGGCCGACACGGTCGCCCCGTGGTCGAGCATGGACGACTACGCCACACACTTCGGCGACGAGTCGGAGCTGATCGAGGAGCTGCACCGCGAGTGGTCGCGCGTCCTGGTGACGCACCTCCACCGCGTCGACGACGTCGCGGCTCACGACGCCACGTCGGTGCGGGCGGCGTACGACGCTGCTGCCGCCGAGCAACCGACGCTGCGAGCACTGCTCGATGCGCAGCGGGCCCATCCTGCCCTGTGGGAGCGCACGGCTCAGGAGCACGCCCTCCTCGCCCGCACTGCCGGCCTGGTGCCCGACGGCACGAGCCTGGAGGACGCTGCCGTTGCCGGCCGCGCCTTGCTGCAGGAGAGGACGATTCCGGGCCAGCGCAGCAGCCAGGCCTGAAGCGCGCCTCGCGGCCCGTAGGCACGGCACTACGCTCTGCGCCGTGACGTCTGCCGCGCCCTCCCCCGCTCGCACCGCTGCTCCCTCCGTCGTCATCATCGGCGCCGGATTCGGCGGACTGGCCACCGCTGTCGAGCTGCGCCGCCGCGGGGTCCACGACATCGTCCTACTGGAGAAGGGGGACGACGTCGGCGGTGTGTGGCGCGACAACACCTACCCGGGCGCTGCCTGCGACGTGCCCTCGTCGTTGTACTCGTATTCGTTCGCGCCCAACCCCGACTGGAAGCGCCGCTACGCCCAGCAGCCCGACATCTACGCCTACATCCGCCGCGTCGCCCACGAGCAGGGCCTCCTGGACCTGGTCCGCACGGGCGTCGAGGTCACCGACGTCGTGCTCGACGAAGCGACCGGGCGCTGGCGTGTCCGCAGCGCCGCCACGACCTACGAGGCCGACGTGGTGGTGGCCGCAGTCGGGCAGCTGTCTCGGCCGTCGTTCCCCGACCTGCCCGGCCTCGACTCCTTCGCCGGCCCGTCGTTCCATTCGGCGGAGTGGCGTCACGACGTCGACCTGGCCGGCAAGCGCGTCGCCGTCATCGGCACCGGCGCGAGTGCGATCCAGTTCGTGCCCGAGGTGCAGAAGGTCGCCGGCCACCTGACGGTGTTCCAGCGCTCGGCGCCGTACGTCGTCCCGAAGCCCGACCGTGCCTACCTGCCCCTGCATCATCGACTGTTCCGTTCGGCGCCGAAGACCCAGGGATTCGGTCGCGAGCTCACCCGCACCCTGAGCGAGCTGCTCAACGAGGGCCTCACGGAGCAGACCCGGTTCACCGACCTGCTCGAAGGCGCGTTCCGCGCTCTCCTGCGGATCCAAGTCCGCGACGCGGCCCTGCGACGCAAGCTCATGCCCGACTACCCGATCGGCTGCAAGCGCCTGCTGTTCTCGAACAACTGGTACCCGACGCTGACCCAGCCCAACGTCGAGGTCGTCGACGAGCGCATCGCCGAGATCACACCCGAGGGCGTGCGCACCGACAGCGGTGTGCTGCACCCGGCCGACGTCCTCATCCACGGCACCGGCTTCAAGGCCACTGAGTTCCTCGCTCCCATGCGCATCGTCGGCCGCGACGGCACCTCCCTGGAGCAGGAGTGGGCGGACGGCGCCCGGGCCTACCTCGGCGTGGCGATGCCGCACTTCCCGAACTTCTTCGTGGTGTACGGCCCCAACACGAACCTGGGCGGCAGCTCGATCCTCTCGATGATCGAGTGCCAGACGGGCTGGATCGGCCAGGCAGTCGAGCTGCTTCGGAACCGACGGTGGGTCGAGGTGCGCACCGACGTCGCGGAGCGTTACGACAAAGAGATGCAAGAGCGCCTGGCGGGCAGCGTCTGGGCGGGATGTGCGAGCTGGTACCGCAACGACAGTGGGCGCATCACCACCAACTGGCCGGGCATGGTGAAGGAGTACCGCCAGCGCACCGCGGTGCTCAATCCCGCCGACCTCGAGGACCCGGTCTCGACCACCACGTGAGGGTTGGCCACGCGTCGCCTGGGTACATCACAGAGC
>JBHWSH010000147.1:0-3785 GCA_043427135.1 Marmoricola sp. | reverse complement strand
CGCTCCGCTGTGCGTCCCGTCAGACCCGCACCACCGAGAACGTGAGGGCCAACTCGTCGTCTCGGTGCACGGTGCCCGCCGGGGTTCCTTCCGCGACCGAAGCCGCCAGCACCTCGCTCGCGATCGCGTCGGCATGCTCGCGGATCGCTTCGGCGACCGATCCGTCAGCCGCCCAGGTCAACGTGATCCTGTCCGAGACCTGGAACCCGCTCGCCTTGCGTGCTTCCTGGACCAGCCGGACGACCTCCCGCGCCAACCCGGCACGGACGAGCTCGGGAGTGAGGTCGAGGTCCAGTGCGATCGTCTCGCCCTGCTCGTTGACGACCGACCAGCCCTCCCTGGGGCGCTCGGAGACGATCACCTCCTCGGCCAGCACCTCGACCTCCTCGCCCTCTACGACGAGACGCGCGCGTCCCTCAGCGGCCAGCGTTGCGGCCAGCTCGGCGGCGTCCGCGTCCGCGATCGCCTGGGCCACCAACGGCGTACGCCGCGCGAACCGCTTGCCCAGGGCACGGAAGTTGCCCTTGGCCGTGTGGTCCACCAGGTCGCCGGCTGACGACAGCGGCTCGAGGATCCCGACATTGAGCTCCTCTACGACCTCGGCGCGCAGCTCGGCGCCGAGCCGGTCGAACACCGAGGTCGGCACCAGCCCGCGCCGCAAGGGCTGGCGGGTGCGCACCTTGGCGTCGGCCCGCGCCGCACGTCCCATCTCGACCAGCCGTCGCGCCGTCGCCACCGCCACCGACAGGTCGGCGTCGCGAGCGGCCGGGTCGGCGACGGGCCAGTCGGCGAGGTGCACCGACGACGGTGCGCTGCTGTCCACGGCACGGACCAGGTCCTGCCACACCCGTTCGGTGACGAACGGGGTCAGCGGGGCCATCAGGCGGGTGAGCACCTCGAGGGTGTCGTGGAGGGTGGCGAGCGCGGCCGGGTCGCCATCCCAGAAGCGCCGGCGGGAGCGCCGGACGTACCAGTTGGACAGGTCGTCGACGAACTGACTGACGAGGCCGCCATAGCGCTGGGTGTCGAAGTTCTCCAGCGCTGCGGTGGTCTCGAGGACCAGTCTGGTGGTTTCGCTGTGCAGCCAGCGGTCCAGCACGGGACGCTCGGAGACCGGCGGCGCAGTCGCCGCGCCGGGCGTCCACTGCGCTGTCCGGGCGTACAGGACGTGGAAGGCCACGGTGTTCCAGTAGGTGAGCAGCACCTTGCGGACCGTCTCCTGGATCGCGGCATGGCCCACCCGTCGCGCCGACCACGGCGAACCCGCCGCCGCCATGAACCACCGCACCGCGTCCGCACCGTGCTCGTCCATCAAGGGGATCGGTTCGAGGATGTTGCCCAGGTGCTTGGACATCTTGCGGCCGTCCTCGGCCAGGATGTGTCCCAGACAGACGACGTTCTTGTACGCCGAGCGGTCGAAGACCAGCGTGTTCACCGCCATCAGCGTGTAGAACCACCCTCGCGTCTGGTCGATCGCCTCGCAGATGAAGTCGGCGGGGAATGCCTGCCGGAACCGATCCTCTGACCCTTCCACGTGCGGGAAGCCCCACTGGGCGAACGGCATCGAGCCGCTGTCGAACCACGCGTCGATGACGTCGGGCACCCGGCGCGAATCCCTGCCGCATCGCGACGCGTCGTCGACGGCCGCGGGGCACGGGAACGACACGTCGTCGACGTACGGGCGGTGCGGGTCGAGACCGGACTGGTCGCTGCCGGTGAGCTCGCTGAGCTCGGCCAGCGACCCGACGCACACCTCGTGACCCTCCTCGCAGCGCCAGATCGGCAGCGGCGTGCCCCAGTAGCGCCGGCGCGACAACGCCCAGTCGATGTTGTTGTGGAGCCAGTCGCCATAGCGACCCCACTTGACGGATTCCGGGTGCCAGGTGGTGCGCTCGTTCTCCCGGAGGAGCTCCTGCTTGCGCTGGGTGGTGCGGACGTACCACGACGGCTGGGCGTAGTAGAGGAGCGCGGTGTGGCACCGCCAGCAGTGCGGGTAGGAGTGCTCGTAGGCGACATGGCGGAACAGCAGTCCGCGTTCCTCCAGGTCGCGCACCAGGTCGGCGTCGGCGTGCTTGAAGAACTGCCCGCCGACGAGCGCCAGGCCCTCCTCGAAGCGGCCGTCGGGACGCACCGGGTTGACCACCGGCAGTCCGTAGGCGCGGCCGACGGCCATGTCGTCCTCGCCGAAGGCAGGGGACTGGTGGACCAAGCCGGAGCCGTCGTCGGTCGTGACGTAGTCGGCGAGCACGACGAAGTGCGAGCGCCCCCCGTCCTGGCCGGTCTCGGCAAGCGGGAAGTCGACCAAGTCGAAGGGCCGCGAGTACTCCCAGCGCTCCATCTGCGAGCCGCGGACGCGCTCGACGACCTCCCAGCCCTCGCCGAGCGCCTGGCCCACGAGCGGTTCGGCGACGACGAGCATCTCTGTGCCGTCGGTGGCCAGGACGTAGTCGACCTCGGGGTGGGCGGCGACGGCGGTGTTGGAGACCAGCGTCCACGGCGTGGTCGTCCACACCAACAGGGCCGCGCGACCGGCGTACGGCCCGGATGTGAGGGGGAACCGCACGTACACACTCGGGTCGGTGACGGTCTCGTAACCCTGGGCGAGCTCGTGGTCGGACAGCCCCGTGCCGCAGCGCGGGCAGTACGGCGCGACCCGGTGGTCCTCGACCAGAAGTCCCTGGGAGTGGATCTGCTTCAGCGCCCACCACACCGACTCCACGTAGGACGACGACATGGTCGTGTAGGGGTGGTCCATGTCCACCCAGTAGCCCATCCGCTCGGTCATGGCCCGGAACTGTCCGACGTTGCGCAGCACCGACTCGCGGCACTTGGCGTTGAACTCCGCGACGCCGTACGCCTCGATGTCCTGCTTGCCGGAGAACCCGAGCTCCTTCTCCACCGCCAGCTCGACCGGCAGGCCATGGCAGTCCCAACCCGCCTTGCGCTCCACGAGGTAGCCCTGCATCGTGCGGAACCTCGGGAAGACGTCCTTGAAGACGCGCGCCTCGACGTGGTGGGTGCCTGGCAGCCCGTTGGCAGTGGGAGGGCCTTCGTAGAAGGTCCAGCGCTCCTTGCCGGCGTTCTTCTCCAGCGAGCGGGCGAAGGTGTCCTCTTGCTCCCAGAGCGCCAGGACGTCGCGGTCGAGGGCAGGCAGGTCGACCTGGGGAGGGACGGGGCGGTAGTCGGTCACGGGGCGTCCTTCGTCGGTGGTGTCATCGACGAAGGGACGAGGCCGTCGAGCCCCGCGGTACCACCCTCCTTGACGTCCGGCCGGTCTGCGGTCGGGACGCCCACTTCGTTGTACGCCGCTGCCGGTTCTACCTGCCGAGGCGGACCTACGGCGCTCTTCCGGCGGCTCGGGGGTGATCTGACTCCGGACAACACCCCCGGGCTCTCACCGTCCCCGGGTCGCTGCCGGCTGTGCTCGGAGCTGGTGTCCCCGTCGTCGCCTGCGGTCGCGCCCAGTGTGCCAGAACGAGTTGCCCACGGGCGGTCGGCGCGCCCGGTTGTGGCGAACGTGACGCAATGCATATCGTTCGCGCCAACCCTGGACCCGACCACAGGAGCCCGGCCCTCATGGCTCGAAGCACTGCAGGCAAGCTGGCGAGCAAGACCGCCGCGGCGGCCAAGCGCGTCACTTCCTCTGTCACCAAGAAGGCCACACCGGCCAAGAAGGCCGCCAAGAACGGGGCAGCGAAGGCCGCCGAGCCTGCGCCCGCGAAAAAGGCTCCGGTCAAGAAGGCCGCGCCGGTCAAGAAGGCCGCGCCGGTCAAGAAGGCCGCGCC
>JBHWSH010000146.1:0-2802 GCA_043427135.1 Marmoricola sp. | reverse complement strand
CTGGGATGTGGTAGCCGAGCCGGCCCACCAGCCCGGTCACCAGGCTGGTGCCGCTGCGCCCGGCGCCTGCCACCAGGAGCAGATGCCGCCGTTGGCTGGAGGTCCCGGGCATGGCCGGGATTGTTCCACACGAGGACTCGGCCGAACGTCAGGCTCGGGACACGCGACGCGCACCGCCGAGCACGGGACTCAGTACGACCCAGATGATGCGGGCAGGTGAAGGGTCGCCCGCACCATGTTGTGATCTGAGGGCACGACCCCGTTGAGCTGGAGTTTCTTGCGGTCCACGACCACCTTCCACTCCGACACCCGCAGGTGGTTGGAAGCGAAGATCCAGTCGGCATAGTTGCCGAGCTTGCGCTTGCGGTCGGTGTTGAAACTCCAGTTCTTGATATTGCGGTCGAATCCGTTGACGGTGTTCATCCAGGCATTGACGCGCTTCTCCGCGCGCGGCTTCTTCGTCAGGAAGAGGCTGTTGGGCTTCTGGCCGACGACCTCCCCGTAGCCGTGCTTCTTCATCTTCACCATCATCTGGTTCGAGGGGTACTTGGTCCTCGACCGCTGGAAGTCACCCACGACAACGACGGGGAGGTCCCCCTTACGGCGTTCGATCTCGGTGATCAGCTCTTCCCACTGCGCCTTCTGCTTGTCGGGAAAGTTGTTGATCAGGTGGGTGTTGACGAAGAAGAACTGCTCTCCGGAGAGACGGTGCCGGAAAATTGCCCACGTCATGTAGCGGGTGTCGTTGAGTCCGCCGCTCTGCACGGCGTACTCGTGGGACCCGGTGCGCACCGCCTCGAGGGTGCGGGTGTCATACAGAATCCGGAGGTTCCGCGAGGCACCGCGGTCGGTGTACACGCACTTGGAGATTGTCCATTCGCGCAGACAGTTCTGCGGGACGTCATTTGTCAGCTCGTAGGACCCTCCGGCCTTGTTCAGACCGTTGCGCAGATCGAGGTACTGGTTTCTTCCATCGAGCAGCCGGGGGGCGTAGTTGTAGCTCTGGTGCGTCTCCTGCAGGCCCACGACGTCGGCGCGCTCGCCGAGAATATCGGCGATGACTGCGGCCCGACGCTGGTTCCACGGTAGATGGGCCCCCCTCGCCTTCGGGTCGTGGTGAACGCTCTTGACGTTGAAGCTGCCAACCCGCAGCTCCACAGTCTGGTCCTTCTTCTTCTGTGTGGCCGCCTCGGCCGGAGCGGCTGTCATCCCAGCTCCGGTGACGGCAGAGCCGATCACTACGGCGGCCGACGCAAGCGCAGCTCCCCATCGCGTACGGGCAAACACATGAACCTCCCGATTTGTCATCGCTACCCCTGATGACTGTATCGGGACGTTCGTCCCTAGACTTGAGAATCGAGCAGACCGTTCTTTTGGACGCGCTCAGGGAAGGACACCGCGCTGACGCGGGGCAGGCGTAGGGCCCGACCCGGAGACCGCCGAGGACCTCACCCCGTGACGAAGGTCCTGACCACCCGCTCGGCCGCGTGCCCGTCCTGGTGGGCGTTGAAGGTGCGGTTGAACGCGGCGACCCGGTCGGCGTACGTCGCGGCGAGGCTCGGGAGGTCGCGCAAGGCCTCCGCAACCTCCGCGGGGTCGTCGAGCAGCGGGCCGGGCGCGCTAGCGCGGAAGTCGTGCAGGAACCCTCGCGCCGCCTCGTAGCGGTCGAGATCGGGCACGAGAAAGACCATCGGCCGCCCGGTCAGGGCGAAGTCGAACCGCAGGGACGAGTAGTCCAAGACGGCCGCGTCCGCGGCGAGGATCAGGTCGTTGATCTCGGGGTAGTCGGTCACGTCCAGGACCGATCCGGCCGTACGACGCGGCCGTCGTCTGTGGAAGCGGTGGCCGCGCAGGAGCACGACGTAGTCCTCGCCGAGGCTCTCGGCGAGCTCGTCGACGTCGAGGGGGCTGACCAGCGGCGCGGCTCGATGATTGGTGGCCAGGTCGTCGCGCCAGGTGGGTGCGTAGAGGACGGCCGTGCGGTCGCCGAGGTCATCGGTCAGCCCGAGCCGGCGGCGTACGTCGACGCGGACCTCGGCCGCGTCGGGAGCAACCAGGACGTCGTCGCGGGGGTAGCCGAGGGAGTGGATCCGGCCGTCGTAGCGGTAGTGCTCGCGGTAGAGCCGGTCCATCTCGGGCGTGGGGGTGAGGAGCAGGTCCCAGGTGCCCGACGTGCGACGGAGGAGCCGCTCGATGCGGAGCGGGGTGAAGTTCTTGGCGTGCCATGCCGACAGGCCCATCGTCTTGGCGGGGTAGCCGTGGAAGGTCTGCAGCACGCGCTGGCCGGGTCGTTTGACGAACCAGCGCTCGAGGTCGACGTTGGTGACGACGTGCGCGCTGGTGGCCAGCGCGGCGTACCACTCTCGGCTGTGCATCAGGACCGGCTCGCCACCCTCGGGCACACGCACCGACGCGTCGGCGACGCCCCAGCGCAGCCGCAGGTCGGGACGGACCCGGCGCAGCTCGCGGTGGATCGCGGCGGGACTGTCGGTGGCCGCCTGCCCGGTGTAGGACTGCAGGTAGACGGCGCGCGGGTCGAGCCGGAGGTCTGTCACGGCGTACCAGCGCTGCAGCCGTTGTTGGGCGACGGGCCCGACTTCCTCGTCCTCGTGAGGTGCGCTGAGCACGACGGCCAGGCCCCCCGGCGCCGCCTCGACCCGGGCGCGGTACTCCTCCGAGCGCAGGGTCAGCGGCAGCCGCCCCGCCAACGCCTCGTCCGCCCCGAAGTCGAGGGTGTAGCGCCCCGCCGGGATCAGCCGCTCCCCGTCGCCCCACGGTTCGTGCCGCAGCCGGAACCGAGCA
>JBHWSH010000145.1:0-3470 GCA_043427135.1 Marmoricola sp. | reverse complement strand
TCTGGACGTGGACGCAGTCGCGGCCCCCGCGTCTGGCGTCCCAGGTGCATCGAACCGGGGCAAGGCCCCGCAACGGCCGCCGCTCGCCGCCGTCGAGGAGGTCGCACCCGCCCTCGCCGACGGGCCGCTGGCCGGCTTGCGCGTGGGCCGGCTCCACGGACGGCTGCCGCCGGAGGAGAAGGACGCGATCATGCAGGCTTTCGCCGCCGGGCAGATCGACGTCCTGGTCTCCACCACCGTGATCGAGGTGGGCGTCGACGTCGGCAACGCGACCACGATGGTGCTGCTCGACGCGGACCGCTTCGGGGTCTCCCAGCTGCACCAGCTGCGCGGCCGCGTCGGTCGAGGCGGTCACCACGGGCTGTGTCTGCTTGTCACCCACGCACCGCCCGGTTCCCAGGCGCGGGCCAGACTGGACGCGGTGGCCGCGACCACCGACGGTTTCGAGCTCGCAGAGCTGGACCTGAGGCTGCGCAAGGAGGGCGACGTGCTCGGCAAGAACCAGTCGGGCACGCGCCGCACCCTCCAGCTGCTGTCGGTGCTGCGCGACGCCGACACCATCGCCGCTGCGCGCGAAGCCGCGGAGAGCGTCGTACAGCAGGACCCGGAGCTCGCCCGCTGGCCGGAGCTGCGTGATGCCGTGGCGGCGTTGTACGAGGCCGACCGAGCCGACTACGTGGACAAGACGTGACCCGGATCATCGCGGGCAGCGCGCGCGGGCGTCGGTTGCGCACCCCGCGGGGCGACGGCACCCGGCCCACCACCGACCGGGTCCGTGAGGCGCTGTTCTCGGCGTGGGAGTCGGCACTCGGGTCGCTGGAGGGGACTCGGGTGCTGGATCTCTACGCCGGCAGCGGCGCGGTCGGCCTCGAGGCGGTGTCGCGGGGAGCGCACGAGGTCGTGCTCGTCGAGCAGGACAGACGCACCGCCGGCGTCATCCGCGACAACATCGTCGATCTCGGCTTCCGGGATCGGGCCCGGGTCGTGGCAGCGTCGGTCGGTCGGTTCCTCGACGACCGGGCCGCGGACTCCCCGGCGTACGACATGGCTTTCCTCGATCCGCCCTATCCGTTGCCACGGACGACGCTCGAGCGCGACCTGATGCTGCTGGGGGAGCGGGGGTGGCTGGCCGAGGAGGCGATCGTGGTCGTCGAGCGTTCCTCGCGCACCGCGGAGCTGACCTGGCCGCCGGGGTACGTCGAGGGACGCGTCCGGCGCTACGGCGAGACCCTGCTGCTCTTCGGCTCGTGGTCGGCGCTGGGGTAAGTTGCCCGAGCAGTCGAGCCTGCATCAAGCGAGGAGACCACGTGCGTCGTGCCACCTGTCCGGGATCGTTCGACCCGGTCACCAATGGCCACATCGACATCATCGGCCGGGCGGCGGCCCTGTTCGACGAGGTGGTCGTCGCCGTCGGGGTGAACAAGTCGAAGAACCGACTGTTCTCCGCCGAGGAGCGGATGGAGATGATCGCGGAGGCCGTCGCGCCCTTCCCCAACGTGGTGGTGGACTCGTTCCAGGGCCTGCTCACCGACTTCTGCCAGGAGCGCGGCATCGTCGCGATCGTCAAGGGACTGCGTGCGGTCAGCGACTTCGACTACGAGCTGCAGATGGCGCAGATGAACTCCAGCCTCGCCGACGAGGTGGAGACGGTGTTCGTCCCGACCAGCCCGGAGTACTCCTTCCTGGCCTCGAGCCTGGTCAAGGAGGTCGCCACCTTCGGGGGGGACGTCTCGGCGCTGGTGCCCCCGGCCGTGCTCGAGCGACTGGGGCCGCGCCTGCGGGAAGTCCGCGGGTGAGCGGGTCAGGGCGGCCGAGCGCGGAGGTACTGGCGGAGATCCGGGGGGCTCTGGCCGAGGCTCGGTCGATGCCGATGTCGTCGTCCGCGGTGGTCAACCGCGCCCAACTGCTGGCTCTGCTGGACGAGCTGGAGGAGGCCCGGGCCGGAGAGGACACCGAGGCCTCCCGGGTGCTGGCTGCACGCGACCACATCGTCGCCGACGCCCGTCAGGAGGCCGAGCAGATCAGGCACGAGGCGCGACTGGAGCAGGGGCGGCTGGTCTCGGACACCGAGGTCTACCGGCTCGCGCAGCGCCGGGCCGAGGAGGCCGCCGCCGCCGCTCGCTCCGAGGCCGAGGAGCTGCGCCGGGAGGCCGACGAGTACGTCGACGGGCGTCTCGCCGGACTCGAGATCACCTTGGAGCGCACCCTCGAGACCGTCAAGCGCGGGCGCGAGCGCCTCGCCGGCCGCAGCGAGCTCGACGCCCTCGGCGAGGACGACGACGAGGACGAGCTGCCGCGGCACCTGCGCGACTCCTCCGACTGACCCTCCGCGCAACGTCGCTTGCCGTTTTGGCCAGCGGACGGGGCGGCGGGTACCCTGGGTGATGGTCCTCGTGCTGGTGCGGTCCGCCGCACCCGGATGAGGACCGAGTTCTGTCCGCCGACGACGAAAGTTGGATCGTGCGTCTCGACCCGAGAGCGCCGCTCGTGCTCGACACCCGCGAGCTCGGCCGCCGCCCGGGGTCGGAGCGCCGGGTCCAGCTGACTGCGCCGGCACCGGCAGATCTCGGGATCGAGGTCCTGGGCGTCCCCGAGGGCTCACCGGTCGAGCTGGACATCCGGCTCGAAGCGGTGGTCGAAGGGGTGCTCGTCACCGGCTCCGCTCGTGCGGTGCTCGCGGGCGAGTGCGTCCGTTGCCTGGAGGAGCTCAGTCGAGACATCTTTGCTGACTTCCAGGAGCTCTTCGTCTACGACGAGGAGGACGCGGACGACGACGAGGACGACGAGACCAGCCGGCTCGAGGGCGATCTGGTCGACCTGGAGCCGCTGCTGCGGGATGCGGTGGTGCTCGCACTGCCGTTCCAGCCGTTGTGTCAGGACGATTGCCCAGGACTGTGCACCGAGTGCGGTGCCAGACTGGTCGAGGACCCCGACCACCAGCACGAGGCGCCGGTCGACCCCCGGTGGGCCGCCCTCGGGACGCTGAAGCAAGAGCACGACGACACCGGCCGCGCCAGCGGCCCGATTGAGGAGTAGAACAGTGGCTGTCCCGAAGCGGAAGATGTCGCGGAGCAACACCCGTCACCGCCGCTCCCAGTGGAAGGCCGCCGTGCCGTCGCTG
Organism: Marmoricola sp.; assembly: GCA_043427135.1. Taxonomy (GTDB): domain Bacteria; phylum Actinomycetota; class Actinomycetes; order Propionibacteriales; family Nocardioidaceae; genus Marmoricola_A. The sequence continues at coordinate 349 of JBHWSH010000145.1, read as the reverse complement.
GTGACGTGCGCCAACCCCGCGTGTGGTGGCAAGCACCTGCCGCACCGCGCGTGCCCCCAGTGCGGTCAGTATGGCGCCCGCGCCGACCGCCGCCAGGTCCTCTGACCGCGCATCCGACCGGCGCATGAGCGGGGCGGAGGCACCTCGAGGCGACTCCTCGGCGTACGCCGCGCTGCGCCACGCCCTCGGGGACCCGCCGCTGGACCTCGAGCTGTTCGAGCGCGCCCTGACGCACCGCTCCTACGCCTACGAGAACGGTGGCATCCCCACCAACGAGCGACTGGAGTTCCTCGGTGACTCGGTGCTCGGCGTGGTGGTCACCGAGACGCTGTACCGCACCCATCCAGGA
>JBHWSH010000144.1:0-20178 GCA_043427135.1 Marmoricola sp. | reverse complement strand
AGGCCGACGAAGGAGGCCGTCTCGAAACCATCCCCCGTCGGCGGTCGAGCTTGTCGAGACCCCGCTCTTGTCGCGCCGCTCAGCGGGCGGCGGCGCGGCGTACTGACTCGGGGGCGGGTACGCCGTCCGGCACGTCGGGCGCGGGCAGCGGATCACCGGCGGTGATGCGCAACGGCAGGATGCCCGCCCAGACGTCGCGGGGCTCGACGTCGTCGGGGTCGACCTCGGGCGGCCCGGCGGCGATCTTCACGCTGGCCGTGTCCAGCGGCACCCGCAGCACCAGCGTGGCGGCGATCTCCTTGCGGGAGTCGGCCCGGACCTCCGCCGTACGGCCGGGCATCAGGTGGTCGGACAGCAGCCGCAGCGCCGCTGTCTTCTCCTCGCCGTCGAGCGGCGTGGCGACCCCGTGCACGACCGCGGACCGGTAGCGCATCGAGGAGTCGAACGTCGTGCGCGCGAACACGAGTCCGTCGGTGTGCGTCACCTCCACGCACACCGGCGTTCCGGTCGCCGCCCGCAGCAGCCCGGATCCTGTGGACCCGTGCAGCAGCAGGGAGTCGCCGTCGCGTGCGCACGCGAACGGCAGCACCAGTGGCAGTCCGTCGCGCACCACACCCACGTGGGCGACCAGCGCCTCATCGAGGATGGCGTACAACGCAGCGCGCTCGGTCACTTGGCGGTCGGCCTCGCGCCGGATCCTCGTCTGGTCGTCGACCGTCAGCTCGGTCGACGGTGGCTGCAGGGTCATGACGTCAGCCTGGCATGTCGATCGGCCGCCGGCCGACATACAACTCTCCGGTCGAGACTCCTGCAGGTGGCTCAACCGCGCAGAGTTGGGTGTCGGTGGGCGGCGTCACTGGGACGCGCACGCCCCTGGTCGAGCCCGACGAGGCAGGATGCACCGATGAGTGCGAAGCGCTGGACCGAGCCCGACGTCGAGCAGGTCGCCCCCGGCGTACACCGGATGGCGCTGCCGCTGCCGATGGACGGCCTCAAGGCGGTCAACGTCTACGTGATCGAGACCGACGAGGGCCTCACCTGCATCGACGCCGGCTGGGCGATCGAAGACTCCCGTCTGCAGTTGGAGCAGTCGCTGAAGAGCATCGGGTACGCCGTCGAGGACATCACCCGTTTCCTCGTCACCCACGTGCACCGGGACCACTACACGCAGGCCGTCACCGTGCGCACGGAGTTCGGCCGCGCGAGCATCGACCTCGGTGTCGGGGAGAAGCCCACCATCGACCTGTTCAACTCCGGCGAGCTCGACGCCGACCCGACCGTCGACCGGCTCGCACTGGCCGGCGCCTTCGACCTGTCCGGGCGTTGGGCGAGCCTCTTCGACGACCAGGAACCAGACGACCACATGTGGCTGCCGCCGGACCGGTGGCTCGACGGCGAGCACGACATCGTCGTCGGCGACCGGGTGTTGCGTGCTGTCCCGACGCCGGGCCACACCGCCGGCCACTTCGTCTTCGCCGACCTCGACGCCGGCCTGCTCTTCGCCGGCGACCACGTGCTGCCGCAGATCACCCCGTCGGTCGGCTTCGAGCTGGTGTACGTCGGCAACCCGCTCGGCGACTTCCTCGGCTCTCTCGAAACGGTCCGGTCGATGCCCGACCTACGGCTGCTGCCCGCTCACGGGCCCGTCACCGAGTCGTCGCACGACCGAGTCGGGGAACTGCTCGCCCACCACGATCACCGGCTCGAGTTGTGCCGCGCCGCGGTCGCCCCGGCCGGCTCCTCGGCGTACGACGTGGCGACGCAGCTCACCTGGACCCGTCACGAACGGCACTTCGGCGAGCTCGACATCTTCAACTCGGCGATGGCGGTGATGGAGACGATGGTCCACCTCGACCTGCTCGTCTTCCGCGGGCTGCTGACCCGGGCCGAAGTCGACGGCACCGCCGTCTATCTGCGCTGACCCTGATTGGCGCGGTGGTCTCGAGACGGGCCCTCCGCTAGCGCTCCGGACCCTCCTCAACCACCAAGGGCGACGTACCGTGGAGGGATGCTTCAGACCGAGGTGCGTGCCAAGCCCTGCCAGGACCTCGATGAGGAGTTCGACCGGCAGGTCGGCAACCTGCTGGCACTCGGGTACGCCGAGCTGTCGGGTCGCAGCGAAGCCGAGCTCGTCGCGCTGTGCGAACCGCTGCGTGACGCCGCACGGTCGGCTGGTCCGGGGTCGGAGGACGCGGCGCTGCCGTTCCTCCTCGTCGTGACGTCGGCGCTGGTGCCGACGGTCGCTGCGGTCGAGCGCTGGTCGATCCGCGGAAAGCCGGGTTGGACCGACATGGCCGACGAGCTCGTTGGCTACAAGCCGATCGACGCAGTGCAGATCCCCGCTGGCCCGGTGTACTTGCTGACCGATGTTCGCACCGGAGCCGACACGCTCAACATCCCGCCGGCGAAGGCCGCCGAGATTCTGGCCGAGCAGGGTCGTACGCCACTGACCATCGACGAGGGCGTCGCCCTGATGAGCCAGCTGCCCGGCGTACTCGACCACCACAACGCCTTCCAGGCGCTCGCTTCCCGTGCGCCCAACAAGAGGATCCCGTCGTTCTGGTGGAGCAAGGGCGCCGCGCGGCTCGGCTGGTGCTGGCTCAACAATCCGCACACGTGGCTCGGCGCGGCTTCCGCGGCCGCGAGAATGCCGAGAAGCACCTGATCCGGGCCGCCGAGGTGCCTCACGGCATCCTCGCGGTCTCGTTGTCGCCCTAGCCGACCTCGCAAGCGGCGCCGGAGGGACCGGAGTTCTCGAAGGTGTCCCCACCCTCTGCCGCCACCAGCCCCCACGCCCCCGTCTCTTTGTGGACCACGCAGATGCGGTGGCTCGACGGGTCCCAGAAGAATTGGCGCACCTCGTACTCATCCGGCGGTAGAAGTTCGGCAGACTCGAGGTCATTCGGGTTCTCGACGGTCGTGCCGCCGGTGGACGCGAAGTCGCGGACCTGCTTCTCGAGCGCCGCCGCTTCCGCCAGCGCCGCGTCGGCCATGTTCGACGCCGAAGCTGAAGCGGAAGCGGAAGCCGGCGCGGGAGCCGGAGCTGGGGCGTCGTCCGTCGTGTCGCTGCACCCTGCGAGCGCGACGAGTGCCAGTCCTGCCAGCGCCGGCGAGAGCTTCCCCCGAGTAGTCATGCTCGGAGACTAAACCGTGTGCTGGCCCCAGCCCGCGCCATCCGGTCGGCGTGGGTAGGGTGGGACCCACACGACAGGGGAGCGCCAGGCGGCGCTGAGAGTGCGGAAACGGCCGCAGACCCTCGAACCTGCTCCGGCTAGCACCGGCGAAGGAAGTCGAGCTCTTCCCGCATCCGCGGGACCCTCCTGCTCACCCGGGAGATTCCGATGCACATGAAGACGTTCCGCAAGGGCAAGCCGAAACAGCACATGGCATTCGCGGCCCTCGCCGTGATGGCGGTCCTCACCGCGGGGTGCGCGTCCGGCGGAGGCAACAACAGCGCAGGCAAGACAGACGACGCCGAACCCACCAAGGTCGTCCTCGCCACCCACGGCTCCTGGGCCGTGCCCGACGAGGTCGTCGCGTCGTTCGAGGACGAGACCGGCTACGAGCTCGACGTCGTCGCGGTCGGCGACGCCGGCGAGCTGACCAACCGGCTGGTCCTGACCAAGGACAACCCCATCGCCGACGCAGTCTTCGGCATCGACAACACGTTCGCGTCCCGCGCGGTCGAGGAGGGCGTGCTCGCGGCGTACACGCCGGCCGACCTCCCGGACTCGGTCGCCGAGCTCGCCCTGGACGGTGAAGGCGGCGAGCAGCTGACCGCGATCGACTGGTCGGACGTGTGCGTGAACATCGACGACATCTGGTTCGCCGACAACGACGTCGCGCCGCCAGCGACCCTCGACGACCTGGTGAAGCCGGCCTACCAGAACCTCTTCGTCACCCCGGCCGCGTCAAGCTCCTCACCCGGCTTCGCCTTCCTGCTCGCCACGATCGGGGAGTACGGCGAGGACGGCTGGCAGGACTGGTGGCAGCGCGTGCTCGACAACGGCGCCCGCATCACCAGCGGCTGGTCCGACGCCTACGAGGTCGACTTCACCGCCGGCGGGGGAGACGGCGACCGGCCGATCGTGCTGTCGTACTCCTCCTCCCCGCCCTTCACCATCCCCGACGACAGCAACCGCCCCACGACCAGCGCCCTGCTCGACACCTGCTTCCGCCAGGTCGAGTACGCCGGCGTGCTGGCCGGGGCGGCCAACCCCGACGGCGCGCAGGCGCTGGTCGACTTCCTCGTCGGCGAGCAGTTCCAGACGTCACTGCCCGAGAACATGTACGTCTTCCCGGCCGACGACTCGGTCGAACTGCCCGAACTGTGGGCTCGTTGGGCCGAGAAGTCGCCCGAGCCGATCGAGGTCGACCCCGCTGAGATCGCGGAGAACCGTGACCAGTGGATCCGCGACTGGAGCGACGTCACCTCCGGGTGAGAGCGCGGGACACATGACGAGCAAGCGGTACGTCGCCCTGGCCGCCCTGGCCGGGGCGGTGCCGCTTGCCGTCCTGGCGGTCTTCTTCGTCGTCCCGGTGCTCGGCATGCTCGAGCGCGGATTCTTCCCGCACGGCCGCCTCGACGTCGCCGGCGTGGTCGAGTCGCTGCTGCGACCGCGCGTCGGACGGGTGCTGTGGTTCACGGTGTGGTCGGCGTCGCTGGCCACGGCGATCACCGTGCTGCTGGGGGTGCCGACGGCGTACGTCCTGCACCGGTTGACCTTCCCCGGACGGCGCCTGCTGCGCACGGTGGTGACGGTGCCGTTCGTGCTGCCGACTGTCGTGGTCGGCGTCGCGTTCCGCACGCTGCTGTCCGCCGGGGGACCCCTCGGGGGGCTCGGCCTGGACGGCACACCCGCCGCGATCATCGCCGCGCTGGTCTTCTTCAACGTCTCGGTCGTCGTACGCACCGTCGGTCCCTGGTGGGAGGGTCTCGACCCTCGACGCGAAGAAGCCGCGGCAGCGCTGGGCGCGACCCCGCTGCAGGTGCTGCGGACGGTCACTCTCCCCGCGCTCGCCCCCTCGATCCTGTCCGCGGCAAGCGTGGTTTTCCTCTTCTGTGCAACGGCGTTCGGCGTCGTACTCACCCTCGGCGGAGTCCGCTACGCCACCGTCGAGACCGAGATCTACCTGCTCACCACGCAGTTCCTCGACCTGCAGGGCGCGGCAGCTTTGTCGGTCCTGCAGATCGTCGTGGTCGTGGGACTGCTCGCCCTCGCCGGGCGCACCCGCAAGGCGCGCGAAGGCACCGTGGAGCGTGCTCTCGTCGTACGCCGTCCGAGGCGCAGCGATGCGCCCGCGCTGGCGATCACGGGTCTCGTGCTGCTGCTCGTGCTGGCGCCGATCTCGACGCTCATCGCGCGGTCGCTGAGCGTCGACGGCGACTGGTCGACCGCCTACTACCGCGCCCTCGCCGGCGACGGCGTCGGAACCGCGCTGCTGGTGCCGGTCACCACCGCGCTCACCAACTCGCTGCGCGTCGCCCTCGACGCGACCGCGCTCGCGATGTCCCTCGGTCTGGTCGTGGCGGTCCTGATCAGCCGGCGCGTCAGCAGGCCCTGGCCACGACGCATGCTCGGCGCGTTCGACGGCATCTTCATGCTGCCGCTCGGGGTCTCGGCGGTCACGGTCGGCTTCGGGTTCCTGGTGGCCCTCGACGAGCCGCCGTTCGACTTCCGGGGCAGCCCCGCGCTGGTGCCGGTCGCGCAAGCGATGGTCGCGTTGCCGCTGGTCGTCCGCACCCTCGCTCCCGTGCTGCGCAGCATCGACCACCGTCAGCGCGAGGCCGCCGCGAGCCTGGGGGCAGCGCCGCTACGGGTGCTCGCCAGCGTCGACCTGCCGGTGGTGTGGAAACCGGTGCTGGCCGCGACCGGCTTCGCGTTCGCCGTGTCACTGGGGGAGTTCGGCGCCACCGCGTTCCTCGCCCGCCCGGACAACCCGACGTTGCCGGTGGTCATCTACCAGCTCGTCTCACGCCCCGGCGCGGAGAACTTCGGCATGGCTCTGGCCGGCTCCGTCATCCTCGCCGTCACCACCGCCGGCGTCATGGTCGCGGTCGAACGGCTCCGCGTCGGCAGCATGGGAGCCTTCTGACCGATGCTGACAGTCGAGCACCTCACCGTGACGTTCGGCGCCACTCGCGCCGTCGACGACGTCTCCCTGGACCTCCCCCGCGGCGAGGTGCTTGCCGTGCTCGGCCCCAGCGGCTGCGGCAAGTCCACGCTGCTGCGCGCCATCGCCGGGCTCGAGCACATCGACGCCGGACGGATCCACTTCGCCGGCGAGGACGTCACCCGTGTCCCGACCCACCGACGCGGCTTCGCACTGATGTTCCAGGACGGCCAGCTCTTCCCGCACCTCGACGTCGCCGCCAACGTCGCCTACCCGCTCAAGCTGCGACGCACGCCGGCCACGGAGCGGGGCGTCCGCGTCGAGGAGCTGCTGGCCCTCGTCGGCCTCACCGGGTACGCCGACCGCTCGCCCACGACCCTGTCCGGCGGCGAACGCCAACGGGTCGCGCTCGCCCGAGCGCTCGCCGTACGGCCCCGGCTGCTGCTGCTCGACGAGCCGCTGTCGGCGCTCGACCGTGGACTGCGCGAGCGGCTCGCCTCCGACCTGCACGACATCCTGCGCTCCTCCGGCACCACGGCGCTGCTGGTCACCCACGACCAGGAAGAGGCGTTCGCGGTCGCCGACCGGATGGCGGTGATGCGACGAGGTCGGTTCGTGCAGACCGGCACGGTCGAAGAGGTCTGGCGCCGGCCGGCCGACGCGGAGACCGCGCGGTTCCTGGGCTACGCACGCGTCCTCGACTCCGCCGCAGCAGCCCAACTGGCCCGCACCGGAGACCTGGACCTTCCCACCGGGGCCGCGCTCGCCGTACGCCGCTCGGCGCTGCAGGTGGACCCGGCCGGGTCGCTGCCGGCGACCGTCGTCACCGCGCGGATCGCACCCGACCTGACCCGGCTGACCGTCCAAGCCGATGGCATCGGCACTCTCGACGCGGTGGCCACCGCCGACGTACCTGTGCGGCCCGGCGAGCAAGTGCGTCTGCGGCTGGACCCGGCCCGATGCGCGGTGCTGCCCGGGTGAGCCGCCCCGACGCGCAGCGCTTCCCTAGACTGCCCTCGTGAAACGGCCGGCGTACGGACTCCTGGTGGGGGTCGCCCTCATCACCGGACTCGTCGCGGTCGTCGCCTCTATCGCTCTCGACGAGCGACTGCGGGACCCCGAGGGATTCCTCGGGCCGGCTTGGACGCGCATCCCGCTGATGTTGGTCGGCGCGTTCGTGGTGGACGTGGTGCCGCGGTCGTTGTGGCGCGCCCGCAAGCGGACGAGCCGCTTCCGCGACGAGGCGCGCAAGCTGATCAAGGAGCACTGGACCAAGGACCGGATCATGCTCGTGGTGATCGGGCTGACCTCGTTCTACGTCACCTACGTCAGCTACCGGAACCTCAAGAACTACCTGCCGCGGGTCTACTCCACGATGCAGGACCCGCTGCTGCACGAGATCGACAAGTTCCTCTTCTTCGGCCACGAGCCGGCCCGGGTGCTGCACGCGATCCTGGGCGAGACGTGGGCGGCGCACTTCTTCGCGTTCATCTATCTGCTCTACCTGCCGCTGGCACCGCTGACCGTGATCGCCTGGGTGGTCTGGTCGCGCAACATCAACTACGGCTACTGGTATGTCACCGCGAACTGCCTGAACTGGTCGCTGGGCACGATCAGCTACTACATGATCCCGACGATGGGGCCGAACTTCTGGTACCCCTGGCTCTACCGCGACCTCGACGTCACCGGCGTCACCGACCTGCAGGACTCGTTGTGGAACGGGCGGCAGAACGTCCGGTTCCCCCTCAATCCCTTCAGCGACTCCATCCAGAGCGTCGCGGGCTTCGCCTCCCTGCACACGGCGTTGACGCTCATCATCGCGATGGTCGCGCACTTCACGGTGCGCAACATCATCGTGCGCTGGGCGGCGTGGGCGTTCTTCGTGCTGACGGTGATCTCCACGCTCTACTTCGGATGGCACTACGTCGCCGACGTCGTCGGCGGAGTGATCATCGCGTGGCTGGCGGTCTACCTCGCCGGCGTCGCGACCGGCCAGAAGTTCTCCCATTGGGGGTGGCGGGCGATACCCACCACCGAGACCGCCGAGGTCCCGGTCGCCGACACCGATGTCGAGCTGGATGCAGACACCACAGAACCAAAGCGGGTCGGAGACACGGTCGGCGACACTATTTCGGGCTGAGAGCCTGTTGCCTTCACCGCCCCGGGTCTATTCTCGAGGAACAGGGACGACCTCCACGGTCCACCTCGAGCAGAAGACCTCCTCACGCAGGAAGTCGGCCACCCCCGGTCCTTATCCCGCCCGGCCGTGGCAGTTCTGCTCACGCTGCCCCAGCCTCCCAATGGTGCAGCATCGATGAGGCCCCGCCCGAACCTCCCAATCGGGCGGGGTCTCCTCATGTCGGCCGATGCCGAGACGTCGCGCACCTGGAGGTGCGGCCGTTGACGTGCCTGTCACGATGGCCCCCATGACCGACACTGCCGAGACCGCCAACCCGATCAGCGCAGCCGTCGACACCGTTGCCACCCATCCGGTCGTCGACGTCGCAGCGATGAGCGAGCTGCTCGACGGCCGCTACCGCGAGGTCCGCAACCTGGCCCGCGAGAACCTCGTCGAGCACGCGCCGTTCCTGCGCGAGGCACTCGAGCTCGACCAGGCGACGTACCGCGAACGGGTCAAGGACATCGTCATCGAGCTCGCGCGCAGCGGCCAGACCGGCTACGGATTCCCCACCGAGTACGGCGGTGGCGGCGACGTCGGCGCCTCGATCGCGGCCTTCGAGACGTCGGGGTTCGGCGACCTGTCGGTCCTGGTCAAGCTGGGCGTGCAGTTCGGGCTCTTCGGCGGAGCGATCCTGCATCTCGGCACCGAGCCGCACCACCGCGAATACCTCCCTCGCGTCATCACCGGCGAGCTGATGGGCAGCTTCGCGATGACCGAGACCGGCCACGGCTCCGACGTCCAGTCCCTGGGGACGAGGGCGACGTACGACGCCGGGTCCGGCGAGTTCGTCATCACCACTCCCGACGACGCCTCCCGCAAGGACTACATCGGCAACGCCGCCGCCCACGCGCAGGCGGCCGTCGTCTTCGCCCAGCTCGTCGTGGCCGGCGAGGAGCACGGCGTGCACGCCTTCATCGTGCCGCTGCGCGACGAGCAGATGCAGCCACTGCCCGGCGTACGCATCGAGGACTGCGGACGCAAGATCGGCCTGCAGGGTGTCGACAACGGACGCATCTGGTTCGACGACGTACGCGTGCCCCGCACGGCCCTGCTCAACCGCTACGCCGACGTCACCGAGGACGGCACCTACACCTCGGAGATCGAGAGCCCCGGCCGTCGGTTCTTCACCATGCTCGGCACGCTGGTCCAGGGGCGGGTCAGCGTCGGCGGCGCCGCGATCAACGCCTCCAAGGTCGCACTGGCGATCGCGATCCGGTACGCCGAGCGGCGCCGGCAGTTCTCCAACCCGGGTGCCGAGCAGGAGACCCTGCTGCTCGACTACGGGCAGCACCAGCGACGCCTGCTGCCGTTGCTCGCCCGGACTTACGCGCTGCACTTCGCGCAGGAGCGCGCCACGGCCGACCTGCACCGGGTCTTCACCGACCCCGAGAGCGCCTCCGAACGACGCAAGAGGGCGCTGGAGTCACGGGCGGCGGCGACCAAGGTGGCCGGCACCTGGCATGCGTCGGAGACCGTCCAGGAGTGCCGTGAGGCCTGCGGCGGCGCCGGTTACATGTCGCTGAACCGGTTCGACGCGCTGCGCAATGACACCGATGTGTTCACGACCTTCGAGGGCGACAACACCGTGCTGATGCAGCTGGTCGCCAAGGGGCGGTTGACCGACCTCGCCGACGAGTTCGGTTCGATGGACCAGCTCGGCATGGTGCGCTTCGTCGCCGGACTCGCGGTCGAGACGGTTGTGGAGCGCACCGCCATGCGGCAGATCATCGAGCGGCTGCGCGACGTCGTGCCCGGCCGCTCCGACGACGGCGACCCCGACGCCGGGCTGCTCGACCCGGAGTACCACCTGTCGATGCTGCGCTGGCGCGAGGACCACATCACCTCCTCGGCCGCCCGACGGATCAGGGCCGGCGTCGAGGGCGGGGGAGACCCGGGCGAGGTCTTCAGTCGCGCCCAGGACCACGTCATCGCGGTCGGGCGGGCGCATATGGAGCGCATCGTCCTGGAGGCGTTCCTCACCAAGGTGGAGGAGACTCCCGAGGGGCCGACGCGCGACGTTCTCAACCTGCTGTGCGACCTCTTCGCGCTGTCCACGATCGAGCAGGACCGCGCGTGGTTCCTCGAGCACGGCCGCCTGTCCACGGCGCGCTCCAAGGCGATCACCGCGATGGTCAACGAGCTGTGCCGTCGGGTGCGCCCCATCGCCGCCGACCTGGTCGCCGCCTTCGGCATCCCCGAGGAGCTGGTCGACGTACCCCTGCTGCACACGGCCTGACCCGGCGGTCGCAGTGACGCTTGCCCCCGCCATTACCTCGCGCCGCTCCCGGCGTCGGGCAGTGGCCCGAACCGAACGGCAGCCAACAGGATCGCGACACCGAGCACGGCGATCGTCGTACCCGCCCCGAGGGCGGCGGCGGCGCCTCCGGCCAGCACCGGGCCGATGCCCTGCCCACCCATGAGCCCGGTGCCGAACAGGCCGAACGCGAGCCCCCGTCGATCCTGCGGGACCGCGGCGAGGAACGCCTGCTGGCCGCCGAGCTGGTACGCCATCCCGGCGCTGGCTAGCGCGAAGCACAGCCCAGTCACGATCAAGGGTGGGTGGAATGCGAGTGGCACGAGCGGCAGGCCGATAAGTGCGAACAGCCATGGCGTGGCGCGGCGCTGCGCTGGCGCGTGCAGGAACCGTCCGACGACCAGGCTGCCGACTCCAGCGCCGGCCGGGAATGCCGCGAGGATCAGGCCGGTCGGAGCAGCGGAGCCGTCCCGTTCACCCATGTACGCCACGACGAGGGCCTCCGCGCCTACGAGCAGCGTCGGCGCCGACCACCACGAGATGAGCAGATGGCGGATAGTGCGGTCGCGGAGCAGGTCGAGGTTGCCCGTCCAGGTCTCTCGTAGTGTCCACCTAACGGCAACCCGGGCTGGCGCGGTCGACGGGGGGATGGCCAGGATCGCGAGCAGCCCGACGACTTGGAGAGCGCCCGCGACCCCGAACGCAGCCGCTGTGCCGAGCCACTGCACTGCCGCGCCGCCAAGTGCGAGACCGAGTAGCTGCGCGACCGAGCTGATCAGATTCATCACGGACCGGCCAAGCACATAGTGCTCACCCGTGAGCAGCCGACTCAACAGGGCAGACTGGGCTGCGATCGGCACCGGCTGCCAGATCGCGGCAAGGGCTACGACGCCGATCGCGGCGGCGGGCGACAGATCGCCGAGGGCGATCGCGAAGGCAGAGGAGCCGCGCACCACGGCACCGGAGGCCAGCAGCGTGCGTGCGGGCCATCGGTCGGCAAGCGAGGTAAGCAGCGCTCCGCCGAGCAGCTGCGGTAGGAACCCTGCGGCGAAGGCGACAGCGGACCAGAACGCCGACCCCGTCTCGGCGTACACGTAGACGGACAGGGCGAAGATCTGCAGGGACGTGCCGATGATGAGGGTCAGCGCAAGCGCGAACACAGCGGCGACACCGCGGGTCCGCAGAAGAGCCGTGTAGGTCGCGGAGCCAGCTTGCTCGGTCGTCACAGCATTGACCATCGGGATAACCGCCTCGAGCTCGCTAGACTTTCGTCCTGAGGCGAAACGAGGTGGCGAATGCGCATCCTGGTGGGCCCGGACGACTTGGCCGCCAGCAGGTTCGCGCTCGCCCCGATGGCCGAGCTGGAGCATCTGCTGCGCCGACTCGACCGATCTACTACGCGCACTCCCACGGGGAAGCCGTTTGCGAGTTCCCGTTGGGCGAGGCGGTACGACGCGGTCCGCGGCACACTGGAAGCGCGCGTGCTGCGGGCGTTGCGGCCCGAGCAGTGGGGCCCCGAGTTCACCGCGCCGCCGCCCGTGGGCGGGATGGCGCGCACGCCGCAGGACGATCTGGCCGCGATCCGGTCGACGCGCCTGTCGGTGGCGCGCGAGCAGATCGGGCGCTCACTGTCGCTGGGTGCGCCGGCGGGCCACGACGTACGACGCGTGCTCGAGCGGGACGACGTGGTGGAGTGGGTCGCCGATGCGCTCCAGGGCCTGTGGGAGTTGTTGATCGCGCCTGACTGGCCACAACTGCTTGCGATCCTCGATCGCGACGTGCTCTATCGCGCGGACCTGCTGGTGCGCTCCGGTTGGGCGGCGGCCTTGGCGGACCTGCACGAGCGGGTCGGGTGGGGGGACGGTGCGGTGCAGATCCGCGACCGGTCGAACCAGGAGGTGCGGCTCGACGGCCGCGGCCTGCTATTCGTCCCGTCCGTGTTCCTGGATCCCGGCCCCGCGACGTACACGGAGCCGCCGTGGCAGCCCGCCGTCCTGTACACCGCACGCGGCAGCGCAGCACTGTGGGATCCCCAGCCCCTTACTCCACCGGCGCTGGCCCGGCTGCTCGGTCAGACCCGTGCTGACCTGCTTCACAGGCTCGACACCCCCGCATCGACGACCCAGCTGTGCGCGCTGACCGGCCACACTCTCGGCGCGGTCGGTGACCACTTGCGGGTCCTGCGCGAGTCGGGCCTGGTCAGCCGCACGCGAACCGGCCGATCGGTCGTCTACCGGCGAACCCCTGTCGGGGACGCCTTGGCCGCAATCACCATGTGACGCTTCACGGGCTTTCGCGCCGTACGCCGGGAAGGACCATTCGAACAGGCAGATAGAGCAGATTCGGCCGTTCTCCGGGGGTCTGGGCGGCTGTCTGCCTGTTCCAATGGCCCTGGGTACGTCGGGGGACTAGCCGTTCTCGCCCTCGCTGGTGACCTCGCCTGAGGCCTGCTCGTGGCCGTGCTCCTTGGCGCGCTCGAAGGACGCCTTGACCTCGGCCTCGGCCTCGAAGCGGCCGACCCACTCGGCGCCTTCGACCGACTTGCCGGGCTCGAGGTCCTTGTAGACCTCGAAGAAGTGCTGGATCTCGAGCACGTCGAACTTCGAGACGTGGCTGACGTCGCGCAGGTGCTCCAGGCGCGGGTCGGTGGAGGGCACGCACAGCACCTTGTCGTCGCCGCCGGCCTCGTCGGTCATGCGGAACATGCCGATCGCGCGGCACCGGATCAGGCAGCCAGGGAATGTCGGAGCCTGCAGGATGACCAGCGCGTCGAGCGGGTCACCGTCGAGACCGAGGGTGTTCTCGATGTAGCCGTAGTCGGCGGGGTACTGCGTCGAGGTGAACAGCGTCCGGTCCAGGCGCATCCGCCCGGACTCGTGGTCGACCTCGTACTTGTTGCGCTGACCCTTGGGGATCTCCACCAGGACGTCGAACTCCACTGCTGCCTCCGCTTCGCTGCTGCTGCGCTCTGAGGGCGGTCCCCCGTGTCGGGGACTGCCGCTGCGTTAGTGTCCCGCACATTCGATCCGTCGTCGTCATCGGGAGGACGTCACATGCCCGAGAGTGACGCAAGCCACTCGGGCGACGGGCGCCGCCTCCGCCGAGTCACGGCCTCGCTGGTCGGCCTCGTGCTGGTCGCGGCCGGGGCGGCGTACCTCCTCGACGCCGACGAGCGTCTCGGGACCCGACCAGACCCGGTGGACGAGCCGGCCGCGATCGCTCCTCCTCCTACGTTGGAGCTGCCCGCCGCCTCGGCTGCGCCCGTCGTGGCCGAGCCGCTTGCCGGAGGTGAGCTCGACCCTGCAGACGTACGCCGCGCGCTGCGGGGACTGCTCGACGACCCCCGCGTGGGCAGACTCAGCGTGACCGTTGCGGACCTCGTCGGTGACGCCGTGCTCACCCGCGGCCCGAAGCGCTTCACCCCGGCATCGATCACCAAGATCGTCACCTCGCTCGCCGCGCTGGAAGCGCTCGGGACCGAGCACAGGTTCACGACCTCGACCTCGCTGGCCGGTCGCCGGTTGACCCTTGTCGGCGGCGGCGATCCGCTCCTCGCCCGACAGCCGGTCGAGCCCGACGAGACCAACGGAGCGCTGCAGGTCGCCGATCTGCGCACCCTCGCCCGGTCGACCGCCCGCGCCCTGCGCCAGCAGGGAGTCGAGCTGGTGCGGCTGCGTTACGACGCTGGCCTGTTCATGGGACCGGAGGTCAACCCACGCTGGGAGAACGACTACGTGCCCGACAACGTGGTCAGTCCGATCACCGCGCTGTGGGTGGACCAGGGGCGCGAACGCGAGGACACCTTCCGGAGGGTGGCGGACCCGCCGAGGGTCGCGGCCCAGGAGTTCGCCGCCGAGCTGCGCCGGCTCGGGGTCAAGGTGCGCGGCGAGCCCCGAGCAGCGGTCTTGCCCGCCGGTGCCGAGGAGGTCGCCGCGGTCTCGGGCGCGGAGCTGGCCGAGGTCGTGCAGCACGTCCTGGAGGTCAGCGACAACGAGGGTGCCGAGGTGCTCGCCCGCCACGTCGCGCTCGCGGAAGGTGAGCCCGCGTCGTACGTCGGCGGCACCCGCGCCATCCGGCAGGTCCTCCGCCGCCTCGGCGTGCCCGTCGCCGGGATGGTGTTGCACGACGCCAGCGGCCTCGCGCGCGGCAACCGGCTCTCGGCCGACACCGTCATCGCAGCTCTGGCGGCTGCTTCGACCCCACAGCTGCGCGGCGTGCTGACTGGCCTGCCCGTGGCCGGGTTCAACGGCTCGCTGACGTACCGCTTCGGCGACAGCGCCGAGGAGGGGCTCGGCCGGGTCCGCGCCAAGACCGGCACGCTCACCGGCGTACACGGCCTGGCCGGGATCGTCGTCGGCGCCGACGACTCCGTGATGTTGTACGTCGCGGTCGCCGATCGCGTCGCGGTGGAGGACACGCTCTTCGCCCGGGATCGCCTCGACGAGATCTCCGCCGCCCTCGCCGCCTGCGCGTGCGGTCGGTGATTCGTCCGCCGAAGTATTGGTGGTTGAGGAGCCGAGCCCCCAGGGCGAGGCGTCTCGAAACCACCGTCGCGTCCCCGCCCGGGGTTGGTTTCGAGACTGTCACTAACGCTCCTCCTCAACCAACAAGGGGCCGGGGCCTTCCTCAACCAAGAAGGGGCCGGGGACGCCCCCGTAGGCTCGCGGGATGGAGATGATCGACTGGGACCTGGCCGTGGCGACGGGTGCGCGGCTGGCCGGCGAGGGCCCGGAGGTCTCGCGGGACGAGGCCGACCAGGTGGTGGAGGAGCTGCGTGCGGGCGCTGCCCGGTCGACGCCGCTGGTGCGGGAGTTCACCGGTCTGGTCGCCGAGGCGACGACGGCGCCGGTGCTCGTAGTCGACCGGCGGGCATGGGTGCAGGCCAACGCCGACGGCTTCGCGCAGATCATCGCCCCGGTCGTCGACAAGCTGCAGGAGCGCCGCGGTGAGGCGGGCCGCAACCCGATCGTCGACGCGATCGGCTCCCGGGTCGCCGGTCTCGAGGTCGGTGCGCTGTTCGGATTCCTGGCGCCCAAGGTGCTCGGCCAGTTCGACCCTTACTTCACCGACCCCGCCGGCGACACCGGCCGACTGCTCCTGGTCGCACCCAACATCGTGCACACCGAGCGCGAGATGGGCGTCGACCCGTCGGACTTCCGGCTGTGGGTGTGCCTGCACGAGGAGACCCACCGGGTGCAGTTCACCGCCGTGCCGTGGTTGCGCGACCACCTCCTCGGCGAGATCCACAACCTCGTCGGCGGAGTCGAAGTCGATCCGGCCGCGCTGGCGGGCATGCTCGCCGACGGCGTACGCCGCCTGGGTGACGTCGTCTCCGGCAAGAGCGAGAACGGCCTGCTCGACGTCTTCGCCAGCACCGAACAACGCGAGATCATCGACCGGGTCACCGGCGTCATGTCGCTGCTCGAAGGGCACGCCGACGTCGTCATGGACGGCGTCGGCCCTGGGGTGATCCCGACCGTTGAGCAGATCCGCACCAAGTTCAACCAGCGCCGCAAGGGCGCCGGCAGCCTCGACAAGATGCTGCGCCGGCTCCTGGGTCTCGACGCCAAGATGGCGCAGTACCGCAACGGCGCCCACTTCGTCCGCACGGTCGTCGACACCGTCGGCATGGAGGGCTTCAACCAGGTCTGGGCCGAGCCGGCGCACCTGCCCAGCCGCGACGAGATCGGCGACCCCAAGGCATGGGTCAGCCGCGTCCACGGCTGAGCTGCGATGGGTCCCGCCCCGGCGGTCGCCGCCACCCGTCTCGCCGTACGCCGCGTGCTCGCGTCCCTGCCCGAAGGACCGGCCGCGGTGGCGTGCTCCGGAGGAGCGGACTCGCTGGCGCTGCTCGCGGCGACGGTCTTCGAGACCCGTGAGGGCGCCGGCCGGTCGCCGCGCAAGGTGCTCGGTGTCACCGTCGACCACGGCCTGCAGGAAGACTCGGCCGAGCACGCGGCCAGAGTCGCCATGCAGATGGCCGAGCTCGGCGCCGACGAGACGATGACTGCCCGCGTCGTCGTGCACGGCGAGGGCATCGGTCTCGAGGCGGGGGCGCGTCAGGCCCGCTACGCCGTGCTCGAGCAGGTCGCGCAGAGCACCGGCGCTGCCGCTGTGCTGCTCGGCCACACCCTCGACGACCAGGCCGAGACGGTGCTGCTCGGGTTGGCCCGCGGGTCCGGCGGCCGGTCGATCGCGGGCATGCGCCGCGACTTCCCGCCGTTCCACCGCCCCTTCCTCGACCTGACTCGGGCGCAGACCGAACAGGCCTGCCACGCGCAGGGAATCGAGTTCTGGACCGACCCGCACAACGCCGACCCGAGGTTCCTGCGGCCGCGGGTCCGGCGCCGGGTGCTGCCGGTGCTGGAGGAAGAGCTCGGCCCCGGAGTCGCCGCGACGCTCGCCCGCACGGCCGACCAGCTGCGCGAGGACATGGAGGCGCTCGACCGGCTGGCCGATGCGGCGTACCTGGAGGTCGAGGTGAGCGGTGTCGAACGCGAGCGAGCGGTGGTGCTGTCGGTGCCCGAGCTCACCAGGACTGAGACGGCGCTACGCAGACGGGTCCTGCGCACGGCCGCCCTCGACGCCGGCGCGATCGACGCGGAGCTGTTCCGCGTGCACGTGCTGGCCCTCGACGAGCTGGTCACCGCCTGGCGCGGGCAGGTGATGGTGCAGCTGCCGGGCCACGTCGAGGCCACCCGATCGGGAGACACCCTCCGCATCGGTCGACGTCCTGTGGCAGGCTGATCTTCGGTCCTTGACCGACCCCCTCATCCGCTGCAGAACCGCCGCCCGGGAGGCATCGCGTGGACGTCGAGCACGTGCAGGACGACCTGCTGAACGTCCTCTTCACCGAGGAGGACATCCAGCGTCGGCTGGCCGAGCTCGCCGCGGAGATCGAGCGCGACTACGAGGGCCGCGACATCTTGATGGTCGGGGTGCTCAAGGGCGCCGTCATGGTGATGGCCGACCTGGCAAGACACTTCGGCCGTCACGTCGAGATGGACTGGATGGCCGTCTCCTCCTACGGATCCGGCACCAAGTCCTCCGGTGTCGTACGCATCCTCAAGGACCTCGACACCGACATCAGCGGGCGTCACGTCCTCATCGTCGAGGACATCATCGACACCGGCCTGACGCTGTCGTGGCTGGTCTCCAACCTGCGCTCGCGCAAGCCCGCGTCGGTCGAGATCGTCACCGTGCTGCGCAAGCCCGACGCCCTGCAGATGAGCGTCGACGTGAAGTACGTCGGCCACGACATCCCCAACGAGTTCGTCGTCGGCTACGGCCTGGACTACGACGAGCGCTACCGCAACCTGCGCTGCGTCGGCACGCTGGCTCCGCACGTGTACTCCTGAGGGTCATGTACGCCGCCCAGCGCTGAGCAATCGCGGCAGAATCCGCCCGGCAGCGCTTGGGCGCCGACGTGTACCGTCGTTCCTTACCCGGGGTCGCTCGGGCCCAGCCTCTGGCTGTAGTGGAGTTCCGACGGGCAGGAGGACGGGGCGTCGCCCCGACACACATAAGTGAAGCGCATCATCCGCGGTCCTTGGTTCTGGATCGTCGTCGCCGTGGTGGGCGTGCTGGTCGCGCTGCAGTTCCTCGCGCCCAACGGCGGATTCGACGAGGTCAAGACCTCCGAGATGGTCCAGCTGATCGAGGACGGCGAGGTCGAGGAGATCACCTTCGTCGACAACGACCAGGAGATCCGGGCCACGCTCGCCGACGACCGCAAGGTGCTCGCCTACTGGGTCGACGGGCAGCAGCAGACGCTGCTCGACGCGGTGGAGAAGCAGCAGGCCGCCGGGGAGCTCGAGGAGTACGACTCCGAGAACCCGCGTCCCAGCCTGCTCGGGACGATTCTGGCGACGTTCCTGCCGTTCCTGATCATCATCTTGCTGTTCCTGTTCCTGATGAACCAGATGCAGGGCGGCGGCGGGCGCGTCATGCAGTTCGCGAAGTCCAAGGCCAAGCTCATCACCAAGGACATGCCCAAGACGACCTTCGCCGACGTGGCCGGGTCGCAGGAGGCGATCGAGGAGCTCGGCGAGATCAAGGAGTTCCTCCAGGAGCCGGCGCGCTTCCAGGCCGTCGGCGCCAAGATCCCCAAGGGCGTGCTGCTCTACGGCCCGCCCGGCACCGGCAAGACCCTGCTGGCCCGTGCGGTGGCCGGTGAGGCCGGCGTGCCGTTCTACTCGATCTCCGGCTCCGACTTCGTCGAGATGTTCGTCGGCGTCGGCGCCTCCCGCGTGCGCGACCTGTTCGAGCAGGCCAAGGAGAACGCCCCGGCGATCGTCTTCATCGACGAGATCGACGCTGTGGGACGGCACCGCGGCGCAGGCATGGGTGGCGGCCACGACGAGCGCGAGCAGACCCTCAACCAGCTGCTGGTCGAGATGGACGGCTTCGACGTACGCGGCGGCGTCATCCTCATCGCCGCCACCAACCGCCCCGACATCCTCGACCCGGCGCTACTTCGGCCCGGCCGCTTCGACCGGCAGATCGCGGTCGACGCCCCCGACCTCGACGGGCGCCACAAGATCCTCGAGGTGCACTCGCGCGGCAAGCCGATGGGCCCCGACATCGACCTGCTGAGCGTTGCCCGGCGTACCCCTGGGTTCACCGGCGCCGACCTGGCCAACGTGCTCAACGAGGCCGCCCTGCTCACCGCGCGACAGAACAAGAAGCTGATCGACAACACCGCCCTCGACGAGGCGATCGACCGTGTCATCGCCGGCCCGCAGCGGCGCACGCGCCTGATGAGCGAGAAGGAGAAGCTCATCACCGCCTACCACGAGGGCGGCCACGCGCTCGTCGCGGCGGCGCTGCCGGGCACCGACCCGGTGCACAAGGTGACGATCCTGCCGCGAGGCCGCGCGCTGGGTTACACGATGGTGCTGCCCGACGAGGACAAGTACTCCCAGACCCGCTCGGAGATGCTCGACAAGCTGGCCTACATGCTCGGCGGCCGCGCGGCCGAGGAGCTGGTCTTCCACGACCCCACCACCGGCGCCGGCAACGACATCGAGAAGGCCACCAGCCTCGCCCGCGCGATGGTCACCCAGTTCGGCATGACCGAGCGGCTCGGGGCGATCAAGCTCGGCGAGAGCAACGGCGAGCCGTTCCTGGGCCGCGACTTCGGGCACACGCGCAACTACTCCGAGGACGTCGCGGCGATCGTCGACGAGGAGACCAAGAAGCTCCTGACGACCGCCCACCAGGAGGCCTTTGACATCCTCACCGAGAACAGGGACGTCCTCGACGCCCTGGTCCTGGCGCTGCTGGAGAAGGAGACCCTCGACAAGCAGCAGGTGGCGGAGGTCTTCGAGCCGCTGCGCCGCCGACCCACGCGGCCGGCCTGGACGGGCTCGCCGACCCGAGAGCCGTCCAGCATCCCGCCGGTCGACGTGCCCCCGAAGGCCGCCGCCAACGGCACCCGGCCCGAGGAGCCGACCGGCACCACGATCATCACGCCACCGTCCGCGGACGGCGACATCCACGGGACGCCGCCACTGTGAGCGTCGACGGGATCGGATCCCCCGACTACGCCGAGGTCCCGGCCTTCGACCACGCCCGTGCCGAGGCCGCGGTCCGCGAACTGCTGATCGCCATCGGGGAGGACCCACCT
>JBHWSH010000143.1:0-2710 GCA_043427135.1 Marmoricola sp. | reverse complement strand
CCGTGGCGATGGTCAGTGGGGTGGAGGACACCCGGAGCACTCTACCGGCGCAGGGTCACAAGCCCGCTGCGCGGTAGAGCTGGGCGACCTCCTCGGCGGTCAGCACCGGCAGGCCCTCGGCGCGCAGCCGCTCGACCTCGGCGGCGTCGGCCTCGCGCTCTGCGGCCTCGTCGCGCAGCTGCTGGGCCTCGTGCGTCAGGGAGCGGCGGAATCGCTTGGCGTACTCCAGTCGCTCCACGGCCTCGGGGTCGTGCTCGAACTCGGCGAAGATCGCGGCTTCCTCCAAGGTCAGGTCGCCGGAGTCGAGACGGTTGCGGGTCTGGTCGGCCTTGGTGACCGCCAGGGCGGCGTTCACGGTCGGGCGGTCGATGCTGGTGCGCTTGGCGATCTGCGCAGCGCTCACGCCGAGCAGGGCCAACTGCTCTACGCCCGCGACGATCTCGGTCTCGCGCATCTGGGCCCGGTGGATGTTCTCGACCATCTGGTCACCGATCCGGTCGGCCTCGGCGGGCTGGGGGACGACCCGCGCCGGGATGAGGCCGGTCGGGGTGCCGACCTCGGCGGCGGTCACGGTGCGGCGCTGGCCGCGCAGCAGGACGTACTGGCCGTCCTCGTTGCGGTAGACCGTGACGGCCTCGATGACACCGCGCTCCTTGATCGACTTGCGGAACTCCTTGTGGTCGGGTCGCAGGTCGGTGCGGACGTTGGTGCCGATGATGATGTCGGCGGGGTCCAGGTGCAGGAACTCCTCAGCCGGGGCGGCGTCGGTGCCCTCGGTGGTGGTGACTGCGTCGGTCTGGATGGTGTCGGTCATGCTGCTGTCCTCCGTGAGTAGAATAGAAAGAACTGACAGGACCAAGTCTCCCAACGGGGGCCGACGCCTACCGGCTCACAGCGCGAACCTGTGGAAAGGTGGGCACGTCCGGAGGGTGGGGAAAACCCCGCTCGTACGGACGCGGACTCCGCTGCGGCGGCGCAGCGCAGCTGCACCCTTCGTAGCTGTCTGGACGGAAGGAATCGAGCGAGAGTGGGAACGGCTGCACACGGCCCCGCCCGGGAATGCAGCGGCGTTGGTGTTAGTGCCGGCGCCAGGTGCTGCAGCTGGCGCCGGCACAGGGGAGTGGCGGCATGACGAGCCAGACCACGACGCCGGTCGGCATCTACTGGAAGCCCGGCGTGTGGGACCTCGCCCGATCGGCCTACGTCGCCGACCTGGACACCGACCCCGACTCGCCCGGATCGTTCGTCGGCTGGCTCGCCCAGGCGCTCGAGCTGCACGCCAAGCGCTCACCCCAGCAGCGCGCCGAGCTCGCGGCCGCCGGCGAGACCCATCCCGCCCTGGTCAGCGTGACCCGCAAGAGCTTCAACAAGAAGCACGACCTGCCGGCCTCGACCATCGAGTCGGTCGAAGACGCGCTCGTGGCCGACCGCCAGGAGCTCGGCCGGATGCTCGCCCGCTCCGCGTTCGCCCAGGAAGCAGTGATCGCCGCAGGCGAGGAATCCCGCCGGCGGCTCGGCCGCGACCTGCCTCCGCCCCCGCAGAAGCTCAGCAACCGACCTCCGCGGCGCCGGCCCGCACGGTAGGCCCAGCTGGCCGCCGGCACGGTTGTGTCGGTCCCTGCCTCTAGCGTCCTTCTCAGCGCCCCGATCCGGTACCCGA
Source organism: Marmoricola sp. (assembly GCA_043427135.1). GTDB lineage: Bacteria > Actinomycetota > Actinomycetes > Propionibacteriales > Nocardioidaceae > Marmoricola_A. The sequence goes on along the minus strand of JBHWSH010000143.1, from coordinate 1,050 downwards.
GAGCCGGTCGGGGCGCTTCTTTGCGCCCTCACTGCGCCCTGGCGAGCAGCTCCCTGGCGAGCACGAGTGGATCCGAACAAGTTCGGCCCAGGTGATCGCTGCGGGACCCCGATGGGACCTAGGTGACTGCGGGACCGATTCCGACGTCTCGCCGTCACCTAGGAGGAAGTCATGTCCACCACCGTCACCTTCGCCGGCAACCTGGCCGAGGCTCCCGAGCTGCTCTACACACGCGAGAACAAGCCGTTCGTCAGCTGCCGGGTCCTGGTCAACCGGCGCGTGCAGAACAACGACACGGGGGAGTGGGTCAACGACGAGCCCACCGCCCACAACGTCAAGATCTTCGGCTCGGCCGCCACCCACGTGCACGACAGCTGCGGATCCGGCGACCCGATCTTCGTCCACGGCCTCGAGCGCACCGAGAGCTGGGCGGACAAGGAAACCGGCGAGAAGCGCACCAAGGACGTCGTGGTCGTCGACAGCCGCTTCGGCGAGGTCGGCGTATCGCTCAAGTACGTCTCCGCGCGCATCGAGCGCGCCGCCCGCCCGGCCCAGGCCAGCTGAGGCGCGGGGAGGGTTCCGATGGATCTCGTCGTACAGTCCCCGGACGAGCTGCTCGCCGCCGTCCCGCATGTCCTCGGCTTCAAGCCCGAGGAGTCGATCGTCCTGGTCCCGTTCGGGCCCGGGCTCCCGATCACCCGCGTCGACCTGCCGACCAGCGCGGCCGCCCGCGAGGAGGTCTGGGACGCCATCAGCGGCCCGTACGGCCGCCACGCCCGCCCCGGAGCCCGGCTGGGCATCCTCTGCTTCACCGAGGACCGCCGCAGCGCCGAGCTGGCCAGCCAGCACCTGTCCAACCGACTCGAGACCGTGGGCATCACCACCCAGATCCGGCTGTGGTCCGACGGTGAGCGGTGGCGGGAGTTCAACACCGGCTCCACCGGCCTGCAGACCCAGGCGACCGCCGAGCGGATCGCGGCCACCACCGTGCTCTCCGGCGCCGCCCAGCCGGCCTCCAGCCGAGCCTCACTGGCCGCCTCCATGGAGTAG
>JBHWSH010000142.1:0-16175 GCA_043427135.1 Marmoricola sp. | reverse complement strand
CATCTCTGCCGCCGTGAGCGGGCCGGTGTGGGCGGCGTACACCCCGGGGTGCACCGCGACGAGGTCGCGCTTGCGAAGCCAGCGGCGCAGGTCGCTCTCGGTGGCGCCGAACTGCACCAGCTGTCGACGGGCGACGACCCCCTGCTGATGGTCGATCAGGTCCTGGACGAAGGTGAGATCCACACCCGCACGGTGCCGTGGCCGCGGGTCGCGCGCATCCGTTGCGTCCTGAGCCTGTGGAGAACCCAGGCACCCGGAAGATTACTGACGGATGGTGTCAGCGGAACTACATGTGCCTCGGTCGCGCGGGCGCGCGGCCCCGCTCAGGCGGAGGCGAGCAGCTTCAAGGCAGAGGTGAAGAAGGGCAGGCCGTCGGTGCCGGGGCCGGTGAGGTCCTCGACGGCGTGCTCGGGATGGGGCATCAGACCGACGACGTTGCCGCGCTCGTTGGTGATGCCCGCGATGGCGCGCATCGACCCGTTGGGGTTGTCGCCGAGGTAGCGGGCGACGACGCGGCCATCGCCCTCGAGCTGGTCGAGCGTGGCCTCGTCGGCGACGTAGCCGCCCTCGCCGTTCTTCAGCACGATCGTGACCTCGACGCCGGCCTCGTAGTCGGAGGTCCAGGCGGTGGAAGCGTTCTCGATGCGCAGGCGCTGGTCGCGGCAGACGAACTTGCGGTGGTCGTTGCGGATCAGGGCGCCGGGCAGCAGGTGGGACTCGCACAGGATCTGGAAGCCGTTGCAGATGCCCAGCACCGGCAGGCCGCCCTGCGCGCCGGCAACGACCTCGTCCATGATCGGCGCGAAGCGAGCGATCGCGCCGCAGCGCAGGTAGTCGCCGTAGGAGAAGCCGCCAGGCAGGATCACCGCGTCGACGCCCTGCAGGTCGTGGTCGCCGTGCCACAAGCGGACGGGCTCGCCGCCGGCGATACGTACGGCGCGCGCCGCGTCGACGTCGTCGAGCGAGCCGGGGAAGGTGACGACGCCGATCCTCATGCGCGGGTCTCGACAGGCTCGACCACCGAAGCGACCGAGACCTCGAAGTCCTCGATCACCGGGTTGGACAGCAGCTTCTCGGCGACCTCGTGGATCTCGGCGAGCACCGCGTCGGTGATCTCGCCGTCGACCTCGAGCTCGAACCGCTTGCCCTGACGGACGTCGACCACGCCGGCGAACCCCAGTCGGGGCAGGGCCCGGTGGACGGCCTTGCCCTGCGGGTCGAGGATCTCGGGCTTCGGCATGACAGACACGACGACGCGGGCCACGTGCGGCTCCTACGAGAAGGCGGTTCGGTGCGGCCAGTCTAGTCGCGGGCGCCGACCGCCCGGTCCAGTGCCTGCACCTGTGCCGCGCGGAACGCCTGCGCGGTCGACGCTTCAGGGCGTACGCCGTCCGCGCCGTGATACATGCCGGGCACGACGAGGAGCTCGCACGGCACGCCGGCGCCCTCGAGCCGACGCGCGTAGTCGACGTCCTCGTCGTGGAACAGGTCGAGGTCGCCGACCCCGATCCAGGCCGGCGCCAGACCCGCCAGATCCGCGCGCCGGGCAGCGGCGGCGTACGCCGGGAGCTCCGCGGCCCCGCGCGAGCGGCCCAGGTAGCAGCCCCAGCCGAACACGTTGTTGCGCCAGGTCCAACCGAGGCGGCCGCGGGCTCCACGCACCGCGCCTCGCCCGGCGCGGTCGTCGAGCATCGGGTAACGCAACAACTGGAACGCGACCGGCAGCCCCTCGTCGTAGGCACGTTGCGCCAGCGCGGCCGCCAGACCACCACCGGCGCTGGAGCCGCCGACCGCCACCCGCTCCGGATCGACCCCGAGACGCGCGACCGAGTCGTGCAGCCACCGCAGTGTCGCGAACCCGTCGTCGATCGCGGCCGGGAACGGATGCTCCGGCGCAAGCCGATAGTCCACGCTGACCACGACGATGCCCAGCTCGGCAGCCACCCCGCTGCACCACTCGTGGTCGTAGTCGGCCGACCCGAGTACGAGCCCGCCGCCGTGCAGCCAGACCAGCGCACCGGCGGGTCCGGGCGATGCCGGCGAGGGCCGGTAGAGGAGCACTCGTAGGCCGCGAGCGTCGACCTCCTCGACCTCGGCCCCGGCTTGCATCGCCGAGGGCCAGGCCCCGCGCCGCCGGGCGACCCGCAACGCGAACCGGTTGTGCAGCGTCTGCGGCAGGTAAAGGACCGGGTCACGCAGCTCCGGGAGCACGGCCTGCACCCAGCGCCGTCGCCTCGGCATCAGCAGGTGCCAGCGCACCTCACGGCACCTGCTGCTCAGGTCCGACGCTGAGGTCGGCGGTGTAGTTGCTGAGATCCCCGATCAGCGAGCCGGGCAGACGGACCCGGTGGAAGGAGTCCGAGAACGGTTTCTGATCCAGTGCATGGCTGGTGACGAGCACCGCCACGGTCTCGATGCGGTTGAACTTGTCGTCGTCCTGGGCACCGATGATCCACACGCGCCCCGGCTCCTCACCGTTGGCGAGGGTCCAGGTCGCCGCGGTGTTCTCGTCCCAGGCAAAGCAACTCTCGCGCGGTGCGGCGGCAGCCTCTTGCACGGGACAGGGCAGGGGGTCGATCTGCTCGACCCGTCCGACCGTGGTCAGCACGTCGAGCGTGAATGCGTCGTGCCTCTTCGTCGCCGGGAACACGAGGTGCGCGCCGACGGCGTCCGGCCCCAGGTCGTCGAGCCGGGAGGGCCGCACCTCGGCCGGCTCGATGTCGATGTAGTCGACGACCCGGGACGCCAGTTGCCGGGGAGTCGTCTGCACGATGTCGGGCTTCTCCGGCCGCTCCTCGACACCGTCGTAGCTGTCGAGCTCCTCGCCGGCGGCGTACGCCGAAGGGCTGGTGCGCAGACTCAGCGCGGGGTCGAGCGCAGCCTTGCGAAGCGCATCGGGGTCGACGGGGAGGTCTAGCTTCCGAGGGTCGCTGTCGTAGAGGCCGGAGCCCTCGAACGCGACCGTCACGACCTCGTCCGGCCCGACGACCATCCAGGAGTAGCCGCCCGCCTCGGACTCGAAGTACCCCGGCGACCAGCGATACAACAAGATGCGTCCGTCGGCGGTCTCCGACTCCTCGCAGCCCCCGGACTCGTGCCGGGGCCGGCAGCCGAACCACAACCGGTCGCGTTCGTCGTACGCCGTCAGGTCGGCGACCGACACGCGCACGGTCGCGGTCTCGCCGCTCTCGGTCCCCTCGGGGTCGACGCCGTAGTCGACCTGGGCCTCCACCTGAAGGGGGTCGTTCCAGTCCGACCATCCTCCCGTCGTACGCCGGTGCTCCTGTCCGACGTGGTCGACGACGACCGCCGCCAAGGCCCGCGGAGTCACATCGACCAGCCCGTCGGAGCCGACGGAGGGAGCACCGTCGCCGCATCCGGCGAGGACGAGTGCGGCCACCGTCGCCAGGACGGCCGGACGCACCCGTCCGCGAGGGATGCTCAGGTGAGCTCCCGCTTGAGGATCTTGCCGGTGGCAGTCATCGGCAGCTCGGTGCGGAACTCCACGATGCGCGGGTACTTGTACGCCGCCATAGTGTCCTTGCACCACGCGATGAGCTCGTCCTCGGTCAGCTGCGAGCCGGCGTTCTTGATGACGTACGCCTTGATCTCCTCGCCGTGCGAGTCGTCGGGCACACCGATGACGGCGGCCAGCGAGACGTCGGGGTGGGTGAGGAGGACCTCCTCGATCTCGCGGGGGTACACGTTGAAGCCGCCGCGAATGATCATGTCCTTGGCGCGGTCGACGATGTAGTACCAGCCGTCCTCGTCCTTGCGGGCGAGGTCGCCGGTGCGGAACCAACCGTCCTTGATCGCCTCGGCTGTGGCCTCGGGCCTCTTGTAGTAGCCCTTCATCACGTTGTGGCCCTTGATCGCGATCTCGCCGACACCGTCGGGGTCGGTGATCTCGTTCCACTGCGGGTCGATGAGCTTCATCTCGACACCCTCGACCGGTACGCCGATCGAGCCCGGCCGCGCGGGCGCGTCGGGCTGGGAGAACGACGCCACCGGAGAGGTCTCCGACAGTCCGTAGCCCTCGAGGATGGTGACGCCGAAGCGCTTCTCGAACTCCTTGTGCACCTCGACCGGCAGGGCCGAGCCACCGGCGGCCGCGACGCGCAGGTGCTCCTTGATCGCGGAGACGTCGACGCCCTCCTCCAAGGCACCGAGCAAGCCCCAATACATCGTCGGGACGCCGGCGAAGAACGTGATGTTCTCCTTGAGCATCAGCTGCAGCGCGGCCTGCGGCTCGAAGCGCGGCAGCATCACGACCGTGCCGCCGTACGCGAATGGGCCGTTCTGGCACACGGTCTGGCCAAAGGAGTGGAACAGCGGCAGCACGCACAGGTAGTTGTGCGGGTCGTTGGCCTCCGCGCCGAACAGCGACTCGCCGAGCAGGGCGTTGTCGCGCATGTTGCGGTGCCGCAGCTCGGCGCCCTTGGGCTGACCGGTGGTGCCAGAGGTGTAGAGGATGACCGCGGTGTCGTCCTCGTCTGTGGCGACGGTCTCGAACTCGGCGGGGTGGGCCATCATCGCCTGCGCCATCGTCTCGGTGCCCTCGATCGGCGAGGCGGCGCCGAGGTCGGCGGTGATGACGAAGAAGTGCTCGCAGCCTTCGGCCTGGGTGAAGCCCTCGTAGCCGTTCTGGCCCATCGGCAGGTCGGGGGTGCCCTCGAAGCAGAACAGCGCCTTGGCGTCGGAGTCGTCGAGGTGGTAGGCGATCTCGCGACCCTTGAGCAGCACGTTGAGAGGTACGACGGTCGCGCCGGCCTTGAGGATGCCGAAGTAGACGATCGAGAAGTAAGGCAGGTTCGGACAGCTGATCGCGACCTTGTCGCCGGGCTCGATGCCCTTGGACACCAGCAGGTTGGCGCACATGTTGGCGAACGAGTCGACCTGCGCGTAGGTGAGGCGGGTGTCGCCCAGCACGATCGCGTCCCGGTCGGGGAACTTCCTCGCGCTGTCCTCCAGCAGTGACGACAGGTTGTAGCTCATGCGGGGCCTCCCTCGAGAACGGCGGTGTGAGGCACAACCTACTCCCGCAGCCGTACGCCGTCGGGCTGGCCCTGGAGCCGTCAGCCGGTCGGCTCCGAGAGGCTCTCGAGTTGCCGCCGCAACCGCGGCAGGTCGGTGCGGACGAGCACGTTCATCACCGCGGTGGCGATCCAGCCGAGCGGCCGGGCGAGGCCGGGTGCGGTGAGCCGCGGCGCGACCTGCACCCGCGTGCCGGTGCCGTCGGGCGCGTCTTCCACCAGCACCGTGAGGTACGCCGTCACCGGGCCGATGCGCCCGCTTTCGGCCCACAGCCGCGGTGGCTCCATGGCGACGATCGCCAGCTGGAAGCGCACGCCGCCGTACAGGTGGTCCACCCACCGCAGGCCCACCCGCGGCGGTCCGGCATCCAGCAGCTCGACCCGGCGCAGGCTGGCCTGCCACCGCGGACGGTGACGCGGGTCGGCGACGTAGTCGAAGACGCGATCTCGCGGAGTGTGCGCCGTGAACGCGGGGTCCCACCATCCGACTCGCGGCTCGGCGTACGACGGCGACATCTCAGAACCGCTCGCCGGTCAGCCGCTCGTAGGCCTCGACGTAACGCGCCCGGGTCCGCGCGACGACCTCCTCGGGCAGCGGCGGGGGCGGCTCGCCGGTGCTGCGGTCCCAGCCGCTCTCGGGCGAGGTCAGCCAGTCGCGGACGTACTGCTTGTCGTACGAAGGCTGGGTGCGACCGGGCTGCCACTGGTCGGCCGGCCAGAACCGGGAGGAGTCGGGGGTGAGCACCTCGTCGGCGAGGATCGCGGGACCGTCCGGCACCTCCGGACTGACCCCGAACTCCAACTTGGTGTCGGCCAGGATGATGCCGCGCTCGCCGGCGATCGACTCGGCGCGCGCATAGACCGCCAGGGTCAGGTCGCGCAGCTCAGCGGCCCTCTCGGCGCCGACCGTGGCCGCCATGGCGTCGTAGGAGACGTTCTCGTCGTGGTCGCCGACCGCGGCCTTGGTTGCCGGGGTGAAGATCGGCTGCTCCAGCCGGCTGCCGTCCTCGAGCCCTGCGGGCAGCCGCACCCCGCAGATCTCCCCCGTCGCCCGATAGTCGGCCAGCCCCGACCCGGTGAGGTAGCCGCGCGCCACGCACTCGACGGGGAACATCTCCAGCGACTCGCACACCACCGCACGCCCGGCGACCTCGGCGGGCACGTCGGTGGAGACGACGTGGTGGGGCACCAGATCGGCGAGCCGGTCGAACCACCACAGCGACATCCGGGTCAGGATCTCCCCCTTGTCGGGGATCGGCGTGGGCAGCACGAAGTCGTACGCCGAGATGCGGTCACTCGCGACCAGGAGCAGATGACCGTCGGAAAGTCGGTAGAGGTCGCGGACCTTGCCGGAGTGCAGATGCGTGGCGCCTGGGATGAGCGGCGGCTCCGGCAGGTCGACGTGGGTCATAACGGAACCCTAACGACGCCGACGACAGGTGTTTGCCCGCCGATAACCTCGGGCATATCCGGCTTACGTGACCGGCGCCACAATCAGGGCCTACAGTCTCCGCACCGACGAGATCGGCACTGAAATGCGACACCAGGTCCGAAAATCTTCACAACAGGCGCCTGCGGAGCTAGTTTTCTGCAGTCCGGGGAGGGACGAGCCGACGATGTCGGCCGGGAGGGCGGGGAGATGATCGAGCACCGGGTGGGATCCAGCCGCCGTTCGCGTGCCGTGCAAACGGGCACCAAGCTCGTGTTCCGCCCCGTGCTGCGCTACTTCCCTGTCCGCGGGCCGGCCGCCAGGGTGCTGCCGATGATCGACCGGGCGGCCGACTTCAGTCCCCGCTTCTCCCAGACGATCCACAAGCCCATCACCGCGCGGACGTGGCGGGGCGAGATCGTCGAACCGATCGACGGCCCTACGTCCGACGGCGCGATCCTCTACCTTCACGGCGGTGCGTTCCTGATGGGCGGCCTGGCCACTCACCGCCGGTTCGTGGAGCGGCTCGCCTACGAGACCGGGATGACGGTGCTGTCGGTGGACTACCGCCAGCTTCCCGTCGGCAAGCTCAGCGACTCCATCGAGGACTGCGTCGACGCCTTCCGCTGGATGCTGCTCAACGGTCACCCGGCGTCGCGGATCGTGGTCGCCGGCGACTCCGCGGGCGGTCACCTCGCTTTCGCGACCGTGCTGCGCATCCGCGACGAGGGCCTGCCGACACCGGCCGGAGTGGTCGGCATCTCGCCCTGGCTCGACTTCGACCACACCACCAAACTCCGGCACCGCAACGCCCGATGCGACGCCTACATCCCCGCCAAGCGGCTGAGCCGGGTGAGCCGGATGGTGTGCGGTCGCGACCCCGAGGACGCGGACTCGCCGGTCAACGCCGACCTGACCGGACTTCCGCCCACGCTCATCATCTGCGCCGAGGGCGAGGTGCTACGCGTCGACGCCGAGCTGATGGCCGAGCGCCTCGAGCACGCCGGCGTGCCGTGGACTCTGCAGATCTGGGAGGACCAGGTGCACGCCTTCCCTGTGATGGCCGGCCTCACCCCGGAGAGTTCGGCCGCGACCAGCGAGGTCGCCTCCTTCGCCGCACAAGCAGTGGCCGCCCCGGCGTACGCCGCGCAGCCGCGGCACCTGCGCAGCGTCGGCTGACTGTCCGGCATCCGACCCGGCCTTGCTCTGCGGGGACGCACAAGGCACGCTGACAGTCTTGCTGTCATGAAGCGCTCGCACGTCCTTTGGGCGGACGAGCCCGAGGAGGTCCTGTGAGCGTCACCGCCACCCCACCCACCGACACCCACGCGTCGGCTCCCTTCTCGGCCGCGGCGGTGATGACGCGGATGAGGGCCGGGTTCGAGTCGGGTCGCACGCGGTCGTGGGAGTGGCGCGAGGCCCAGCTCAACGGGCTGTTGCGGATGATCAAGGAGCGCGAGAGCGACCTCATCGAGGCGCTGGCCACCGACCTGGGCAAGCCTCCGTACGAAGCCTGGACCGCTGAGCTGGGCCTGACGCGCAGCGAGATCAAGCACTACCTCAAGCACATGCGCTCCTGGGGAGCACCCGAGAAGGTCAAGGCCCCGCTGCTGGTCAAGCCCGGCACGGCAACGATCATCCGCGAGCCCTTGGGCGTCGTCCTGGTCATCGCGCCGTGGAACTACCCCGCCCAGCTGCTGCTGATCCCGCTCGCGGCCGCCCTCGCCGCCGGCAACACGGTGATCTGCAAGCCCTCCGAAGTCGCCCCTGCGACGTCCGCGGTGATGGCGCGTCTGCTCCCGCAGTACCTCGACAACGAGGCCGTCGCCGTCGTCGAAGGCGGGGTCGAGGAGACCACCGCGCTGCTCGAGGAGCGGTTCGACCACATCATCTACACCGGCAACGGCACGGTCGGCCGCATCGTCGCCGCCGCCGCCGCGAAGCACCTGACGCCCGTCACCCTCGAGCTCGGTGGCAAGTCGCCGGTGATCATCGACAAGGACGCCAACCTCGCGCTCGCCGCCGGACGGGTCGCCTTCGCGAAGTGGTCCAACGCCGGACAGACCTGTGTGACCACCGACCACGTCTACGTCCACCGCGACATCGAGGAGGAGTTCCTGGCCGCTCTGCGCTTCGAGATCTCGCGGCGCTACGGCTCGGACCCCAAGAGCAGCAAGGACTACGCGCGTGTCGTCAACACCCGGCACACGGAGCGGTTGGCGGGTCTCCTCGACGCCGGCGGGTTCGAGCTGGTCACCGGCGGCGAGGTCGACGTCGCCGACCGCTACGTCGCGCCGACGATCGTGCGCGGCGTACGCCATGACGCAGCGGTCATGGAGGGCGAGATCTTCGGGCCGGTGCTGCCGGTGTTGACCTTCGACGACGTCGCCGAGCCGATCGCGGCGATCAACGCCGGCGAGAAGCCGCTGGCCCTCTACATCTTCTCGGCCTCCGACGAGACCGTCGACCGCATCCTCGCCGAGACCTCGTCGGGCGGCGTGTGCGTCAACGACACGATGACGCACCTGATCGTCCCCGACCTACCGTTCGGCGGTGTCGGTGAGAGTGGGTACGGCGCCTACCACGGCCGGTGGGGCTTCGAGGCGTTCAGTCACCGCAAGTCGGTCCTGCGCCGCCCATCGAAGATGAAGGAACAGGCGATCATGCGCGCGCCGTACAAACCCTGGAAGCTCGCGGTCGTCCGCAGGTTTCTCTGAGCCTCGCTCGACCCGTCCCTCCCGCGAAAGGCATCACCAGTGAGCTCCCCGACCACTCCCGTGTCCCTGGCCGGCAAAGTCGTCGCGATCAGCGGCGCCGCCCGCGGCATCGGCGCGGCCACCGCCGAGACCCTGACCCGCCGCGGCGCACGTGTCGCCATCGGCGACATCGACCACGACCTGGCGCAGGAGACCGCGGCGCGGATCGGCGGTGACACGATCGCCGTGCGCCTCGACGTCACCGACGCGAAGAGCTTCGCCTCCTTCCTCGACGAGACCGAGCAGAAGCTCGGCCCGGTCGACGTCGTGGTCAACAACGCCGGCATCATGCCGCTCGCGACCCTCCTCGACGAGGACAACGCGATGACCGCCAAGATGTTCGAACTCAACGTGCTCTCGCTGATCAACGCATCCCGCGAGGCAGCGCGCCGGATGGTCCCGCGCGGCCAGGGACACATCGTCAACATCGCCTCCACGGCCGGCATGGCCGGACTGCCTGGCGGTGCCACCTACTGCGCCACCAAGGCCGCGGTGATCAAGTTCAGCGAGGCGATCGAGGCCGAGCTCGCCGAGCACGGCGTGCACGTCAGCATCGTGATGCCGGGCATCGTGCGCACCGAGCTGGCCCTGGGCGTCCCGGACCTGCCAGGCCTGAAGGCGATCCTCCCCGAGGACGTCGCCGCGGGCATCGCCGAGACGATCGCCGAGCCGCGGCGCGACGTCTTCGTGCCCAAGTCGGCCGGCCCGATGCTGAAGTACATCCCGCTGATGCCTCGTCGCGCCAGCAACTGGATCGCCGCCAAGATGGGCGCGGACAAGGTGTTCGTCAACGCCGTCCACGACCCGACACGCGCGGCCTACGAGTCGCGCGTCGGCGTGGAGCCCCGGTCGGAGGCACAGTCGAAGGCACCGGCCTGATCCCGCCCGCGACGCTGCTTCGTCCGGTCGAGCCGGCCGACCATGCGGCTGTGCTGGCACTCAACGAGGCCGACGTCGAGCTCCTCGCCCCCATGGACCAGCGTCGCCTCGAGCAGCTGCAGGGGTGGGCTGACCGCTTCGACGTCATCGAGCTGGACGGCCGATTCGCGGGCTTCGTCATCACGGTCGCGGCGGGGACGGCCTACGACTCGGAGAACTACCGCTGGTTCGCCGAGCAGCACGAGACCTTCCTCTACCTCGACCGCGTCGTGATCCATCCGGACGCCCGTCGCCGGGGCCTCGGCACCCGGGTGTACGACGCGCTCGAAGCCCGCGCCGCGGCGTACGGACGGCTCTGCTTGGAGGTCAACCTCGACCCGCCCAACGAGCCGTCGCTGGCATTCCACGCAGCTCGCGGCTACGCCGAGGTCGGTCGGCTGGGCTCGCCTGGACACGTGGTGTCGCTCATGACGAAGGAGCTCTCGGACAGGATGGGCGCGTGACCGACCGTCTCGCTGCCGCCGCCCTCATCGATCTCGTCCTGGACGACGGCTCCTTCGAGTCGTGGGACGTCCCGCCCGAGCACGGCGACGTCTCGGAGGAGTACGCCGCGGACCTGGCTCGCGCGCGCGAACGGTCCGGCTGCGACGAGTCGGTCCTGACCGGCACGGCCACGGTCGGCGGACAGCGAGTCGCAGTGCTGGTCGGCGAGTTCGGCTTCCTGGCCGGGTCCATCGGCGTAGCCAGCGCGCGCAGGATCGTGGCGGCCGTGCGCCGTGCAACCGCGGAACGCCTGCCGCTGCTGGCGGCTCCGGTGTCCGGCGGCACCCGGATGCAGGAGGGCACGCCGGCGTTCGTGTGGATGGCGCAGATCGCAGCGGCTGTCGCGGACCACAAAGCCGCCGGCCTGCCGTACCTGGTCTATCTGCGTCATCCGACGACCGGCGGCGTGATGGCGTCGTGGGGGTCGCTGGGTCATGCGACTGCCGCGGAGCCTGGTGCGCTGGTCGGGTTCTTGGGCCCACGGGTCTACGAGGCGATCTACGGCGAGCCCTTCCCTACCGGGGTGCAGACCTCGGAGAACCTCCACGCCCACGGCATCATCGACGCCGTCCTGGCACCCGACCGGCTGCGCGAGGCCGTCCTCCGCACGGTCGACGTACTCCTGGCGCCAGGCGAGACCGAGGCACCGCGCGTCGAGCTGCCCCCGGTCGCGGAGACCGACGCGTGGGACTCGGTGACGCGCTCGCGGCGACCGGACCGGCCGGGTGTGCGCGAGCTGCTGCGACATGCCGCCGACGAGGTCGTCGAGCTCGGCGGCACCGGTCAGGGAGAGGCCGACCCGGGCCTGTTGCTCGCGCTGGTCCGCTTCGGGCCGAGCGCGTGCGTGCTCGTGGGACAGGACCGCGAGAGGCAGACGGCGGAGCGACCGCTCGGGCCCGGCGGTCTGCGTACGGCGCGACGCGGCATGCGCCTGGCCGAGGAGCTCGGGCTGCCCCTGCTCACGGTCGTCGACACCCGCGGCGCGGCCCTCTCGCGCGAGGCCGAGGAGGGCGCACTGGCCGGTGAGATCGCGCGCTCGCTCGCAGACCTGACCACCCTTCGCACGCCCACCCTCTCGCTGATGCTGGGCGAGGGCACCGGCGGTGGTGCACTGGCCCTGCTCCCCGCCGACCGCGTCATCGCGGCTCAGCACTCCTGGCTCAGCCCTCTTCCGCCCGAAGGCGCGAGCGCCATCGTGCACCGAGACACCGCCCATGCGGCCGACATGGCGCGGGCGCAGAAGGTCCGCTCGCTCGACCTGCACGCCGCCGGGGTCGTCGACGTGCTGGTGCCCGAGCTTTCGGACGCGGCAGAGGAGCCGGAGGCGTTCTGCCGGCGGGTGGGCGACGTAGTACGGTCGGAACTCGCTGCCCTCCGACGGCGAGACGTGACCGAGCTCCTGTCCACCCGGGTCGCGGCTGACTGATCCAGCGGTAACGCGTCGCTCCTTTCTTCGTTGGGGTGACATGGGTCACACTTGCTTCACCGGACTCGCCGGCGCCCTCCTGACGCTCGGCGTACTCACCGCCACGGTGTCTCCCGTGACGGCCGCACCACTGGTGCCGATGCCCGCAGGTCCGATCCCGCCCGGCCCCGCCGACGCAGCGGTCCCGGCGTACGTCGGGGCGCCGGTGGCGGACAGGCCGGTGAAGCACCCGAAGATCCCGCGGCATCCGTTCATGGCGCCGACGGGGCGCAACTCCATGCACAACGACGCCTATGCCTCCGACGCCTATCGCGGGGGCGGCCCGCGCGAAAGGACCTGCAGGTGACGTCGGCGACGTACGGCGTCCTCGAATGCGCGACCGTCGCGTTCGACCGCCGCGACCGCATAGTCGGGCTCTGCGGCGGCCTCGAAGGCTTCAAGCTGATGCTCATCGACCCGGTGACACTGGAGTCGCTGGCCGAGATGGAGACCTCGCCGCGTGACATGGCCGGCGGCGAGAACCCGCTGAGCGACCTGTGCGGCGGCGCCTACTTCTACCTCGACCACCGCGACCGAGCGATCGTGGGGACCGCCGACGGCCGGATCATGGTGGTGAAGGTCCGCAAGGACCGGTTCGAGCTCCTGCGTTCCTACGGCGTGCACAACGCGATCCCGACGGGCGACTGCCTGATCGCGTTGATGCCGGACTGGCAGGGCGGATCTGGTTCGTCACCCAGGGCGGCAGCGTCGGGTACGTCGACCCGCGGACCTATGTGATCGAGTACCGGCTGCTGAAGGGCGAACGGATCGTCAACTCGCTCGCGGTCGACGAGACCGGCGGGGTGTACGTCGTCAGCGACCATGCGCTGTACCGCTTCGGCGTCGGCCGCACCGGCGACCCGAAGATCGTCTGGCGAGAGCGCTACGACCGCGACAGCGCCCAGAAGCCCGGACAGCTGTCCCAGGGCTCCGGGACCACCCCGACGCTGGTCGGCAAGGCCCTGGTCGTGATCACCGACAACGCCGATCCGCGGATGCGGGTGCTGTCCTACAAGCGGACGGCGAAGAACGTGCGCCACCGCAAGGTCTGCAGCACCCCGGTCTTCGCCCCCGGCGCCAGCGCCACCGAGAACAGCATCGTCGCCGTCGGCCGCTCGGTCGTGGTCGAGAACAATCACGGCTACGAGGGACCCCAGTCCACGACCGGCGGCCGCACCACCGCGCCCGGCATCGCCCGCGTCGACGTCACCCGCAAGGGCTGCGGCCTGATCTGGGAGTCCGACGTGGTCGCCCCGACGTCGGTACCGAAGGTGTCGCTGAGGACCGGGCTGCTCTACGTGTACTCGAAGCCTGCGGACCCGGCCGACCCGTGGTACTTCACCGCCCTCGACGTCCGCAGCGGGAAGCTCGCCTGGAAGCGGCTGACCGGCACCGGGCCGGCGTGGAACAACCACTACGCCGCGGTCTACCTCGGACCGGACCGAGCGGCGTACATCGCCACCATGATGGGCCTGGTCAGGATCGCAGATGGGTAGACCGGCCCCTGGTCACCGTGACCGTCCGGGGTCATGATGGGACCAACGGCCCACTTTCCCCAGGAGGTCGCGATGAACACCGCGGCTCACATCGACCAGCCGGACCTGTCCCAGTCCTCCATCCCCAGCTGCGCGGCCTGCGCGCGGTCGTTCCCGTGGCGCGAGGCGCGACTCGACCCAGGGGACGTGGGTGGGCTCGGTGGGCGCCCGCCACGTCTCCGGTGTCCGGGCTGCGACATGGTGGTCGCTCAGTGGCACCTCGACCTGGTGTCGGACCACGTTTCCTGGGTGTGGGCCTTCACGCAGGACGACCCGGACGCCGTACTCCCGTCCGACCCGCCCGAGCGCTGGGGGATGTTGCCCGCTCAGCGAACGTCCGGGGCGCTGGCGGGCTGGTAGTCCTCGCCCGCCTCTAGACTCCGCGCAACTGCTCGCGTGAGGGGTCTGCCTTGGGTACCTACGTCGTCACCGGCTCCGCCTCCGGCATCGGGGCGGCCACCGCCGCGCTGCTGACCAGCCGCGGGCACCGCGTCATCGGGGTGGACCGCGCCGGCGCCGACGTCACCGCCGACCTCGCGACGCCGGCGGGCCGCAGTTCGGCGCTGGAGCAGGTGCGGTCGCTCGTCGGCGAGCGGCTCAACGGGTTCGTGCCGTGCGCCGGCATCGCAGGACTCACCGGCGTCGACAGCAAGGCCGTGGTCTCGGTCAACTACTACGGCGCGGTCGAGCTCGCCGAGGGGTTGCGACCCTTGCTGGCAGCGGCCGCGGCTGCCGGGGAGACGGCTGCGGTCGTCGTACTGTCCTCGAACTCGACCACCTCCCAGCCCGGTTGGGCGATGGAAGTGGCCGACGCCTGCCGGGACCGCGACGAAGGACTGGCCCGCACGCTGGCCGCGCGACGGCATTCGGTGCTGGTCTATCCGGCGACGAAGGCGGCGTTGATGTGGTGGGCGCGCGAGCGCGGCACGAGCGCCGACTGGGTCGGCGCCGGCATCCGAGTCAACGGCGTCGCCCCCGGGCTGATCGCGACCGCGATGACGGAGGGGTTGAAGAAGGACCCGGTGCTCGGCGGCTTCTTCGACTCCTACCCCAGCGCGCTGAACCGCCCGGGGCGTCCCGAGGAGGTGGCCGCCCTGATCGCGTTCCTGCTGTCGGAAGAGGCCAGTCTCCTCGTCGGCGCCATGGTGTTCGTCGACGGCGGCACCGACGCGCTGCTCCGCAAGCGCATCCCCAAGACCACCTGGGTGCCGGCGCCGGTGATAAACACCGCCATGCGCGCCATGCCGCTGATCAGCCGCTACGGCGACCGCCTCTTCAAGCGCTGACCCGGCGAGACGGCGCTACTTCGGCCCCCCAGTCGGCGCGAGCCGGCGCTACTTCGACCACCAGTGGCGCGAGCCGGCGCTACTTCGAGCACCAGTGGCGCGAGCCGGCGCTACTTCGGTGCACGCCGACCGAACTGGCGCCGACTCGGTCGGATCACGGACGAACTGGCGCCGACTCGGCGGGATCGCTGACCGAACTGGCGCCGGCTCGCTAGTAGGTGAGGGCGCGGGCGGGGTGCTCGAGGAGGGCGGCGACGTCGGCGAGGAAGCGGGAGCCGACTGCCCCGTCGATGAAGCGGTGGTCGAAGCTCAACGCCAACGTGGTGACGTGGCGCGGTTTGACCTTGCCCTTGTGCACCCAGGGCTGCTTGCGTACGGCGCCCAAGGCCAGGATCGCGGACTCGCCGGGGTTGATGATCGGCGTGCCCGCGTCGACCCCGAAGACGCCGACGTTGGTGATCGTGAACGTGCCTTCGGCCATGTCGGCGGGCTGGGTTCTGCCCTCGCGTGCGGTCGCGGTGAGCTCCGACAACGCGCGTGCGAGCGCGACGAGGGACATCGAGTCGGCGTGCTTGATGTTCGGCACGACCAGCCCGCGCGGGGTGGCCGCGGCGATGCCGAGGTTGACACCGGCCTTGTAGACGACCTCTTGCGCGTCGTCGTCCCAGACCGCGTTGATCTCGGGAGTACGCCGCATGGCGAGGCAGACCGCGCGTGCGACGACGAGCAGCGGGGAGGCCTTCACGTCGCGGAACTCCCGATCCTGCTTCAAGGACTCGACGAGCTTCATCGTCCGAGTCACGTCCACGGTGATCCACTCGGTCACGTGCGGGATGGTGAACGCCGAGGCGACCATCGCCTGGCCCATCATCTTGCGGACGCCCTTGATCGGCTCGCGCCGATCGATCAGCGTCGCGACAGGTGAGACGCCCGGTTCGGCGCCGACAGCCCAGTCCGGCGTGCCGGCGTACGACGCGGGCATGCGTTCGCGGCGTCCATCCGCGGAGCCGGCCGCGGCCTCGACGTCCTCACGGGTGACGATGCCTCCCGGACCGGACGGGGTCACCGCGGCCAGGTCGACGCCGAGCTCGCGAGCCAGCTTGCGGACGGTCGGCTTGGCGAGCACGCCGCCCACGGACCAGGTGCCGGTCGGCCGGTCGGCGAAGCGTGCCTCCCTAGCGGGCACCGACGGCACCGGCGGCTCGTCCGCGGCGACGACCTCGGAGGTGTCGGCGGCCCCGGCAGAGTT
>JBHWSH010000141.1:0-5016 GCA_043427135.1 Marmoricola sp. | reverse complement strand
GATCTCTGGGGCTACCGCTACGCCACCGACGGCATCCTGGAGGCCAGCCGACCGGCCGGCGCAGCTGCCCCTGGGCAGGCCCCAGACCCTCCTCAGACCACCGCGCCGGAGCAGCCTGTGCCGGGGTCACCCGAGGCAATTCTGGCCGCCTACCCGCACCTGCGCGACGACGACGTCACCCGGCCACCGGGCGGCGGCAGGACTCTCTTGATGGTGCTCCTGCTCGTGTTCGGCGTCGTGGCGATCATCGGCGTGGCGCTGCTCGCCTCCGGGATGGTCTGACGGTCCGGTCTCAGACCACGCTCAGTGGCAGCAGTTTCCGGCCGGTGGGGCCGATCTGGATCTCGGTGTCCATCTGAGGACACACGCCGCAGTCGTAGCACGGGTTCCACCGGCAGTCGTCGACGTCGCCGCTGTCGGGGTCGAGGGCGTCCTGCCAGTCCTCCCAGAGCCAGTCGCGGTCGAGCCCGGAGTCGAGGTGGTCCCAGGGCAGGACCTCGGTGTAGTCGCGCTCCCGGATGGTGTACCAGTCGAGGTCGACGGGCGTGTCGGCCAGCCCCCGCTCGGAGGCTGCGACCCAGCGGTCGTAGGAGAAGTGCTCGCTCCAGCCGTCGAAGCGGCCGCCGTCGCGCCATGCCTCCTCGATGATGCGTCCCACCCTGCGGTCACCACGGGACAGCAGTCCCTCGATGATCCCGGGGCGCCCGTCGTGGTAGCGGAAACCGATGGCGCGGCCGAACCGCTTGTCGGAGCGTACGTCGTCGCGCAGCTTGCGCAGCCGCTCATCGGTGGTCTCCCAGTCGAGCTGTGCGGCCCACTGGAACGGCGTGTGCGGCTTGGGCACGAAGCCACCGATCGACACCGTGCACCTGATGTCGTTGCGGCCGGAGACCTCGCGTCCCTTGGCGATCACCTTCTTGGCGAGGTCGGCGATGCCGAGCACGTCCTCGTCGGTCTCGGTGGGCAGGCCGCACATGAAGTAGAGCTTCACCTGCCGCCAGCCGTGGGAGTACGCCGTGGCGACGGTCCGGATCAGGTCTTCCTCGGTGACCATCTTGTTGATCACCTTGCGCATGCGCTCCGACCCGCCCTCGGGCGCGAAGGTCAGGCCCGAGCGTCGGCCGTTGCGGGAAAACTCGTTGGCCAGGGAGATGTTGAAGGCGTCGACGCGCGTGGAGGGCAGCGACAGCGAGACGTTGGAGCCGTCGTACCGGTCGGCGAGGCCCTTGGCGACGTCGCCGATCTCGGTGTGGTCGGCGCTGGACAGCGACAACAGCCCGACCTCCTCGAACCCGGAGGCACGGATGCCGTTCTCCACCATGTCGCCGATCGTGGAGATGGAGCGCTCCCGCACCGGGCGGGTGATCATCCCGGCCTGGCAGAAGCGACAGCCGCGGGTGCAGCCGCGGAAGATCTCCACCGAGTAGCGCTCATGCACCGTCTCCGCGAGCGGCACGAGGGGCTTGCGCGGGTAGGGCCAGGAGTCGAGGTCCATCAGCGTGTGCTTGTGCACCCGCCACGGGACGCCGGAGGTGTTGGGTACCACGCGCTTGATCCGGCCGTCGGGGAGGTACTCGACGTCGTAAAACTTGGGCACGTAGACGCCGCCCGAGAGGGCGAGCCGGAAGAGCAGCTCGTCGCGCGGGGTCCGCTCGCCGCCTGCCAGGGCTCCCGCGGCCAGGTCCTGCTTCCACTCCCGGACGACCTCGGAGATCGCCAGCACGACCTCCTCGCCGTCGCCGAGGACCGCGGCGTCGACGAAGTCCGCGATCGGCTCGGGGTTGAACGCCGCATGCCCTCCAGCCAGCACGACCGGGTCGCCCTCGCCCCGGTCGACCGCGTGCAGCGGGATCCCGGCGAGGTCGAGTGCGGTGAGCATGTTGGTGTAGCCGAGCTCGGTGGAGAACGAGATGCCGAAGACGTCGAACGCCCGCACCGGCCGATGCTGGTCGACGGTGAACTGCGGGATGTCGTGCTCCCGCATGAGCTTCTCCATGTCGGGCCACACGGCGTAGGTGCGCTCGGCCAGGATGTCCTCGCGCTCGTTGAGGATCTCGTAGAGGATCTGCACGCCCTGGTTGGGCAGTCCGACTTCGTAGGCGTCGGGGTACATCAAGGCCCAGCGCACGGTCTCCTCGTCGACCCCCCACTCCTTGAGCGTGGAGTTGAGCTCGCCGCCGACGTACTGGATCGGCTTCTGCACTCCGGCGAGCAGCGGCTCCAGCCGGCCGAAGATCGACTCCGGGGCCGTGCGGGCAGGCTCGTGGACGACGGACATGCAGAACCTTCCGAGAAGCGATGGGGTGGCGACCCCAGCCTAACCGCGTGCTCAGAAGCGGGATCGGTCGAGCCGCGAACGGGCCACGCCCAGGCCCATCGACCGCTGCGTGCGCAGGTGGATCGTCTGCAGCAGGCCGACGGCCATCAGCGTGGCGAACATCGAGGAGCCGCCATAGGACACGAACGGGAGGGGTACGCCGGTGACCGGCATGATGCCCAGGCTCATGCCGATGTTCTGGAAGGACTGGAACCCGAACCAGCAGGCCACACCCGCGGCGGCGAGCCGACCGAACATGTCGTCGGCGCGACTGGCGATCAGCAGCGCCCGCCACAGCACCACGCCGAGTAGGCCGATCACCAGGCCGGCGCCGAGCAGGCCGAGCTCCTCGCCTGCCACGGTGAAGATGAAGTCGGTCTGCTGCTCGGGGACGAAGCCGGACTGGGTCTGCGAACCCCCGAAGAGCCCTTGTCCGAACACTCCCCCGTTGCCGATCGCGATGCGGGCCTGCTCAGTGTTGTAGCCCGCTCCGCGTGGGTCGAGCGAGGGGTCGGTGAAGGCCATGAACCGGTCGAGCTGGTACTGCTTCAGCACCCCCAGGCTCACCGCTGCGTACGCCGCGGCGCCGGCTCCCGCGGCCAGGCCCACCAACCAGCGGCGTGGCGCCCCGGAGACCGCGATGACACCGAACACGGTCATCATCAGCACCAACATCGTGCCCAGGTCGGGCTGCAGCAGGATGAGCAGGGCCGGCAGGGCGGCGACACCCAGCATGCCGAGCACGTCGAGGTGACCGACGTCGCGGCGGCGCCAGGAGTTCTCGGTGCGTTCGGCGACCACGAGCGCCATGCCGACGACGACGGCCAGCTTGGCGAACTCAGCGGGCTGGATCGACATGCCCGCGATCACGATCCAGGACCGCGAGCCGTTGATGGTGGAGCCCGCGACCAGCACCAGCACGAGCCCGACCAGCGACCCGGCGTACACCAGCGGGGCGAGGATCCGCACCCAGCGGTGGTCGGTGGCCGCGACCATCACCGAGAGGACGACGCCGATCGCGATGTTGACCAGGTGCCGGCGCAGGAACGCCTGGGAGTCGCCGCCGGTGAGGTCGACACGCTCGGTGGTGGCCGACCACACCAGCAGCGTGCCGAGAGCGAGCAGCCCGGTGGTGGCGAGCAGCAACAGCCAGTCGAGCTGAGGGACGCGGACCAGGCTCGACTCGAGCCGCGGACGAGCCCGTGGCGCGGACCGGGGCGCGGGACGGACCGTGAGGCTCATCGGCGACCACCGGGCCGTGAGGTCGCGGGCGGCAGGATCGAGCCGTCCGCGGCGAAGACCGGCAGCTCGGCCGGTGGTACGACGCCGGGGATCGCCGCGGTGGCGGGACGCACCTGGTCGCCGCGGATGCCGTACAGCGTCTCGTAGATGGTGCGGATCGCGGGACCGGAGGTGCCGGAGCCGGTGCCGCCCTGGGACACCATCATCACCACGACGTAGTCCTCGGTGTAGGACGCCACCCACGACGTGCTCTGTTTGCCGTAGACCTCGGCCGAGCCGGTCTTGGCGCGCACCTTGACCTGGTCGAGCGGGAAGCCGCCGAGACGCCACGCCATCGTGCCGGTGCGCGAGACGCCCTGCAGGGCGGCGTCGACGAAGCGAAGCTGGGCATCGGGGATCGGAAGGCGGGCCTGGACCTTGGGCTCGATCTCCTGCAGCACCTCGCCTTCGGGGCTGACCACGGCCTTGCCGACGCGCGGCTCGTAGAGCACGCCGCCGTTGGCGAACGCGGCGTACGCCCTGGCCAGCTGCAGCGGGGTGACGATCGTGTCCCCTTGGCCGATCGAGAAGTTGACCGCATCGCCGGCACGGTAGGCGAATCCCTCGATGCAGAACTCGCGTGCGAAGCGGTGCAGGAAGTCCGAGCCCGGCTCCTTGCCGACCTTGCAGTAGTAGTCCTTCATCGACTCGTAGTAGGACCGCTTCCAGGCCCGGTCGGCAATGCGTCCGGGAGCTTCGCCGGGCAGGTCGATGCCCGTCTCGGAGCCGAACCCGAAGGTGGTGGCGATGTCGACCAGCGGGTCCTTGGCGTCGACGTCGGCGACATCGGAGCCGAACTTGCGCCAGAAGTCGTAGCCGACCCGGTAGAAGAACGTGTTGCACGAGACCTCGAGGGCCTTCTGGAAGCCGATGTAGCCATAGGCGCCGGACTCGTAGTTCTTGAAGTCGCGGTTGCCCACGCGGAACGCCGAGGAGCAGGCGAGCTGGGTGTCGAACCCGTAGCCGTTCTTCAGGGCGCCGATCGTCATGAACGGCTTCCACGTCGAGCCGGGCGCGAACTGACCCTGGGTCGCGCGCGACAGCAGCGGCGTGCCGGCAGCCTCGGAGTAGAGCCTGGCCAGATCGGCCTCGGTGATGCCGCCCACCCAGACGTTCGGGTCGTACGTCGGCTGGCTGGCCATCGCGACGATGCGACCGGTCTTGGCCTCCATGACGACGGCCGCCCCCGAGTCGGCGACGTAGTTGCGGCCGGTCACCGTGTCTCGTGTGGCACGCGCGGTCTTGATGGTCTGGGCGAGCTGCTGCTCCACCACGGCCTGCACCCGCGCGTCGAGCGAGGTCACCAGGGTCGCGCCGGCGCGACCCACCACCACGCCGGAGTTGCCCCGCACCCGGCCCAAGGAGTCGACCGCGACCAGCGTGTAGCCCGGCCTGCCCCCCAGGAACCGGGCGGACTG
>JBHWSH010000140.1:0-8591 GCA_043427135.1 Marmoricola sp. | reverse complement strand
TACTCATCGAAGAGCTTCGGGCACCAGAGTTCCAGAGCGCCCACCCTCTGCTGCAAGCTGCATACTCCCATTACGCGTACGTTTGCATCCACCCCTTTGCTGACGGAAACGGTCGAGTGGCGCGCGCACTTGCGAGTGTCTACCTGTATAGGTCGCCCGGACTGCCGCTGATTGTCTTTGCCGACCAGCGAAACGAGTATTACGACGTCCTCGAGGCGGCGGACGGAGGGGACCCGCTTCCCTTTGTTCACTTCATTGCGACTAGAACCATCGACGGCATCGGCCTAGTTCGCTCGATGCTGCAACGGACCGGACCTCCCATCGCGGAGACCGTCGCCGGCCTGAATGCGCTATTCGACTCGGAAGCGCAGGACGACGAGTTGGTTGCGGCCGCGGTTAGATTGCGAAACATCGCGGCGGCTGAGGCGCAGAAGCAACTCAAGGCACTGCCTCTCCCTCCACAGTTGCAGGTAGCAGCAAGTGCCGGGTTCGTGAGGCAGGTTCCACCGCCGCCCGGATATGGCGCAGTTGGTAATGATGGGTCGTGGTATCTGCAGGTCAGAAGTTCGTGGCCGCATCAGATTCGGTCGCTGCTGTTCGTCTCCGCGTTCGTTCGTACCGGACCCCCGGCCTCGTCAGAATTGCTGATGGGGGCGACACCGCCTGGGATCGGTACACGCGACATGCCCCCGCCCTCCGACGGACTGGAAGTTTGGCTGCGGGAACTAGTCCCAATGGAGACGGAAACGCTCAGATTGAAGCTCGCCGCTTGGGTCGAAGGAAAGATTGGCGAACTTCTGGCCGAGGCCTCCCGCCAAGCTAGCTCCCCGCGATCCTGAACTTGGAGAGCAACACAACGGGAGTCTGCCGTGCGCCACGGAAGCGGCTCCCTCGGCCACGCGGGGCTCGCCCGGCCAGAACCGGCCGTTGTTCGAGGTGTCCGCTCGGAGGTGAGTCAATCTGGGCGGAATGATGCTGTCAGGCGCGCTATCGATCGCTGGTCTTCATTTGCCCGGTGACCTGGGGCCTTGTGCGTGGGCAAGTGCGCGCGCCTGTGAGCAAGGCGCGGTTTCTGTCGGAGGTCTCTCGTAGCGTTTCACCTATGACGACCACCGGCGCTCCTGCTCTCGATCTCGAGGGTCTGCGTGCGCTGGTGCCTGCTCTCGGCCAACTGGTCGACCCGAGCGATGACGCCGGGCGGGTGGATGCGATCCGGTTGTTGGAGGAGTTGAAGTCGGCGGTCGCTGCGGCGCAGGCGGTGGTGACGGCGCGGTTCGTGGCTTCGCAGACCGCGGCGCAGGTCGATGTGGGTGTGCGTGCGGAGCGGGTAGGGCAAGGCATCGCCTCGCAGGTCGCGTTGGCGAAGCGGGAGTCGCCGGCGCGTGCCCGCCGCTACGTCGGGTGGACGAAAATCCTGGTTCGCGAGCTTCCCCACACCTTCACGGCCCTGCGAGAGGGCCGGATCAGTGAGTGGCGCGCGCAGATCGTGGCCCGGGAGACCGCCTGGCTGGACCTGCCGGGCCGCACCCTGGTCGATGAGCAGTTGGCCCCGCGGTTGGAGGAGCTGGGCGACGGACAGGTGGAGGCGGAGGCCAAGAAACTGGCTTACCGCTACGACCCCCAGGGGTTCGTCGCACGGATCGCCAAGGCGGAGGCCGAGCGGCGGGTGAGCCTGCGGCCGGCACCGGATGCGATGACCTTCCTGACCGGCTTGCTGCCGATGGCACAGGGTGTGGCGGCCTATGCGGCGTTGACCAAGCACGCCGACGCTGTGATCGCGGCCGGGGATGAGCGGTCCAAGTCCCAGATCATGGCCGACACCATGGTGGAGCGGCTCACCGGCCAGACGGTCGCGGAGGGGGTGCCGGTGGAGGTCAATCTGGTGATGACCGATCAGGCGTTGTTCAACACCGACACCCGACCCGACGCCGACACCGGACCTGACGCCCACGCAGGATCCGACGCCGGCACGGGTGAGGCTGGCGCGGGTGAGCCGGCCACGGTGGTCGGCTACGGGCCGGTCCCGGTGGAGCTGGCGCGGCGGATTGCGCAGCAGGCTGCGCGGGCCGACCAGCTGTGGGTGCGGCGGCTCTACACCGACCCCGAGACCGGGCAGCTGATCGCGATGGACTCCCGCAGCCGGTTCTTCCCGGCGGGGTTGGCGAAGTTCTTGATCCTGCGGGACCAGGTGTGCCGGACTCCGTGGTGCGATGCACCGATCCGGCACAGCGACCACGTCACCCCCGCCGAACACGACGGTCCGACGTCCGCGGGCAACGGTCAGGGGCTGTGCGTGGCGTGCAACCACGCCAAACAGGCACCCGGGTGGACCAGCCGCGCCGGACCCCAGGGTGCTGGGGTCGAGGTCACCATCACGACCCCGACCGGACATTGGTACCGGAGCCGACCACCTGATCCGCCAGGGACGCGGAGAGCGAGACATGTGCTGTCACCGGCAGAGCGACACCTCGCGGCGCTGCTCGATGCTGCGTGAGGGTGGTTTCGAGACGCGCTCGTTCCTCGCGCTCCTCAACCACCAGTGTTTGGCGGGTCTCGACAGGCTCGACCGCCGAGGGAGACTCGACCGCCGGGGTCAGAGCATGAGATCGGCGGCCCAGCCGGCGCCGCCGAGGACGGCGGCGAAGCGAAGCGTACGACCGAGCGTGCCGACCACGATGAACAGCAAGAGGTTCATTCGCAGCTGTCCGGCAAGCACAGCGAGGATGGCGAAGGGTGGGAAGCCCACGACCGCCGAGACGGCGAGCAGGCTGGCCGCTGCGATCGGTCGGTCGTTCGTCCGCGCTCGCCAGAGCTCGAGCTTGGCCTGGGCTCGCGGCTTCTCCACCTTGCGGCGTACCCATCCCCAGCGGAGGGCGTTGGCGCCCAGGTAGTACCAGACCACCTTGCCCACCATCTGACCGACTCCGCCGACGATCGACAGCGTCCAGACCCAAGCCCCGCCGCCCCCGTCGGTGAGCGCTACCAACCCGACGAGGTAGGCCTCGATGTTGATCAGCGGGACGAGCGCCGAAGCCACCGACACGCCGAACAGCGCGAGGACCTCGGTCACGGAACTCAGGCGGCGTTCGGCTCGGGAGAGTCGCTCCAGGGGTAGTCGGCCATGAACTCCTCGACAACCTCCCCGCTGACGCCGTCGCAGTACTGCCAGATGCCGAGTTGACCCTCGGGGTTGCCGTTGGTGCCCCCCACCGACCAGTGGGTCAGCGCGACCTTGGCGCCGTCGGGAAACGCCTCGCCGTCCTCCTCGGTCCACGGCGCGGCCATGAACTTGTCCTCCGGGTCGGCGTTGCCGGGGAACTTCTTCGCGATCGCCCGGATGTCGGCCATCGCGTCGTCGTCCTCGGTGAGGCTCTCGTCGTACCAGAGAATCGTGTGGCCGTGCTCGAGCGAGTGCACCAGCCGCTCGACGGGCGGCCGGTCGTCGACGGTCCAGAACTTGCGGATCTCGTTGCCGATCAGGAAGCGACCCCAGTGCGGGCCGGCGGCCGGGGGAGCATCCTCGTAGTCGATCGGCGCTCCTTCAGCCCGGTGGTCGTTGTTGCCTTCGCCCTTCTTGGTGATCACCTCACCGCACGAGGCCTCTGACGCCGAGAGCCCGATCGCGGCGAGGTCACGCGACTCCTTCTCGGTGGCGGAGAGATACTGCGCGACCGCGACGCCGATGATCAGGACGCCCACCAGCACCGCGGAGCCGATGATCAGCACCGTGCGCCGGCGGTCCTTGCGCTGTTGCTCGCGCTTCATCTGCTCGATGACAGCGCGGCGGTCCGCGTCCTTCTTGGGCTTCGCCACGGGTGTCCTTCCCTTGGAGTCGAGAGGAGTCTACGGACGGGGAAGCCCACCGGGGCCGCGGTCCCGACGCAGGAGTGTCTGCCGTTCGCCCACGCGGTCCGCACTCCATCCGAATGCGCGAACGAGCGCCTCCAGCACGACATGCATGGCGCAGAGGTCCGCTCCAGCGGGCACGGTCACGGAGAGCGAGTCGGGTTCGCCGTCCGGGGTGTCCTCCGCGGCATGTTCGACGGTGCAGTGGGGGAGGACGCGGCTGAGCGCCGCCTGGAGGTCCGCGAGAGCGGCGGGTGCTCCGAACCCACGGCGATCCCCGCGGGGGGCGAGCGCCGCGACGACGGCTTCGCGGGCGCCGAGACCGAACATGTCGGAGTCCTCGGGGCGGACGAGGGCCCGCGCCCCGGGACCGTGATCGCCGCGAGGCAGGACCAGGTGCGCGAGGCCGCGGACCAACGCGACCGGCGTACCACCGAGCTTGCCCTTGGCCAGGTCGCCGGCCCCGGCGATCTCGTCCGCGAGCGCAGGCGCGGTCACGGCGAGCTCGTTGCCGTAGCGATCGCGCCGTCCGCTGTGGTCGTAGAGGACGACGACGCCAGCCGCGCCCACAGCGATGTCGGTCTGGCCCTCACGCCAGGCGCGGCCGCTGGTGTCGCTGACGATGACGCCGACGTTCACGCCGGCTGTGTCGGCAAACCGATCGCGGAGGGCTCGAGCGGACTCGTCAGGGTCCTCCGGCAGCAGTACGACGGTCCCGGGCTCGGTGTTCGAGGCGTCGATACCCGCTGCGGCCATGACGAGCCCGTGCTTGGTGCGCACGATCGAGGTCGGACCACGGCGGGCAACCACGCGATCGGTCTCCTGCGCGAGTACGGCGTCGCGAGACGCCGCGCGGCGTACGCGGTCCTCGGCTTTGCTGACGACCTTGCTCGTGACGACCAGGATGTCGCCGTCTCGCAGCACGACGCGCGCCGCGACGAGGGCGGCCAGGTCGTCACCGGGACGGACTTCGCCGATGCCGGCGACGGCCTCGATCAGGAAGCTGCTCACGCCTGCGCCAGGTCGAGTGCGGCGGCGACCATCGTCGCGGTCGCGCGGAGGTCGGTCATCAACAGTGGGACAGCCGCGGATCGGATCCCGTGACCGGCCAGCCGCGGCAGGAGCTCCGCATCCTCCTCGGCGATGAGCCAGGCGTCCAGGACCCCGCCGGACGAGCGCGCGCCGTAGTGCTCCGCCACGCCCGCGGCGGAGCGTTCGATGCCGACCGCGCTCATCAGCTGCTCCGCCATCCCGCGGACGTGCCGCCCGGCAATCAGCGGGGAGACGCCCACCACGGGTGCGGAAGCCGCCCGCAGGGCCTCGCGCATGCCCGGGACGCCGAGGATCGTCCCGATCGACACGACCGGGTTGGACGGGGAGACGAGGATGACGTCGGCGGCCGCGATGGCTTCGGTGACCCCCGGGGCAGGTGAGGCCTGGTCCAGACCGACCGGCACGACGGCGACGGCCGGAACCTCCGCGCGCAGTCGCACCCAGTACTCCTGGAGGTGGACGGCACGACGCCCCGAGGGCTCTTCGGGCGTCTCGATCACCACGTGGGTCTCGACCCGGTCGTCGGTCATGGGCAACAGCTCCACCCCGGGCTGCCACCGCTGGCACAACGCAGTGGTGACCTGCGAGAGCGGGTAGCCGGCCTCGATCATCTGGGTGCGCACGAGGTGCGTGGCGACGTCGCGGTCACCCAGCCCGAACCACGTGCCTTCGACGCCGTACGCCGCCAGCTCCTCGGTGACGTGCCAGGTCTCGTCACGTCGGCCCCAGCCCCGGTCGGTGTCGATCCCGTCGCCCAGGGTGTACATCAACGTGTCCAGATCGGGGCAGACCTTCAGGCCGTGCACCCACAGGTCGTCTGCGGTGTTGGCGACCACCGTCACGTGCGCATCGCGATCTGCGAGGTGGTGTAAGACCCCGCTCACGAAGCGCGCGCCGCCGACCCCGCCGGACAGCACCACGAATCGCTCCGGCCGGTCGGTCATCTCTCGAGCTCCATATCGCGTCGTCTCGCCTGCGTCAACCATGAGCGCAAGATTGGGCCTATAGCAGATCAGGGCTTGACTTGTACGGCACGACAGGCATGTAATTCCATTCGTGTCGTTCCCAACATCTGGCTCGGATTTCCCCCCGACTTCGGTCGCGATCCGTGCCAGCCAAGGCCGACACCGAGGATAAATCCACTCATTGCGTTGGGGATCCGCCAGGGTCTCACGGGTCGAAAGGGCGAGAACATGCGAGAACTGTTCATGCTCGTGGGAGAGGCCGCAGATCCGGGTTGGCAGGAGCGGGCATTGTGCGCTCAGACCGACCCCGAGGCGTTCTTCCCCGAGAAGGGTGGCTCCACCCGAGAGGCGAAGCGGGTCTGTCTGACCTGCGACGTGCAGGGGGAGTGCCTGGAGTACGCACTGCAGAACGACGAGCGCTTCGGAATCTGGGGCGGCATGTCCGAGCGCGAGCGGCGCAAGCTGAAGAAGCGCGCGGTCTGACCCGAGGGCACGGCCGCACGGGTCGGGCGCCGTAGGGTGGTCCGCCGTGACGACGGTGACCGCGGTGCTCGTGTGCCACGAGGGCGCCCGATGGTTGCCTCGTGCGCTCGAGCATCTCGCGTCGCAGACTCGGAGGCCGGACCAGATCGTCCTGGTCGACACCGCCTCGTCGGATGCCACCGCGGAGCTTGCTCGCGGCTGGTCCCCGCCTGACGGCGTACCCGTGCAGGTGGTCGACGCGGGTGCCTGCGGCTTCGGCGCTGCGGTCGGGACCGCGCTCGCGGCCGCCGACGGTCCGACCGGGGAGTGGGTGTGGCTCCTTCACGACGACACCGCCGCCGACGCCGATGCCCTGCGGCACCTCCTGGACGCCGCGGAGTTGCACCCCGACGCCGACGTGCTGGGACCCAAGATCCGCGAGTGGCCGTCGCTGCGCAGGCTCTTGGAGATCGGGGTGACGATCTCGGCCACAGGTCGGCGAGAGGCCGGACTGGAGCGCGGCGAGTACGACCAGGGCCAGCACGACGATCCGCGCCGGGTCCTGGCGGTCGGCACGGCAGGCATGCTCGTCCGTCGGACGACGCTGGAGCGGTTGGGCTTCGACGATCGGGTCGACTCCTCCTTCGCCGACCTCGACTTCGGCTGGCGGGCAAACCGTGCTGGCCATGTGGTGCGGACCGTCCCGCGAGCGGTGGTCTTCCACGCGGAGGGAACCCGGACGGGTCGCCGACATCCCGATCGCACGGCTGGGGAGCGTCGTCGACGCGAACGAGAAGGTGCACTGTTCGCGTTGCTTGCGAACATCCCTGCGACGCGGTTGCCGTTCGCCGCGCTCCGCCTCCTCTTCGGGGGTGTGCTCCGCGCACTCGGTCTGGTCCTGGTCCGCGCGCCCGGCGAAGCGGCCGGCGAGATCGCCGCCCTGGCCCGCACCTATGCACGGCCTTGGCGGATCCTCGCAGCGCGGCGGGACCGTCGCGGCGCCGCGTCCGAGCCGCACGCCGTGGTGCGACCGCTCCTGCCGCCGTGGTGGACGCCCTATCGTCATGGACTCGACGAGGCCGTCGACCTCGCTCAGGCGCTGGTGCCCGAGGTCGCTCAGGCGGGTAGCAGGCGCCGCGCAGCGCTGCTCGGCCCGGTCGCCCTGCTGGTCGCCGTGCTGGTGCTGGCCACAGCGTGGGCGGGCCGGGACTGGTGGGGCTCGACAGCGGTGCCGCCGGCACTGCTCCCGGCGCCGGAGTCGGCCAAGTCGTGGTGGCAGACCTACGTCGCGGCCACGCACAGCGTCGGCGCCGGTTCGCACACGGGCGCGCCGGCGTACCTGTTGCCGATGGCGCTGCTCGCCACACTCCTCTTCGGTAGTGCCCACGCCGCGGTGACCGCCGTCTTGCTCCTGGCCGTGCCGCTGGCTGCGTGGGGCGGCTACCGGTTCCTCGCCCGGTGGGTGTCCGCCGCGGTGGCGCTCTGGGGCGGGGCGGCGTACGCCGTGGCAGTGGCGATCTCCGGAGCGCACCTGCAGGGCCGGCTCGGCACGTTGGTCGCCGCTGCCGTCCTTCCCTGGCTGGCGAGCTCGGCGGCCGACCTCCTGCACGTCGAGGTGCGGCGCCGCCGACGCGCGGTGTGGCGTACGGCGTTGTGGCTCGCTCTCTCGACCGCGTTCGCACCCGTCATGGTGCTCCTCGCCGTCCCCGTGGCTGTCGCCGGCGCGGTCGTCGCGGTCCGGCGTCGAGCCGACCCGTGGAGAGTCCTGTCGGTGCTGCCTGTGACGGCGTTGCTCGCGCTGCCGTGGGTCGTGCGCGGGTGGGTTGATCACGGTCCGTCTGCAGTCACCCGCGAGGCAGGACTGGCCTTCCCGGGCGGCGTCGCCCAGACCGAACCTGCGTTGGTGTTGGCCGCGCGAGCCGGGGAAGCCGGAGCGGCGCCGGCTTGGATCAGCGCCGGTGTGCTGGTCGCCGCCGTCCTCGCCCTGCTCCGCCGAGGTGTCCGCGCCAGGGTCCTGGCCGCCTGGGGCGTGGCGCTGGCCGGGGTGTCGGTCACGGGGCTGATGCTCTTGCTCGCCGACGACGCGGTGTGGTTGGGGCTGCCGCTGCTGGTCAGCCAGGGCGCGCTCGTGACCGCGGCTGCCCTCGCCGTGCCGGGACTGCGCCAGGAGCTCGGACGCGCCGCCTTCGGGCCGCGCCAGGTCGTGGGGATCGTGGCCGGGCTCGCCGCGCTGCTCGCGCCCACGCTGGGTCTGGCATGGTGGGC
>JBHWSH010000139.1:0-6869 GCA_043427135.1 Marmoricola sp. | reverse complement strand
CACTGGCACCCGCCGTACGAGCAGCGAAGCCGCCCCTGGTCATCCAGGGGCGGCTTCGTCGTTGCCGGGCGAGTGCGGTCGGTCTGACGGCTGAATCAGCCGCGGGTGCGCGAGAAGCCCACGCCCTCGACGATCACGCGCTTGCCGTTGCTGGTCACGGTCAAGGTGAGCCGGCCGCTCTGCGGCTTGCGCCACGACTTCAGCACGATGAGGCGGCGCTTCTTCTCCTTCTTGGCCCGCAGGTCGACCTTGGCGATGGTCTTGTTGTCGAACGTCGCCTTGAGCGTGCCGCACTTCGGACACTTGGTCGCCACCAGGACGATCTCGCGGACGTCCCGGGTGCCTTGGGAGATCTTGGCGCCCTTCTCCTTGGTGAAGGAGTACGTCGTCTGGAAGTAGCCATTGCCACGGCGCTGCTGCCAGTGGCGCGAGTGCTTGTTCAAGCTGGTGTTGTTGCGCGGCAGCTCCCAGGTCGCGACCGCGGGCGTCCCGTCGATGTTGCCGGCCAGGTCGATCGCCTGCACCTTGAACTCGTGCGGTCCGGCGCCCATGCCGCTGAACTGGGCGAGTCCGAAGTGGGCGTCCTCGACGTCGACCGCGCACTCCTCCTTGGACAGCCGGCGGCCGTCGATCCAGCACCTGAACGCCAGCGCCGGCTCGTCGGCGCGGAAGCGCACCTCGCCGTACGGCACCAGGTGCCAGCGCTTGGGGCTCTTGACGATGCTGGTGTCGGGAGCACCTTCCTGGTCCTCGTCGGTCGGTGGCTCGTCGACGACGCTCCACTCGTAGACCGTCGGCTCGGCCTGCACGTTGGGCTGGTCGTCACCGATCCCCGGGATCGGGATGGGGATCGGGATGGGTAGCGGGACAGGCAGCGGCACGAGGGGCGGCTCGGGTATGTCGGTCGCGCGGACCGAGAACGTGTAGTCGCCGGGGGTGAGGTCGAGGTACTCGGCGCGGCCCAGGCTCGGGGAGCCCGCGGTTTCGTTGGTGACCGAGCAGTCGCGCCATGGCTCGTAGGGCTGCAGCGGGTCGGGCGCGTGACCGATCTCGAGGCGGCACTCGAAGGTGATGTTGGGGTCGTCGGGGTCCGGCGACTGGGCGGTGGTCATCTCGAAGACCGCAGCCGGGGAGTAGCTGATCCGGTTGGGCTGCTGGGTGATCACCGCCTGCGGGGCGTCGCAGTCGCCGGCCTGGGGCGCCAGGGGGTCGGTCGAGCCGCAGTTGATCCCGGCCGCGGCCGGAGGGGCGGTGAGCGGTTGGAGTGCCAGGCTCGCGGCCAGGGCGCTGAGGGCCAACGCGGCGGTCTTCAGCGGACGGTTCGTACGCCGCCCATCGGCAAGCGGGTGGGGTGCGCTCACTCTCGGTTCCTCCCAGGGATCGAGGCAGAGGGTGGTCTCGGGTCGGACCATGGTCGCATCCGGCGCCGTTCAGGTCCGCTGATCGGCTGGATCCGCCCCTGTCACCAGCCAACGATCACTGCGCGCCCGGGTGACGAGGACGACGGCTCGACCGCCCATGAACACGGTGACGAAGACGGCCCACAAGCCCACCAGCCCGTCCGAGACGGAGGCGTAGAGCAGCACCGCAGGCGCGAAGAACACCAGGACCACCGTGCCTCCCCATGCGAGGTAACGGCCGTCTCCTGCCCCGATCAGCACGCCGTCGAGCAGGAACACCAGTCCGGCGATCGGCTGCGCGACCGCCGCGACGAGCAGGACCGGGATGAGCACTTCGATGACCGCCGGGTCGTCGGTGAAGAGGCGCCCGACGAAGCCGGCCACTCCCGCCAGGACGGCCCCGGTGACCACGCCGGACCACAGTCCGATGACCTGGATCCGGTCCGTTGCCCGGCGTACCAGGCTGAGGTCGCCTTGGCCCAGGGCCGTTCCCGTGATCGCCTGAGCTGCGATGGCGACGGCGTCCAGCGCGAAGGCGAGAAAGGACCACAGCGTCAGTGCGAGCTGGTGGGCGGCCGTGGTGGTCGTCCCCATCCCGGCTGCTGCCCAGGTGAGCAGCACGAGGCTGGCGCGCAGTGTCGCCGTCCGCACGAGGAGCGGCGTCGCGGCGCGTCCCGCTCGGCGTAGGCCTGGCAGGTGCGGCGGCAACCGGCCCCCTTCACGGCGTACGCCGCGCACCACCACGGTGCCCAAGGCGGTCGCGGCGCCGAGCTGGGCCAGGGTGGTGCCGATCGCCGCGCCCGCGATGCCGAGCCCGACGGCGTGGACGAGGACGACGTTGAGCACGATGTTGGCGAGGTTGGCTGCGACTGTCGCGTAGAGCGGTGTCCGGGTGTCGTGCAGGCCGCGCAGCACCCCGGTCGTAGCCAACATGAGCAGCATCGGGGTCGTGCCCAGCCAGGCCGGCACCAGATAGGCGACGGCCTCGGAGGCGACGGCGTCGGAGGTGCCGAAGGCGCCGACGAGGGGACGGGTGAACGCCAGTCCGGCGGCGGTGAGGACGAGGCCGATGCCGGTCGCCAGCCACAGGCCGTCCACACCTTGAGTGAGGGCGCCGGCGCGATCCCCGGCGCCGACGCGCCGCGCCACCGCCGCGGTGGTGCCGTAGGCGAGGAAGACACACAGCCCGATGACGGTCTGCAGGATCGTCGCAGCGATCCCGAGGCCGGCCAGCGAGACGGTGCCGAGCCGGCCGACGACCGCCGCGTCGGCGAGCAGGAAGAGCGGCTCGGACACCAGCGTGAGGAACGCCGGCCACGACAGCGCGAGCACCCGCCGGTCGAGGGCGCGCCGCTCCGATGGGACTACCTCGGACACCCGCGCAACCTATCCCCAGCCTGCGGAGAAGCCTGTGGGTATCTCACCGAACCGGGCGGTGTCAATGCTCCGGGCAGGTCCTTTCGGGGGGTTTCCGGACCATGACCAACAGGTGGACGCGACGCGCCCGGAACTTTTTTCGCTCCACACCGGTGGACGACGTTTCCGCAGGTCAGAAGGGGTGTGACGGCGTTGCCAGCGCGGTTTTCCACAGACTGCTGCACAGTCTGTGCACATCCTCGGCGGCGTGTTCCACATGACCACCGACGTTCTCCACAGGGGGGTGTGGACAGCGGGGTTGGGCGCGGGGGGAGCGGCGGCGTACGGTCCGAAATTGTCGGGGGTCGTTCCTAGCGTGCATCCCCTAGAGCGCACACCCAGAGCGCACCAGGAGAGGGAGCCGCCGTGAGCATCGCCGAGCAGTCCGGGCCGCCGGGAGCCGGGTTCGGGCAGGCGCCGTGGGAGGACGAGTTCGGCTTCGCCAGCGCCGGGTCCTATGGCGGCGGTGGCGGCGACAGGATGCCGCCGCACGACTACGCCGCGGAGCAGTCGGTGCTGGGCTCGATGCTGCTGTCCAAGGACGCGATCGCCGACGTGATCGAGACCGTCCGCGGCACCGACTTCTACCGGCCGGCTCACGAGACCGTCTTCGACGCGATGATCGAGCTCTACGGTCGCGGCGAGCCCGTCGACCCGGTCACCACCGCCGCCGAGCTCGGTCGTCGCGGTGAGCTGGTCAAGGTCGGCGGCGCGCCGTACCTCCACACGCTCTCCGCCTCCGTGCCGATCGCGGCCAACGCGGCGTACTACGCCGAGATCGTCCGCGAGAAGGCGATCCTGCGGCGCTTGGTCAGCGCCGGCACTCGGATCGTGCAAATGGGGTACGCCGGCGAGGGCGAGGTCGACGACGTCGTCGACGCTGCGCAGCAGGAGGTCTACCAGGTCACCGACAAGCGGACCTCGGAGGACTACGCCCCGCTCAGCGAGATCATGGAGGCCACGCTCGACGAGATCGAGGCGATCTCCAACCGCGGCGGCGAGATGACCGGCGTGCCGACGGGGTTCGTCGATCTCGACGAGCTCACCAACGGCCTGCATGGCGGACAAATGGTGATCATCGCCGCAAGGCCGGCAGTGGGCAAATCGACGTTGGCTCTCGATCTGTGCCGCGCGGCGTCGATCCACCATGGGATGACCTCGGTCATCTTCAGCCTGGAGATGACGCGCAACGAGATCACGATGCGGCTGCTGTCGGCAGAGGCCAAGATTGCGCTCAACCACATGCGCAATGGCCACATGACCGACGAGGACTGGCAGAAGCTCGCGCGCAAGATGGGGGAGGTCTCTGCGGCGCCCCTGTTCATCGATGACAGCCCCAACATGACGATGATGGAGATCCGGGCAAAGGCCAGGCGGCTCAAGCAGCGCCATGACCTCAAACTCATCGTCATCGACTACCTGCAGCTGATGACGTCGGGCAAGAAGGTCGAGTCGCGTCAGCTGGAGGTCTCGGAGTTCTCCCGGCAGATCAAGCTTCTCGCCAAGGAGCTCAACGTCCCTGTTGTCGCACTGTCCCAGCTCAACCGTGGCCCCGAGCAGCGTTCCGACAAACGGCCGATGCTCAGCGATCTGCGCGAGTCGGGGTGCCTGACCGCGGACACTCGCGTGATGCGGGCTGACACCAACGCGGAGGTGACCATCGGCGAGCTGATGGCCAGCGGAGAGCGCGACATCCCCGTATGGGCCCTTGATGACCGGCTCAAGCTGGTGCCGCGCACGATGGTCAAGGCGTTCCCGAGCGGGGTGAAGGATGTCTACGAGCTCACCCTCACGTCGGGGCGCACGGTCAAGGCAACGGCCAACCATCCCTTCCTCACCTACGACGGCTGGGTGCCCCTGGGAGAGCTGGCGCCCGGTGCTCGGATCGGGTCTGTCCGTCACGTCCCGCCGCCGCTGAGCATCGAGGGCCGTGACGACCATGAGGTGGCGCTGCTCGCTCACCTGATCGGTGATGGTTCGTTTGTACGCCGCCAACCGATCCGCTACGCCAGCAAGGACGAGGCGTGCTTGGCGACGGTGTCGTCCGCGGCCTGGAACCTCTTCGGCGTCAGGGCTGTGCGCGATGACTACGAGGCGGCACGGGTGACGACCCTCCGACTGCCCTCGCCACACCACCTGACCCACGGTCGGCGCAACCCGATCGCGGCGTGGCTCGACGAGATGGGGCTCTTCGGCCTGCGCAGCCACGAGAAGTTCGTGCCCGATTGGGTCTTCTCACTCCCGAAGGAGCAGGTCGGGCTGTTCCTCCGCAATATCTGGGCCACGGACGGATGTGTCCACTTCCCCGGTGAGGGTCAGGGCCGGATCTACTACGCCTCCACCAGCCGACGCCTCGTCGATGACATCGCAACGCTGCTGCTGCGGTTCAACGTCTTCACGCGCATCAAGACGGTGCGCAAGGCGGGCTATCGGGACGGCTACCATCTGCACATCACCGGCGCAGAGAACCAACTCCGTTTCCTCGAGGACATCGGGGTGTACGGCGAGCGGGACAAGCATGCGCGAGTGTTGGCCGAGCACTTGCGGACGGTGCGGGTCAACACCAACGTGGACACGATCCCCAAGGATGTCTGGGCGCAGGTCCGCACGGTGCTCGCCGATTCCGGGCTGACGCAGAGGCAGTTTGCGGACGCTATGGGGACGACGGGTTCGGTGAGCACGATGACCCGGACGGCGCCGAGCCGTCAGCGGCTGCAACGCGTGGCGGAGGTCCTAGGTGACGTCGACCTGGAAGTGGTCGCCACCAACGACATCTTCTGGGATGAAGTCCGCTCGGTGCGTCACATCGGTCAGGAGGCGGTCTACGACGCCACCGTGATGGGCGTGCACAACTTCGTCGCGAACGGCATCTCCGTGAAGAACTCGATCGAGCAAGATGCGGACATGGTGATCCTGCTGCACCGCGAGGACGTCTACGAGAAAGAATCGGCCCGCCCTGGCGAGGCCGATCTGATCGTCGCCAAGCACCGCAACGGGCCGACCCGTGACGTCGTCGTCGCCTTCCAGGGCCACTACTCCCGCTTCGTCGACATGGCGGTCGGCTGAGACGCGACACCTTGATGTCAGTGGTCGCGACACCCGATGTCAGTAGGACGGCGACACCTTCTTGTCAGTGACGCGACACGACGTGTCAGTAGCCCTGTGGACAAACGACATGAGGTGTCAGTAGTGACATCGCTTGTCGTTTCTCCACAGGGGACTGGTCGACAACCGTTCGCTGAGATGCGCGCGCCTGGGCTCGCCGGGGGCGACCCTGCGAAGCATCGTTCGTTGGGCTACCGACGAGGGGTCCTGAGGACGAGCGCGGCACTTTGTCGGTGTCGGCCGGTAAGGTGACCACTACATCTAGTAGTTACACCGTCGTAGTTAGTCGGCGTCGCTGCTTGGTGTGCCGGTGAAATAGCAAGTCCCGACGTGGGACGAGCCGACATCGGGACCTGAATACAAGCGGGAACTTGTTCGGGAACCGTAGCACTGGGCCGGGCAGGCGTCCTCAGATAGGGGGCCTGTCCGGCGAGTACCAACCGGTGGTGGGCTCAGCCGTCTGTTTCGCCAGGAAGCAGAACGATGACCAAACCCAAGAATCATGGCAAGTCATGGACGCCGAGTGACGACAAGTCGCTCAAGCAGTTGGCGTCCCAGAACACCCCGACAAGGGTGATTGGCTTGAAGATGGGGCGCACTCCCGACGCTGTGCAGTCGCACGCCTCTGAACTGGGCGTGAGCCTCAAGCCGACCAACCAGTCGCCCTACGGCAGCAGGAAGAAGAAGTGAGTGCCGCAGGGAACCCCAACCGGGGTGGTCAGCACCGCGTGCGAGCGAAGGTCAGATGTCGCAGTGGGCATGAGCACGACCTGTGCATCCTGGTGGGCCGCGAGGTGCACCCGGACCTGCGGTGTCAGCCGGACCAGGGCGCGGGCTACGCATTCGGCGGCGGTGGAGGGTGTGTTCTGCCCGCCAACCTTGATGCGCTCGCTGAACGGGAGTTGAGGGAGCACTACCAGGAGTCGCGGCGGCGCGGCTGGATTGAGA
>JBHWSH010000138.1:0-4005 GCA_043427135.1 Marmoricola sp. | reverse complement strand
TGTCTGCCGGCACCGCGGGCATCCACGGCAGCGGACCGGCGCCGGCGTTGCGCAGGCCGGAGGCGTCCAGTCGCCAGTCGAGGACCGCGGCCCGGTCGTGCGCGCTCTCCAGCTCACGGTCGCCGGCGGCCGCCCGGAGCGCGTCGACGGGGTTCTCGCCTGCTGCGCCGAGCAGCAGCAGGTGGGCTCGCAGGGTCGGCCAGGCGGCCTCCTCAGCGAGCCCTGGGACGAGCGTCTCGACCGCGCTGTCCAGGGCGTCGACCACGTTGACCGGGGTGCCGTCGGCGCCGGTGACGGTGTCGTGGCGCAGGAGGTCCTCGGCGGCGACATAGAGGCTGTCGAGGTAGCGCTGGGAGGCCTCGCCGAGCCGGGTGCTCGGGTCGGCCTGCTCGCGGATGAGGCTGGTCGCGGACCGCTGGGTGTCGTCGCGGGCCAGCATCGACTCGAGGATGTCGGTGGGGGTGAGCGGCCGGACCAGGGTCGGGTGGATCACCGAGTGCGGGTCGCCGTCGCCGACGACCTCGAGGTAGACGTGGTTGGCGTGCGCGCCGCGGGTCATCATCGTGTAGAGCTGCTGGCGCGACTCGCTGCCTGTCGCCAGACCGTGCATCGTGTCGGCGGTGACGCCCTGGGCGGTGTGCACGGTGCACGCGTAGCCGAGCTCGGTGGATCGAGCGACGTAGTCGGCGGGCAGGCGCACGGTGCGGCCGTGCTGGGTGTGCTGGACGGTCAGGTCGCCGCCGTCGTGGATCTCCAGGACGTTCCAGCGGTCGCCGTTCTTCACCCAGTCGGTGGCCGAGGTGCGCAGGCGGCGGTCGTTCTCGCGGGTGATGATCAGTTCGCCGATCGAGGCCTCGTTGCCGTCGGCGAGCCGGCGCACCGGGCCGATGCTGGCGATGTCGGCCGGGTCGATCCCCTCGAGCCGGTGGGCGCGGGCCTGCTGGTTCAGCTCGCTGACCAGGTCGCGGGTGGGGGCGAGCATGATCGAGTCCAGGCCCGCGGCGCGGTCGGCCTGCCAGGCCGCGAAGACGTCCTCGGTCATGGTGGCCAGGTCGCCGACGTGGACGCGGTCGCGGTCGAGGTAGAAGCCGAGCGACTCGGGCTTGCCCTCGCGCAGGGCGAGGGACGCGGCGCCCTCGGCTGGGTCCTTGAAGCGGACCAGCTCGGTCAGCTGCAGCGCGCCGTGGGTGGCGCGGACGTCGCGCAGCACGCCGCCGGCACCGATCGCGGACAGCTGCTGATCGTCGCCGATCAGGCGGACGCTGCCGCCGCGCTCGAGGATGTAGGAGACCGCGGCGTCCAGCGAGAGGGTGTCGGCCATGCCGGCCTCGTCGATGACCACGAGGGTGGAGGAGTCGATGCCGGCGACCCACGCGGGCATCGCGGCGCCGGTCTCGCGGGCCTGCTCGAGCGAGTGGGTCAGCTTGGCCAGGGTGTCGGTCTGTGTGTCGATCTGGGAGCGCAGGGCGTCGGCGGCCGCGGCCGAGGGAGCCAGGCCGATGATGGTGCCGCCGCCGTCGGCCCACGCGCTGGCCAGGGCTCGCATCGCGGTGGTCTTGCCGGATCCGGCGGGAGCGATCGCCAGCTGGAGACGGGCACCGGAGGTGGCCATCTCCCGCACCAGGGTCGCCTGTCCGGCGTTGAGGGTGATGCCGTTGGCGGTCGACTCGAGCAGCGCCATATCGACCGAGTCGACCGTGACGGCGTAGCCGTCGTGGCGGCCGGCGGCCGCGACCAGGCGCTCCTCGGCGGCCAGCACCTTGCCCGAGGTGAACAGCTCGGCGCCGCTCTGGGTGTAGACCGACGCGCCGTCCGCGCGGCGCAGCTCGGCCGGTTCGCTGATGGTGTCCCAGGGGCGGGCCATGCTCACCGAGCGGCCGTCGAGGACCTCGCTGACGAGCAGGTCGACGACCTGAGAGACCTGGTTGGTGGGCACGTTGGCGCCACGGACCTGCCGCTGGGCCTCGGCGTAGACGTGCCAGTACTGCCAGGTGCTGCGGGCCCCCTCCATCGTTGCCACGATCCGGTCGGTGGTCTTGGCGAACCAGGCTGAGTCGGCCAGCGACCGTGCTGCGCCCTTCGGGTTCAGTGCGCCGTGGACCATCTGCTTGACCCGCTGCGGGGTGCCGAGCACCTCGACGGCCTCGCGGTTCCAGGTCTCGCGCTGCTCGGCCAGCGAGCGCGGCTCGTGCTTGGCCTCGCGGGTCTCCAGCGTCGCCTGCTGGGACAGCTGGATGGTCTCAACCGGCGTGGGCGGGCGGCCGTGGGTGGCCTGGAAGGCGGCGGCGAGGACCTTGCGGCGGTCCTCGACGCTGGCGCGGCGCTTGGAGAAGCGGCGGTTCAGGTCGGGGTCGACGCCGACGATCTCGCGCACGGGGCGCTTGCGGGCGTCCTCGTTCGGACGCTCGTCAAAGCGCACGCCGAGGGCGTCGACCAGGTGCCGCTCGAGGGCGGTGTTGTAGGTCTCCGAGGCCGAGACGACCGCCTTGTGGAGTGGGCGGCCGTCGATGGCCAGCCACTTGCCGTCGAGCGTCTGGACCTTGTTCGCTACCGCGACGTGGGTGTGCAGGTCGGGGTCGCCGGCGCGGGAGTCGCGGTGGGTGAACGCGGTGGCCACCAGGCCGCGGACGTCGACCTGGCGCACGCCGTTGGTGCCGCGGCGGGTGAACAGGGCCTTGGCCTCGATGAAGTCCAGTGCGTCCTTGATGGCCGCCTGGTGGCAGCGCTCGATCACCGCGGCGGTCTTCGGGCCGGAGATCGCCCACAGCACCGAGACGCTCTTGACCGGCGAGAAGGTCAGGTCGTAGCCGGCCACGGCGTTGGTCTTCGGCCGGGAGTGCTTGGCGATTGCGGCGGCCAGCTCGCGGGCGTCGGTGGGCTCGCGGCCGTGCTCGGCACGGAAGAACTCGGTGCCGACCTCGGTGCGGACCCGGGCCCGGTCGGCCGCGGGAACCGGCCAGTCACCGGGCAGGCCGGCGGCCTCGTTGAGCGCCGCGATGCGCTTGGCGACCTCGACTCGGAACGGGCTGATGTCGTTCTCGTAGACCTTGTACGGGGTGCCGAGCTGGCGGGCCGTCTTGTAGTCGGCGTCGGTCGGCCGGTCGACGCCTTCCCGGCCGATGCGCAGGTCCAGGTCCTTGGTCCGCTGGGTGGCCAGCGGGTGGTGACCGGAGCCGAACAGGCTCTGCATGTGGTCGGCGGTGACGATGTCGCCGGCGTCGAGCCCTTCGAGCCCCTCCATGCCCGAGCCGACCCACACTCCAGGGGTCTCGCCCTTCTCGGTGTAGTAGCTCGCCAGGCCGGTGTGGCCCTTGTCGGTGGCGTCCATCGCTGCGACCTGGCGGGTCAGGTAGTCGTACCCCGACCCCGCCGTCAGCTTGTGGAGGCTCATCGTCACGGTCACCTACGTGCGCGCGGGCGCCCGCTGCGATCACTTCCGGCCGGATTTCTGATGTGTTCTTTCTATTCGGCAGACCGAGAATGCAAGAGGTGTGTGGCACTTGGGAGGTCGCGGAAATCTGGGGGGACGCTGAGGGGCGTCGGTGACGGCTGGGGCGTCGGGATCGGACTGGCTGAGTTGAACGGGCTGGCTGGGGTCGAGGTTGGTGGGTTCGGAAGGTTTCTTGGCCGGTGGTGATCGCACGGGGACCGGGATTTGTCGTAGGTGACTGTCAGAGTCCATGTCGACACGGAGTGAGGACCGATGAGTCAGCAGACGATCAAGCAGCAGGCGCGGCGTACGGCGCGGGAGATGGCCGACAAGAGGCGGCGCGAGCGTGAGGAGCGCGAGCGCCGGGTGGTCGACCTGGCCGAACAGGTCATGGTGGCGATCGGCCAGCGGGACGCGGCGGTGGCCGAGACCGAGAAGCGCGCCGGGGATGCGCTGCGGGAGTTGACCGAGGTCGAGGGGCTGTCCCTGGGCGAGGCGGTCGAGTGGTGCGGCGAGACGATCACCGTGCGGGAGGCGACGCGGCTGCGGCGGCTGGCCGCACCGGACGGCGAGCC
>JBHWSH010000137.1:0-4560 GCA_043427135.1 Marmoricola sp. | reverse complement strand
GACTAGGCGTCCCTGCCGACTCGGCGGCGGCGACGTCGGCGGCGTTGGCTTCGAGCACGTCGTCCTGATGCGCCAGGAGGGCATCGGCCATCGCATGGAGCGCAGCGTCCTTGACGGCGCGCGTAGCCACGGCGAGGTCATGGGACGCGGTGCGGGCGCGAACGGCTGCGGCGGTGACCTCGTTGTGCAGGTCGGCGTCGGACATGCGGCTCACCCTATGACCCGGGGGTGGTCAGAACGACAGCGGCAGCACGCTGAGCTCGGCGAGCGTCCGCGCCTCCTGGCGACTGCGCTGCAGGTCCCGCTCGACGATCTCGAGACCGACCACCTGCCAGTCCGGCAGACGGGCGGAGTCGCGGTGCTCGGCCCACAGCCGCAACGCCAGCGAGCCGACGTCGACGACGTCGACACCTTCGTCCCAGTAGCAGATCTCGGCACGGTCGGCGGCGAACCGCAACGAGCTCAGCAGGGGGCGCTCCTGGCTGAAACGCTGGAGTGCTCCGCGCACGATCAACGGTTCCATGGCGGTGCCCGCCACGGTGACCGTCACGTGCCACAACCGCACGTCTCGCGTCACGTCGCCTTTCCCACGCCTGCTCGGCCCCTACTGTTCGCTTTCCACGGAGGGCCAGTCTGTCGCGGTGGACCGGCAGCCGTCAGAGGAATAGGGAATCCGAGGACGTGGGTCCGTCCGAAGCGTGCCTCAAGGCCGGGGTCAGGTCGCCCGCGGCAGGACGACGAGCGCGTCTCGGTGCACCACTTCACGCTCGTACGACGCGCCGAGAGCCCGCGCCAGCTCCTTGGTCGAGCGACCGAGCAGCTCCGGCAGCTCGGCGGCGTCGTAGTTGACCAGCCCGCGTGCCACCGCCCGCCCGCCGCCGTCGAGGAGGTCGACGGGGTCTCCGGCGACGAACGCGCCACTCACCGAAGTGATGCCGGCGGGAAGCAGCGAGGCGCGACGCTCGACGACGGCACGGACGGCTCCCTCGTCGAGATGGATGGCGCCCTTGCCCTCGGTTGCATGTGCCAGCCAGAGCAGTCGCGTGGGCCGCCGACGCCCGGTGGGATGGAACAGCGTGCCCACGGCTTCGCCGAGCAGCGCGTCGGCCGCGTGGGCGGCGGAGGTCAGCACCACCGGGATCCCGGCGCCGGTGGCGATCCGCGCGGCCTCCACCT
Source organism: Marmoricola sp. (assembly GCA_043427135.1). Taxonomy (GTDB): domain Bacteria; phylum Actinomycetota; class Actinomycetes; order Propionibacteriales; family Nocardioidaceae; genus Marmoricola_A. Next base: position 3,384 of record JBHWSH010000137.1, on the reverse strand, counting down.
TGGTCTGCATGCCGCCGGTGCCGACTCCGGCGGGGCCGCTCCGTCCGATGCGTACGCCGGCGAGGTCGGCCTCTCCGCGCACGTCGCCGAGCAGCGAGGTGCCTTCCTCCGCGGGGTCGCCGTCGTAGAGTCCGTCCACGTCGCTGAGCAACACCAACAGCTCCGCATGCACCAGGTGGGCGACCAGGGCCGCCAGCCGGTCGTTGTCACCGAAACGGATCTCCGACGTGGCGACCGTGTCGTTCTCGTTGACGATCGGCAGCACGCCGAGCTCGAGTAGCCGGGCGAAGGTGCGGTAGGCGTTCTGGTGCTGGCTGCGGCGGGTGACGTCCTCAAGGGTGAGGAGCACCTGGGCGGCCACGATGTCGTGCCTGGCCAACTCGTCGGTGTAGCGGTGGATCAACAGGCCCTGCCCGACCGAGGCCGCGGCCTGCTGGGTGGCCAGGTCCCGGGGGCGGCGGGACAGCCCGAGGGGGGCGAGGCCCGCGGCGATGGCGCCGCTGGAGACCAGCACGATCTCGGCGCCGCGCGCTCGGGACGCGGCGAGTGCGTCCACGAGATGACTGATCCGCTCGGGGTCGATGCCGCCCGCGGCGGTGGTGAGCGACGATGACCCGACCTTGACGACGACCCGCCTGGCCCGGGCCACCTGGCCGCGAGTCGTCACCGGTCCTCCTGGGGATCCGGCTGGGTCGAAGGTTCGTTCTCCCCCCAGACGCCTTCCTGATCCCAGACGACGGCGGTGGGCTCGTCGTCTCCTGCTGCCTCCCCCGCCGCGACTCTGCGAGCGACGTCGGCGCGCGCTTCCCCTTCGGCTCGCTCGGAGTACGCCGCGTCGATGGAGCGCCGGCGGCGTACCGAGGGACGCTCCTCCTCGAAGCGGTTGTCCTCACCCCGGCGGCTGCCCAGCACCGACGCGCCGGCGTCCATCATGGGCCGGAAGTCGAAGACGACCGCGTCGTCCTCGGGGCCGATGATGACCGCGTCGCCCTCGACCGCACCCAGCTCGGTCAACCGCTCCTCCACGCCGAGCCGGTTGAGCCGGTCGGCGAGGAACCCGACCGCTTCCTCGTTGGAGAAGTCGGTCTGCCGCACCCAGCGCTGTGGTTTCTCGCCGCGCACGCGCCAGCCCTGGTCGGTGGCGACGACCTCGAAGTCGGCGGCGCCGGTCGCGGCCGCGGGCCGGATCACGATGCGGGCCGGCACGGGGGCGGGTCGGGCCGCACGCGCCTGGAGGACGATCTTCGCCATGGCGAAGGAGAGCTCGCGCAGCCCTTCGCGACTCGCGGCCGAGACCGGGATGACCGTCCAGCCGCGGGCGGCGACGTCGTCGGCGACGATGTCTGCCATGTCGCGGCCGTCGGGCACGTCGATCTTGTTCAAGGCGACGATGCGCGGACGGTCCTCGAGCCCGCCGTACCGGGCCAGCTCGGTCTCGATGACCTCGAGGTCGGACACCGGATCGCGGCCGGGCTCCATGGTCGCCATGTCCACCACGTGCACGAGTGCCGCGCAGCGCTCGATGTGGCGCAGGAAGTCGTGGCCGAGACCGCGGCCTTCGCTGGCGCCCTCGATCAGCCCGGGCACGTCGGCGACGGTGAAGGTGGTGTCGCCGGCGGTGACCACGCCGAGGTTGGGCACCAGGGTCGTGAACGGGTAGTCGGCGATCTTGGGCCGAGCCCGGCTCATCGCGGCGATCAGGCTGGACTTGCCTGCGCTGGGGAAGCCGACCAGCCCGATGTCGGCGACGACCTTGAGCTCCAGGCCGATGGTGAGCTCGTCCCCGGGCTCTCCGAGCAGCGCGAAACCGGGTGCCTTGCGCTTCGCACTGGCCAGGGCGGCGTTGCCGAGCCCGCCGCGTCCTCCTTGGGCGACGACCAGCTCGGTGCCGGCCCCGACCATGTCGGCGATGACCTCGCCGCGCTCGTCGGTCACTACGGTGCCGTCGGGGACGGCCAGGACGAGGTCGCGGCCGTGCGCTCCGTTGCGGTGGCCACCGGCCCCGTGGCCGCCGTGCTCGGCGCGGCGGCGCGGGCTGTGGTGGTAGTCGATGAGGGTGGTCACATCTGGGTCGACCCGCAGCACCACGCTGCCGCCAGGGCCGCCATTGCCGCCATCGGGGCCGCCGAGGGGCTTGAACTTCTCCCGGTGGACGCTGGCGACGCCGTTGCCGCCTCGGCCCGCCTCGATGTGCAGGACCACCCGGTCCACGAAGGTGGGCACGGCCATGGGGGTGTCTCCTGAGGGGTGTCGAGAGAATGACGAAGGCGCCCCGCCGACTCAGCGGGGCGCCTCCGGTATGTCAGGTGCGGTCGAGCTCAGTCAGTCGGGCTCATTCGGCGGTCGGAACGACGTTGACGACCTTGCGTCCACGCTTGGTGCCGAACGCGACGTTGCCGCCGACGAGAGCGAACAGCGTGTCGTCGTTGCCGCGACCGACGCCGTCACCGGGGTGGAAGTGGGTGCCGCGCTGGCGGACGATGATCTCGCCGGCGTTGACGAGCTGACCGCCGAAGCGCTTCACGCCGAGACGCTGAGAGTTGGAGTCGCGACCGTTCTTGGTCGACGCCGCGCCCTTCTTGTGTGCCATGGTTCACGTCCTCGTTCGGGGGTGGGGAGCTCAGCTCGCGGAGATGTCGGTGACCTTGACCTGGGTGTACTTCTGACGGTGCCCCTGGCGCTTGCGGTAACCGGTCTTGTTCTTGTACTTGAGGATGGTGATCTTCGGGCCCTTCGTGCCCCCGAGGACCTCGGCGGTCACCGTGGCCTTGGCCAGCGTCTCGGCCTCGGCGGTGACCTTCTCACCGTCGACGAGCATCAGCACCGGGAGCTGGACGGTGTCGCCCACGCTGTCGGCCACCTGGTCGATCTCGATGACGTCGCCCACGGCAACCTTCTGCTGTGTGGCGCCACTGCGCACGATCGCGTACACCGCGACTCACTTTCCTCGTCGAACATTCATGGATTGCCGCCCCCGGGCGCGGCTCACCCGGAACGAGACCGGGGAGCGCTGGATCGGAGCACGACGGAAGGGCGCGCAATCCGCGCCGAGGGTCGAGTCTACGGAAGTCCCCCCGGTGGGTCAAAACGACCGGTTCAGCGCTTGCGCGCGCCCTTCTTCTTGACCGGCACGTGCACCTGTCCCCCGTCGGTGACCCCGTCGGTGACCGGGTCTGTCACCGTCTCCGCCGTTTCGCCAGGCAGGACGCCCGTGTCCTGCTGCGCGGTCGGCTCCTCCACCGACTCCTCCATCGGCGCCTGGCTCGGAGACTCGACCGTGGGGGTGGTGCCCGCGGGCGGGCCGGCGGGGCGCCGCGCGCTGATCCGGCGTACAGACGTCACGATTCGGGGCGGCTCGGGTGCGCTGACGGCAGCCGGAGTGGG
>JBHWSH010000136.1:0-8086 GCA_043427135.1 Marmoricola sp. | reverse complement strand
AGGACCCCGAGCCGCTGCTCGCGCGCTTCGACGCCCGCTATGCCCAGGCTCCCATCAACGCTCGTCGGGTCTTCGAGGCAGAGCTGGCCACGGGCCTGCACGGTGGCATGCGCCGGACCTACGGCGGGCCGAACTGGACCCTGCTCGTCGGCGTGGTGCTGGCGCTGGTCTTGGTCTGGAGCGTCGTTCGTCTATTCGCTGGCACGGACAACCAGATGATCGAGAACCCCCCACCGGTCCTCAACGGTTCAGCGGGTCTGAGCGACGTCTACGGCGCCCCTTCACAGGCCGACGCGCCCCCTCCGGTCGAGACCGTCCTCACCGCGGCCAACGCGGGCACGCGGGTCGAGGTCCGCGACGGCGAAGGAGAGCTGGTCTTCGAGGGCGACCTGGTCATCGGCGAGGTCAAGAAGGTCGAGGCGCAAGCCCCGGTGACGATCACCAGCGACAACGGCGGCGCCCTGGAGGTGACCCTCGCAGGTCGCGACATGGGCGTCCTGGGAGACCCGGACCTGCCGGCCACACGGACCTTCCAAGCCCCCTCCCGCTGACCCGACCGAGCGGCGTACCCGAGCGTGGGGTCGCTGCGAATCATTCACTTCCGCCACGGGAGTCCCAGTTGCGCTGTTACTTTCGTCTGGTTCTAGTGGATTCCGTGGCCCGGTCGAGGTCACGTTCGTACAGGAGCTCCGATGGCGGCTGCGGACGGCACGCCTGAGCCGGACAACTCACCCCGGCATCAGCGCATCACCGAGAAGCGTGCGCTGCGCCGTCCCCTCGGCAGCCGCTACGCAGCGGTGTTCTTCGTGCTGCCGGTGTTGCTCACCGTGCTGGTCGGCTACACCAGCCTGGGCTCGGTCGAGGGTGACCTGCACGACGACGCCGTAGCGGGCCTGAGCGAGTCCGGCATCGCCAACGTCCGCCTCGAGCTCGACGGCCGGGACGTCACCGCGCTGGTGCCGACAGGGCAGGATCCCGAGCCGGTCCAAGACGCCTTGGCGAGGGTCTCCGGTATCGCCTCAGTGCAGATCCGCCGCGTGTACGCCTCGAAGGAGGAGGAGCGCGCCTGCACCGACCTGCAGGCCAAGCTCGACAAGGTCACCAACGACCAACGCATCCCGTTCGCCGGCACCTCGAAGCAACTGACCGCCAACGGTCTGCGAATGATGGGCGAGGTCGCGACGCTGCTCAACTCCTGCGGGCAGGCCGTCGTCACCGTGGGCGGCCACGCTGATTCGCGCACGTCCAACGGGTCGACGCTGTCGCTGCAGCGCGCCCGCGTCATGGTGCGCTTCCTGCGCCAGTCCGGCGTGGGCCCCAGCCGGTTGAAGCCACGGGGGTACGGCGACCAGTTCCCCATCTCAGACGGCCGCAGCCCCAGCGACCAGGCGGCGAACCACCGCGGCTCGGTGCGAGTGGAGGGCCGCTGACATGGAGCTGTGGCGTTACTGGCTCGAGGTCTTCGTACTGGTGCTCCTCGCATTCTCGATCGGGGCCGCCGTGACGGCTGCGATCATTCGCGTCCGGGTCAAGGACAAGGTGCCGGCAAAGCCGGACGTCGGCTCGGCTACCGCCCCCGACCCATGGGGTGGTGTCCGATGATCTGGCTTGCGTTGCAGTTGTGGCCGTGGTTGGTCCTCGCTGCTCTGGTCGGCGCCGCCACGACGTACCATTTCTCGATCGCCAAGGTCAGGTCCGAGCGGTTCGTGGAGACCCCCGTAGAGGTCCCGGAGCAGCTGACGCCGGCGGCAAAGGTCGAGGTGGACACCGCGCCTCCCCAATCGAATGAGGCGCAGGACGCGAGCTCCGATGTCGAGTTCGAGAGCCCCTTCCCGGTGCTGAGCAGTGACGACCCGGCGCCGTGGCAGGAGGAAGAACTCTGGTCGAAGCCTGCCCGTGTCTCTGCCGAGCCGAACCGTTCCCGGGACGAGTGGAGCGAGGCCGCGACCAACTGGCGCGACTGGGCTGATGCTGCGGCCGGCAAGCACGTCGACGCCGACTCCGAGGACGAGTTGAACGGCGACAGCGAAATCGAGCCCCCTGTCCTCGCCGAGGTGACCACGCGGGCGAAGGCTCGTCCCGAGGACTGGGACATGTTCGCGGCGGACCGAGAGATCGACGGCGGCCCTGACACGGACGGGCCCGAATCGGATGAGGACGCACCCGCGGCGGCGGACCCGTTCGCGGATTACCAGCCGCCCCGGCCGGTGGAGGCCGACGGGGTGGAGCAGGACCCGTTCCCGGACCAGGTGGCACCGCATCCAGCCGAGACGGTCGAGTTCGCGGCTGCCCGCGCCGACGATGTGGCTCGAGAAGAGCACGCACATGGCGACGGCGAACTGCTGGAGGCAGAGCGCCTGGCGTGGGAGCGTGAGCAGCAGCACCGCGAAGAGCGTGAGCGTGCGGAGCGCGAGCAGATCGAGGCCGAGCGCCTTGCCTGGGAACGGGAGGAGCAGGAGCGCATGGAACTGGAGCGCCTGGAGTCTGAGCAGATGGAGGCCGAGCGTCTCGCCTGGGAGCGCGAGCAGCGCGAGCAGATCGAGGCCGAACAAGCGGCTTGGGAGCGCTTGCAGTACAAGCTGCAGGAGCGCCTGGGGTCGGAGCGTGCCGAACAGCAGCGCGTGCACGAGGCCCACGCCGAGGTCGAACGGCTCGAGGCGGAGCGCGTCGAGACGGAGCGTTTGGAGCAGGAGCGTCTCGAGGTCGAGCGCCTAGGGCAGGAGCGCCTGGAGGCGGAACGCGCCGAGGCCGAGCGCCTAGAGCAGGAGCGCGCTGAGGCGGAGCGCGTCGAGCAGGAGCGTCTCGAGACCGAGCGTCTCGAGGCCGAGCGGTTGGAGGCGGAACGCGCCGAAGCTGAGCGTCTGGAGCAGGAACGCGCTGAGGCGGAGCGCGTCGAGCTGGAGCGTCTCGAGGCTGAGCGTCTTGAGGCGGAGCGGTTGGAGGCAGAACGCGCCGAGGCCGAGCGGTTGGAGGCGGAACGCGCCGAGGCGGAGCGCGCCGAAGCTGTGCGCCTAGAGCAGGAGCGCGCTGAGGCGGACCGCCTGGAGGCGGAGCGCGCTGAGGCTGAGCGTCTCGAAGCCGAGCGCATTGAGGCTGAGCGCCTCGAGGCTGAGCGTGCTGCCGAGGCCGAGCGGTTGGAGCAGGAGCGCCTGGAGGCGGAGCGTCTCGAGGCCGAGCGTCTAGAGCAGGAGCGGGCTGCGGCGGAGCGGTTGGAGCAGGAGCGGCTGGAGGCGGAGCGTCTCGAGGCCGAGCGTCTAGAGCAGGAGCGGGCTGAGGCGGAGCGGCTGGAGGCGGAGCGCGTCGAGACGGAGCGTCTCGAGACGGAGCGTCTCGAAGCGGAGCGCCTGGAGCAAGAGCGTCTCGAGAACGAGCGTCTCGCGGGACTGGAGGCGCAGCTCGCCGACATGCAGATCTACGACGCCGACGGCGAAACCTGGGATGTCACCGCGACGCCCGTCGACACAGAACCGGAGTACGACGGCGCGCCGACCACGCCGTACGGTCCTGGGTCCGCCAACGCGCCCTTCGACGGCTCCCAACCCGAGGGCTACCCGGTCAAGGGCAACGAGTCGACTCGGCTCTACCACACCAAGAAGTCCTGGTTCTTCAGCCGCACGCAGGCCGACGTGTGGTTCGAGAGCGAGCAGGCGGCGGAGGAGGCCGGATTCACCCGGTGGGACCGCCGGGTGTCGAGCGCACACACGATCAACTTCCAAGCCAGCCAAGACTGAACGTGGCACGACGCACAGCCCGCTGACGCTCACGCGATTCGTGGGCAGCGCCCCCGACCGGCCATACTCGAAAGACCCATGACTATCTCGCTGCGCCCTGCACCCGAAGTCCCGTCCTCCACGGGTGCAGCCACGACCCCTGCCACGGTCGCCTTGGTGACTTTGGGATGCGCTCGCAACGAGGTGGACTCCGAAGAGCTCGCCGGGCGGCTGGAAGCGGCGGGTTTCACCCTGGTCGACGACCCCGCGGACGCGCAGACCGTCATGGTGAACACCTGCGGCTTCGTCGAGGCAGCGAAGAAGGACTCCGTCGACACGCTTCTCGAGGCCGCCGACCTCAAGGGCACAGGCCCCACCCAGGCTGTCGTCGCGGTGGGATGCATGGCGGAGAGGTACGGCGCCGAGCTCGCCGGGAGCCTGCCGGAGGCCGACGCCGTCCTGGGGTTCGACGACTACCCCGACATCGCGGCCCGACTGCGAGGCATCCTCGCGGGTGAGACCCATGAGGCCCACACGCCGCAGGACCGCCGCAAGCTGCTGCCGATCACCCCGGCTGCCCGTCAGGACCAGGACGTCGTGGTCCCCGGTCACACGATCGCCGCTCCCGACCTGCCCGAGTCGCTCGGTTTCGGAGCCGGACCACGCGCCGTACGCCGCCGGCTCGACGGCGGGCCGGTCGCTCCGCTCAAGCTCGCCAGTGGCTGCGACCGCCGCTGTTCCTTCTGCGCGATCCCAAGCTTCCGCGGATCCTTTGTCTCCCGCCGGCCTTCCGACGTGCTGGGTGAAGCCCGCTGGCTCGCCGAGCAGGGCGTCCGCGAGCTGTTCCTCGTGAGCGAGAACTCCACGTCGTACGGCAAGGATCTCGGCGACCTCCACCTGCTGGAGAGCCTATTGCCGGCGCTGACCGAGATCGACGGGATCGAGCGGGTGCGGGTCTCCTACCTGCAACCTGCAGAGACCCGCCCCGGCCTGATCCGCGCCATCGCCGGCACCGCGGGCGTGGCCGACTACTTCGACTTGTCCTTTCAGCACGCGTCGGGCGCTGTCCTACGACGCATGCGCCGCTTCGGCGACCCCGACAGCTTCCTCGGCCTCCTCGACGACGTACGCCGCCAGGCGCCCCTCGCGGGCGTCCGCTCCAACGTGATCGTCGGCTTTCCCGGAGAGACCGAGGACGATCTGCAGACTCTGTGCGACTTCCTCGAGGCCGGCCGTCTCGACGTGGTCGGCGTGTTCGGCTACTCCGACGAGGACGGCACCGAGGCCGCTGGTCTCGAGAACAAGCTCGACGATGACGAGATCCGAGCTCGCACCGAGCACGTCCAGGCCTTCGTGGAGGAGCTCACCTCCCAACGTGCCGAGGACCGGATCGGCGAGCGCGTCTCGGTGCTGGTCGAGTCGGTCGCCGGCAACGCCGTGGAGGGCCGCGCCGAGCACCAGGGGCCCGAGGTGGACGGCACCACGACGGTCCTGGGTCTGATCGGCAACGTCTCCATCGGTGAGTTCGTCGACGCGATCGTCACCGATGCCGACGGCGTCGACCTGATCGCGGAGGTGATCCGATGAGCACCACCCCTGCCCCGACGGAGACGACCCCGAGCAACTGGAACGTCCCCAACGCTCTGACCTCTCTGCGCATCCTGATGGTGCCGTTCTTCGCCTGGGCTCTGCTCGCGGACGGGGGAGAGTCCACGGGCTGGCGATGGACGGCGTTCGCGCTGTTCGCCCTGGCAGCAGTCACCGACAAAATCGACGGAGACCTGGCGCGCAAGCACAACTCGGAGACGAACTTCGGCAAGATCGCCGATCCCATCGCCGACAAGGCATTGACCGGGATGGCGTTCGTCGGGCTCTCGATCGTCGGGGAGCTGTGGTGGTGGGTGACGATCGTGGTGCTGGTGCGTGAGTGGGGCATCACTGCGATGCGCCTGTGGCTCGTGCGCCGCGGCGTCGTACTCCCCGCCTCGCAGGGCGGCAAGATCAAGACGTTCGTGCAGACCTTCGCGTTGGGCGTGCTCGTCATGCCGCTCCTGCACCTCGACGGGCCCTGGGAGACGGTGGGTCTCGTCGTCTGGTGGGTTGCCATGGCCGGTCTCGCGGTCGCCGTCGCCATCACCGTGTGGACCGGTGTCGACTACGTCGTCAAGACCGTCGCAGGCGTGCGGGCGGCGCGCGCTGAGCAGACCTCGCGCCGTTGAGCCGTGCGTGATCCCCTCAAAGTGCCTGTGGCCGGCCATGATGAGGCGGCAGACCTGCTCACGACGCTGCAGGAGCAGGCTCTCTCGCTGAGCACCGCCGAGTCGTTGACCGGCGGACTTCTCGGCGCAGCGATCACCGCGGTCCCGGGAGCGAGCGCCGTCTACCTCGGTGGCGTGGTGACCTACGCGACCAGTCTGAAGAGCACGTTGCTCGGGGTGCCCGACGCGGTCGTGCAGCACGAAGGGGTCGTGTCGGCACCTTGCGCCGAGGCGATGGCGGTCGGCGTACGACGTCTGACCGTAGCCGACCTGGGCGTGGCCGTGACCGGTGTTGCGGGGCCGGAGCCGCAGGAGGGCAAGTCGCCCGGGACGGTCTTCGTGGCAGTCGCGACCCCCGACCGGACCGTGGTGGAGGAGCTCCGGTTGACCGGAGACCGCGAGGCGATCCGACATGCGACCGTCCGGGCCGCTCTCCGCCTCGCTCTCGAGGCGCTCGACGCGGTTTGAGGAAGGGGGATGGGCGCCGAAGTGTTGTCGCTGGCAGGTAGCGTTGGGCACTCGGACCCCAGGCCGGGGGCGGCCGGAGCGAGGATCGAGGAGGCGACCGTGGTGCTGTTCCGTCAGTTGCTGGGCGACGTCCTCCGCGCCAAGCGCGCCGAGCAGGGCCGCACGCTCCGCCAGCTGTGCGCCGACGCCAACGTCAGCCTGGGCTACATGTCGGAGATCGAACGCGGCCAGAAGGAAGCCTCCAGCGAGCTCCTCGCGGCCATCTGCAGTGCGCTCGACATGCCGTTGTCGGAGATCCTGTCGGAAGTGTCCGACGCGGTAGCGCTCGCCGAGGCCGCCCAGGCTGTGCGGCTGCAGCCGGTGCCCACCGCCGCCAGCGCCGCCGGCGACGTCGTCGCCTCCGCCGCCTGACGTCGATCTCTGCGTCCCTGCGGCGCTTGGACGAAAAGCGCTGTCCCGGCGCAGTTTGCGGTGCAACTTCCGTCCACGTGCATGGACGTCCGCCGTTCCTGAGCCGCGCTCATCAGGCGGGCTGGCAGTTCGGGCACCAGTACGTCGAGCGGCCGTCCTGCTCTGCGGTCACGATCTTCGTCCCGCAGCGCCGGCATGGCTGCCTGTCGCGGCGATAGACCCACAGCCGTCGGTCGCGTCTCAAGTCGCCGGTGGTGCTCTGCTCCACCCGTAGCTTGTTCGCCTCCAGGACCTGCTTGCATCGTCGGATGAGGCGAGGCAGGTCGCGTACTTCGCGAACCGGAGTCCATGGATGCTCTCCTGCGAGGAAGCAGAGCTCGGACTTGTACATGTTGCCCACTCCCGCGATCACCCGCTGGTCCGCGATGGCTTCGGCCACCGCGCGCTCCGGTTGTGCGTGGAGCCGCGCGAGTGCTTCGTCCTCGTCCCAGTCGGGACCGAGGAGGTCGGGGCCGAGGTAGGCGAGCAGCGCGTCCTCGTCCTCGCGCGCGACGACCTCAGTGATGCCGAGAGAGAAGCCGATCGCCACCCAGGGGTCGGTGCGCAGGACGACCCGGGCCTGATGGGCGGGCCGACGCCATGGCGTGCTGGGTCGGTAGAGGTGCCACGAGCCCTCCATCTTCAGGTGCGTGTGCAGGGTGTGGTCCTCGCCGATGCGGGTGAGCAGATGCTTGCCTCGCGAGCGGGTGCCTTGCACCTCGCGGCCGGACAGGTCGAGGGTGGCGTACGCCGGGACGCGGAAGTCCGTGCCGCTCAGCACGAGCCCGGTCAGCGCCTGGTCGAGATGGTGCGCAGTGCGCCAGACGGTGTCGCCCTCAGGCATCTCGACACCGACCCGTCATAGTGTCGTCAGCCACGCAGCCTCAGTCCCCGGGGCGTCACGACGAATCCGGCGCCTTCCAGTGCCTCCCGCAGAGGGTCGCAGCGTCCCAGGATGTGCTCCCCGTCGGCCCGCTCCACCACCATCTTGCCCAGTGCTCCGCGGCGTACGGCGCCGGTAAGCGCGCCCGCTGCGGAGGCAAGCGCGGAGACGTCGTCGGTGAAGGTGAGCAGGGTTCGCCCGCCTCGCTCGACATAGAGGGCGAGCTCGCCGTCGACCACCACCCCCACGGCCCCGGCCTTGCGCCCAGGCCGATGGCCGCTGCTGGCGCCCGAGGCACCCGTGCCCTCAGGGACACG
>JBHWSH010000135.1:0-8333 GCA_043427135.1 Marmoricola sp. | reverse complement strand
GGCGGTGCCACGATGATGACGGCGCAATGGGCGCCTTGGTTCGAGTTCACGCTGCACAGTCGTGTTCCCGCTCGCGCGTTCACCCCGCGTCCGGGAGTCGACGGCGGAATCCTCACCATCCACCGTCGCGAACATCCGCTGCTGTCCCCGACACGGCGACGCCAGTTCCATGCCCTAGTCCACCGCGTCTACACCGGCCCCGGCCGCGGGCTGGCCCAAATCCTCGCGCGCACCGCCTCACTCGGGTCACCACAGACCGCACAGGCGTGGCTGACACGCCACGGCATGACCGCTGCAGGACTCCCGAAGGACATGCCCGTCGAGGCATGGGTGGACTTGTTCAAGACCACCGGTTCTTCACCGCCTGCACACCGTGCGCAGACGCAGCAGGTGAAGTCGAGGAGGCGCCGTCGATGACCATCGCTGCGCGGCACCAGGCCTGCCGCTACACGTCAACAGCTAGACGGTATGTAGCGACCCGGTCGCAGTGACGGGGTTGCGGGCCGGGGCCTCACTCACGACATTCGTGGGTTACCGAGCAGGGGCCGCCTGCTCGGCCTATCCGACATTCGTGGGAGGCCCCGGTGTTCACTGAGCGTACGAGCGTAGGGCTCGACGTGCACGCACGATCGGTCGTCGCAGCAGCGATCGACGGCGTCACAGGCGAGCTCGTTCAGAGCAGACTGACCCCGTCACACGAGCACATTCGTTCCTGGCTCGGCGGCCTGCCGGGCCCAGTGGCGGTGGCCTATGAGGCGGGCCCGACTGGGTTCGGTCTGTCGCGGTCGCTGATCGCAGCGGGGATCAGGTGCGAGGTCGTCGCCCCGAGCAAGCTCCAGCGTCCCAGCGGTGACCGCGTCAAGACCGATGCAAAGGACGCGATGCACCTGGCAAGGTTGCTGCGGCTGGACGAGTACACCTCGGTGTCGATCCCGAGCATCGACCAAGAGCACGCCCGTGACCTGGTCCGTGCACGTGAGGACGCCCGTGGCGACCTGATGCGGGCACGTCACCGGCTGTCCAAGCTTCTGTTGCGCCAAGGCATCGTCTACTCCGACGGACAGGCTTGGACCGAGGTCCACGACGCGTGGCTACGGCGCCAGCGGTTCGATTCGCCGGCGCTGCAGATGACCTACGAGTCCGACTACGACGCGGTCCTGGCTGTGAAGGCGCGCCGCGACCGACTCGACGAGGCGATCGCGGTGATGGCGACGAAAAGCGAGTTCACGCCGATGGTGCGGCGGCTGAGCTGCCTGCGTGGTGTCAGCAATCTGACCGCACTCGCGCTCGCAGTCGAGATCGGCGACTGGCACCGATTCACGGGCAACACCATCGGTGCGTTCGTCGGTCTGGTCCCCTCGGAGTATTCCTCCGGACAGTCACGCGTCCAGGGTTCGATCACCAAGACCGGCAACACCCACGTCCGTCGGCTGCTCGTCGAGGCAGCCTGGCACCACCGAGCCCGCTACGTCGTCGGCAAGACCATGCGCGACCGATGGGAGCTCGCGTCGCCAGCGGCTCGTGCTCGCGGCGACGCCGGCAACCGTCGACTGCACGCCCGATGGAACACCTTCCGCGAACGCCGCAAGCGCCACGTGGTCGCCAACGTCGCCATCGCCCGCGAGCTGGCCGGCTGGTGCTGGTCCCTGGCCGTGCTCGAGGAGTAGCCATCCCAGACCGCTTCGCCGACAAGGTGGTGGAAGCAGCGCGTGGAGCGACCCGCGAAACACCTATGAGCAGCCCAGACTGGACGACGCTCGACGCTAGACACGCGGTCCGCTCCTGCCGAACACCCCGTCCTGCGGTAGCCAACCCGCGCATATCAGTCTGACCGCGCGTCGCCAACGACACGCTCACCACCGCCCAGGTCGACGAAGCAGAGGCGCCCGACCCCACCACCGGGGACGGGCGCCTCACCCTGCCTCTTGACAGGAAGCAGCTACATATCAGGTGTACTGACCGGGGACGTTGATCAATCGGGCCGGTGAAGGCGTCGAACGGATTCGACGTGGTCTGCCAGCTCGCCGTCGGTGAGAGGGGGCAGTCGGAGGAACCATCGGTACAGGAGGGGGGCTAGCAGAAGCTCTGTGGCTCGCTCGGGATTGTCGAGTCCGTCGGCAGCAACCACCCGCGCGAACTGCTGCTGCTGGCGCTGAAGAAGGGCGGTGTGGAACTGACGTGCGATCACCTCGTCGCTCTGGACTGCGGCGGCCAGCATCCGTAGCAGCGAGGCTCGCGGTTCTGACGCGAGTTCGGCGCTGGTCGCCTTCAGCGCCTCGAAGAGCTCGGGGTAGCTGCCCGCGGATTCGGACACAGCAGATTCCGTCGCAAGTGCGTCGAACAGGAGTGCATGGATCGATGGCCATGTGCGGTAGAGCGTTTGCTTGCCGACGCCGGCTTCGGCCGCGACGCCTTCCATGGTGAGTGCGTTCGGGCCGCCGCGCTCTGCGAGGCGCAGGACGGCGGAAAGAACGCGAGCGGCGGTGGCAGGGCGGGCCATGCCAACAGTATAGAAACGAGACGCACCGTCTCGTAACGTGCTTGAATGGGCCCATGACAACACCGAAGACCTGGTTCATCACCGGTGCGAGCAGCGGCCTCGGCCTTGCGTTGACCCGACGGGTGCTGGCTGTGGGTGATCGCGTCGTTGCAACGAGCCGGCGGGGCGTGCTCCCTGTGCAGCACCCGTCTCTGAGCGTGGTGCGGCTCAACCCGGCCGACCGGGATGAGTGCCGGCGGGCCATTCTGAAAGGTCACGAGACCGCGGGCTGTCTCGACGTCTTGGTGAACAACGCGGGCTATGGCCTCGTCGGTGCAACTGAGGAGGTCAGCGAGGAGGAAGCGAGGGCCATCCTCGACGTCGACCTTCTCGGCCCCTTGTGGCTCACGCAGGCTGCTCTTCCACTGATGCGCGCCCAGGGCAGCGGTCACATCGTTCAGATCTCGTCGACCGGCGGAGTCGGTGCCATGCCCCTGCTCGGGCTCTACAACGCCGCGAAGTGGGGTCTCGAGGGGTTTACCGAATCCTTGGCGGGCGAGGTGAGCTCGATGGGTGTGCGAGTCACCCTCGTTGAGGTCGGCGCCATGAACACCCAGTGGGCGACCTCGGGGATGCAGTTCAGTGCACCAATTCCCGCGTATGACGAGCTGCGCGAACGACTCTTTGGAACCGCCGTCGTGCCATGGCCAAGCGAGCCTGGGGCCACGGGCGGCGGGTCGTCGCCGGAGGCCATCGCCGAGGGGATCCTTGCCCACGTCACAGCACCAGAAGGGCCCCTGCGGCTGGTCCTCGGCGAGGGAGCCGCCGACCAGATCCGCATGGTCCTCGATCAACGCCAGCAGGACTATGCAGGTCAGCCGGGATTCCAGGTCGACCACTGACCGGCGTCGAACAGTCGGCTGCGTTCATCGACTGAGCGGAGTCGTTCAAGCTGGCCCTCAGCGGCGGACCGCTCCACGTTCGCAGTCGCGTCATGTATTGCCCGGAAGGCAGGCCACTTCGGGTGGCCTGCCTTCCCGCTCTGAGGAGGACTTATCAGCCACGCCAACGCGGCTCTGACACCACGTCACCGCCTGAAGGTCGCTCGTCTCGTTCTCGAGGACGGGTGGCCGATCAGCGAGGTCGCCGCCCGCTTCCAGGTGTCCTGGCCGACCGTGAAGCGATGGGTCGACCGCTACCGGGCCGGCGAGTCCATGCAGGACCGGTCGTCACGCCCAAGATCGTCGCCGAACAAGACCGCGAAGACGGTGTCAAAGCGGTGCGTGAGCCTACGAATGCGACTGCGGGAAGGACCCGTTCAGCTCGCTTCCCGACTCGACATCGCACCCTCCACCGTGCATCGCATCCTCACCACCGCGCGCCTGAACCGGCTGTCCTACGTCGACCGGGCCACCGGTGAACCCGTCCGCCGGTACGAGCACCCCCACCCCGGGTCGCTGGTTCACGTGGACGTGAAGAAGCTCGGGAACATCCCCGACGGCGGCGGCTGGCGCTACGTCGGTCGCCGCCAGGGCGGGAAGAACCGCGCCGTCACCCCAGGCAAGCCGCGCAATCAGTACGGCGGCCCCAAGCTTGGGTACGCGTTCGTGCACACCGTCATTGACGACCACTCCCGCGTCGCGTACACCGAGGTCCACGACGACGAGACGGCCGTCACCGCCGTCGCCGTCCTTCGCCGGGCGGTGCAGTGGTTCGCCGGCCATGGCGTCACCATCGAACGGGTGCTGTCGGACAACGGTGGGGCGTACCGGTCGCACCTGTGGCGCGACACCTGCGAGGCCCTGTCGATCACGCCGAAACGGACCCGCCCGTACCGCCCGCAGACCAATGGGAAGGTGGAGCGCTTCCACCGGACGATGGCCGACGGGTGGGCCTACGCCCGCTGCTACACCAGCGAGCAAGAACGCCGCGACGCGCTCGAGCCGTGGCTGGGGCACTACAACGAAGTGCGGCCGCACACCGCGTGCGATAACCATCCGCCACTCACCAAACTCAGAGCGGCTGGCTACTCTTCGGCGGCTTCGACGCCCACGCCAGGCGACTCCTCGGTGAAGAACTCGGGGTCCGAGTAGGGAAGGATCGTCCAGTGGAGATCCTCCGCCGAGTCGATCCGGCTGGGAACGGAGGCGTCTTGTTGGCGGGTGTGGTCCTGGATCAGATGCATCTAAACTACCTTGGCCGCTCGACGAATCTGCTCCACGATCCCCCCGGCGGGTATGTCCAGCGGCGAGGCGATCTGGTCGGCTGCACGGTCGACGTAGAAGCCAACCTGCTTGTCGAGGTTCCGCTGCCGCGCCAACCCATGGAACGTCTCCAAGTCCGGCAACTGGTAGTACTCGATCCGGCGGTCTGGGTCCCAGAAGCCACCCAGACCTGACGCAAACTGCTCCGCCACCTGCAGCTTTTCTGCATGTGGTGCGCGGGTGGTGCGTAGTCCGTCCGGAACCCGAACCAGGCCAGGTTCGCGAGGTTGCACTCCGTAGAGGCCCAAAGGTGCACTCCACTCCCACTCGGCGGCCTCGTACAGCCAGCGTGCCTTCGCCACTTCCTCCATCGCGAGCACCAGGAGCGCCTGAGCCCGGCCAGCACTGCCCCGGTCCGCCAGGGCGTGGGCATCCTCCACAAGCGCCACCGCGTTCGCCATCAGGGACTTCCACCATCGGCGCGCGAAGTCTGCGCTGACCTCTTCAACCTGCGGCTCGCCCATTCAGCGAGTATCTCGCGTCACCGGCCGATCCTCGATCAACGTGTCCGGTCAGTACAGCTAGGAGTGCCACGGAGCACCGTTCCGGTGAAACATCCACAGAACTGGCAGCGCGGCTGCTCGCAGAAGCACCTCAACGGGATTGGCGGCTCCGTGACCTTGCCGCGCTGGTTCACCTCTCGGTGTCACAGCTGGGCAGAGCGTTCACACAACGATTCGGCAGGATCGTCTCGGCCGGTTGACCCCGATCGAGTTCGAGACAATCATGACCACGCCAGCCACTCAGGCTGCGTGACTAATCACTGTCACCTGATCGTGCAGCAGTCCCGGATGTTCGTGATGCCGAGTCGTTCCGGCGATGCGCCGACTGTCGAAGCAGTCGCGAGAGCAGGCGCCTGATCGGAACACCCGGATCTGGCACCCCTCTGTGTCAACGGGTGCTTGGAACGAGGTTCTTCACGGGGTCGCTATCTGGGCGTAGCGTCGGGTTCGCGGGTCCGGGAAGTGGCTGATCCGAAGTGTCGATGAGCGGGTGCGAGTCGACCGCGCTGGATTGAAGAGCCGCCCCGCAGTGCCCTCCCGGATCCGCTCCATCCTGCTGTTGAGCGTCGGCGATGAGCTGGCGGTAGACGACGTCGGACAGGCGCCGTTTGAGGCAGCGCAGTGCTTCCATCGGTGTCTTGCCGGCGGCGAGCTTGCGGCGGTAGTAGGCGCGGCCTTTGGTGTCGTGGCGGATCTGCACGATCGCGGCGACGTGCAGGACGTGGTTCATCCGCCGATTCCCGGCCCGCGATAACCGGTGGCGGGCTTGCTCGCCTGAGGAGGCGTCCAGTGGCGCGGTGCCGGTCCAGGACGCGAACCGGTTGCGGTCGGCGAACCGGGCTACGTCGCCGACGTCGGCCAGCACGCGGGCCGCGCCTGCCGGTCCGATGCCGTAGATGTCCATCAGGTGCGACCCGCGGGCGGTGACCGCGGCCTTCAGCTCGGCCTTGATCTTCTTGAGCTTGGCGTCGACTGCGACCAGGTCGGCTATCTCTTCGGCGGCCATCCGGCGGCGGGTCTTGCCGCAGATGTCACGGGGTCGCACGGTGACGAGCATCGCCTTGGCCTGGGCGGCGGACAGGTCGCGTTTGCGCTGGCCAGGCAGTAGTTCGCTGAGGAGTCGTTGTAGCCGGTTGACGGTCTGGACTCGTTGGTGGGCGAGCTCGTCGCGGCGGTCGGTGAGCATCCGCAAGGCTTCGAGCTCACCGTCCTCGACCAGCACCCGCAGGCCCTCGGTGCGGACCGCGACGACCGCGATGGAGTGGGCGTCCAGGGCGTCGGTCTTGCGGTTGTGGCCGGTGTCGAAGAGCCGCACGCGTGCGGCGAGCTTGGCTGGCACGTCGACGACCTGCTCGCCGGCGGCGACGAGTCGTTGGGCCAGTGGACGACCGGCGCCGTTGGCTCCCTCGACGGCCCAGAGTCGGTCGGGCCACTGCTTCACGTACCGCTGCATCGCGGCGTACCCGGCGTTGGTGGTCTCAAACCGTCCGCTGCCGAGGAGCCGTTCGTGGGTGTCGACGACCTCGATCGTCACCGACATCTTGTGGGGGTCGACCCCGATGATCTCGCCCTTCGTCTTGCTCATCTACTCACCTCATCTGTGTTCTGGCATCCACTCGGACGGCGAGGTGGGCAGTGCTACTACGAGCTGGGCAGACCCCTCTTAAGCCACGCCTCGTCACGGTGAACGACGGGTCGCATTCCAGATGACAGCCACACCCAAGAGCGGGTGGGCAGCCGCGAATGAGAGCGTCCCGCCGATCACCTAGATCAGAGTCTGGCCAGACACCGATCCTGCGGAAAGTCTCCTAGTAGCCGCGGTCCGCGCACTTTGACGAAGGCCTCTAATGGCATCGGTCTCGTCAACATCGCCAGCGTTGAACTCATCCGTCTTCCCTGCATCTCGACAGCTGGTGTCGAGATGCAGCGAACCTTGACAAGTCGCTGTCAATGTCAAGATCTACCTAAGGGGTAGACATTGGGGTTCGTCCGAGCGGCACGCTTGTCACCTGTGGCGCCACGTCACAGAAGCGAGCCCTCCCAGAAGGGATCCGTCACCGGGGCCGCAGGGGCTGATGTCGAGCGCGAGGTGCCGGCGGGCCGGAAGACCAGGGCTCGATACGCTGACCCAATGCCCACGTCACCTAGGACTTCACGGCGACGCCCCGATGTCACCGAGGCCGTGCTGGTTGGCGGCGTCGAGAAGCGAACCCTCCTGATCGAGGATTACAGCCCGGCGTGGCAGGCGGCGTACTCGGTGCACCACGCGCGCATTACCAGCGCCATGGGTGAGAACGCCATCGCCGTGGAGCACATCGGTTCGACCTCGGTGCCGGGTTTGGCCGCCAAGCCGATCATCGACGTCTTGGTCACCGTTCCGGACATCACTGCCGAAGAGGACTACCTCGAACAACTGGTATCCATTGGCTACCAGCTTCGGGTCCGCGAACCCGGCCACCGCATGGTCCGCACTCCGCAGCGTGACGTGCACGTCCATCTTCTTGAGGCGAACGACCCGGCTGCCGCCGACTACCTACTCCTACGAGACCAGCTGCGCGCCGATGCACAAGACCGTGACCTCTACGAGCGCGTCAAGCGCGACCTCCTGCAGCGGGACTGGTCGGACATGAACGCCTACGCGGAGGCCAAGACCAAGGTGATCGAGGGCATCAAGGCGCGGGCGCGGGCCGATCGGCGCAACACCCACCAGTAGTACGCATGGCGATGGGCTCGCGCAGCGCGCCAGTGCGGGATCCCTATCCGGGGCGCTCTGGCCGATACCTTGACCCTGTCGCTCCTTAAGCCGAAGTGTCATTGGCGAGTTCGAGAACGGTGACCGCATGGTCACTGTGGCCAAGTGGCGCGACGGCGCGATCGCCGAGGAGTACATCTGGGCCTGACGGGCCCCTTGCGCTGTGGCTTCGTTCGCTTGGTGGCGGGGTTTTTGCAGCGCTCCGTGGCGGTCTTGTTGCCGCGATCACGCAGGACTGGCTGCAGGTAGGTGTCGCGGTCTGAACCGAGAGGGGTGCGCCCGGTCGGGGCCGTTTGGATCGCTGCCGCTACGTCAGAGTCCGAAGGCTCCGGTTG